>JANRKA010000204.1:0-8724 GCA_033875325.1 Elusimicrobiota bacterium | reverse complement strand
GGCCGCGGACGCCGCGGTGAACAACACGAGGTCGGCGGGCGCGCCGTCCTCGGCGAGCGTCCCGCCGCGCGCGAGCCAGTCCTGGCGCAGCGCGCCGCGCGCGGCGCTCTCGACCGGGGACGGCTCGAGGGCGGCGGCCAGGCGCAGGCGCGGGCCCGTGCCCGGCGGCCAGGTGCCCGCGGGAGCGGGCGCCGCGCCGTCGGGCTCCACGCGCGCCCGGATGCGGACGGTCACGGCCCCGTCGGCGCGCCCCTCCGAGACGACGCGGTAGCCGCGCAACGCGCCCCGCGCCGTCGCGCTGACGCGGTCGAGCACCGCCACGCCGCCGTTCGTCACGACGAAGGACCCGATCTCGACGCCCGCCGCCTGCTCGACGGCCCGGCGGCGCGCGTCGGCCAGGGCGCGCTCGCGCGCGGCGTCGGCCCCGTCCGCGCCCACGGCCGCGACGCCTTCGACGACCACCTCGCGCGTTCGCGCACCCGCGCAGCCCGTCGCCGCCAGGACGGCCGCCGTCAACGCGGCCGTCGCGAGGCCTCTCACGGCCGCGCTCCCGCCAACAGGGGCGCCACCCGGCTCTTGGGCAGGCGCAGCGTGGCCACGCAGCCGCCGTCGTCGGTGAACTCCGACTTGAGCACCTCGGCTCCGCGGATGCTGTCGTGCACCCGGGCGGTGAGCAGGGAGTCCTTCTCCAACGCCTGCGAGACGGTGACGCCGCCCTCCAGCTCGACGCCCTTGATCATGGAGAGCAGCTCGTACTGCGCCTTCACGATGGCCGCGTCGCGCGCCAAGGCTTTGCGCTGGGTCTCGGTGGGCAGGGACGGGTCCGAGGCGCCGATGCCGATGGCCTCGTAGTAGGAGCGCCGGTCCGGCTCCTGGTCGATGACCGCTCCCACGCGCCCGTCGCGCACGCGCCGCTCGACGCCGCCGCAGCCCACCAACGCGAGCGCGGCGAGGACCGCCGCCGCCGCCGCCGCCGTCTTGAACAAGGTGATCATAACCCCTCCCGGCGCTCCTCGCGCCTGCTCACAGTATGCCCTCGGCGCCTGTGCGCGGGCTTGCGGGCCGCTTAAGTCTCGTTGAACCGGGCTCGCCCGCGGCGCTTCAGGCGGAGTTAAGCGCCCGCTACGCGCGCGTTCATCGCGCGGGGCTAGACTGAGGATGTCGGCGGCGGGGGAGGGTTTATGCGCATCCTGATCGTGGACGACGAGGAAGGCATCCGGCGCTTCGGCGAGAGGGTCCTGAGCGAGGCCGGCTACCAGTGCGCGTCGTGCGGCGACGGCCGGCAGGCGACCGAGCGGCTGGGCGAGGGCTGGGACCTCGTGCTGACCGACCTGATGATGCCCGGCGGCGTGGACGGGCTGGAGGTGCTGCGCCGGGCGCGTGCGGCCGCCAACGCCGACGCCATCCTCATGACCGGCCACCCCGACATGGACTCCGCGGTGGGCGCGCTGCGCGACGGGGCGTACGACTACCTCATCAAGCCGTTCGGGCCGGCCCAGCTCCTCGCCGCGGTCAAACGCGTCCTCGAGAAACGCCGGCTCTCCCGCGAGCTGGCGCGCGAGCAGGCCCTGCGCGGAGAACTCGACGGCGCCTACGCCCGCCTCAAGGGGCTCGAGTCGGTGCGCCGCGCCTTCGGCCAGTTCGTCACGCCCGAGGTCGCGCAGCGCATCCTGGAGGCGCCCGACCTGGTCATGGCGCGCGGCGAGCACCGCGTCGTGACGGTGCTCTTCGCGGACGTCCGCGGCTTCACGCCCTACGCCGGCCGCGTCGCGCCCGAGGAGGCGGTCGAGCGGCTCAACGAGGTCCTGACCGTCGTCATCGACGCGGTCCGCGTCGAGGGCGGCATCGTCAACAAGTTCCTGGGGGACGGCCTGATGGCCGTTTTCGGCGCCCCGATGGCCTGCAGGGACCACGCCGGCGCCGCCGCGCGCGCCGCGTTGCGCGCCTGCGGCGTCATCGAGGCCCGGGCCCGCGACGCCGTTTTCGCCGGCCGCGCGGGGCTGCGCATGGGTTTCGGCATCAACACCGGCGAGGCGGTCGCGGGCTGTCTGGGCAGCGCGCAACGCGCGGAGTACACCGTCATCGGCCACGCGGTCAACCTGGCCCAGCGCCTGGAATCGGCGGCCGAGCCGGGGCGCATCCTCGTGGGCCCGCGCACGGCGGGACTGCTCTGCGACCGCTACACCTTGGTGCACCGCTTCGTGCGCGCGCAGGGGGTGGCGGCGCCCGTGCCGGCGGCCGAACTGCGCGGCCCGATCGGTAAATGCCTGGTAAACGAAAACGCTTAAAAAATCAGTTAAAAGGTCTTGCGCGCCGTGGGTCGCGGGTCTATACTCGGAGGGATGAAGAACTTCCTTCGCGAAGCGGCGGACTGGTCTTCCGAGGCGCTCGAGACCGCGTGCGGCTGGGCGCTCTACGTCGCCATCGGCTACGCGGTTTTCTTCGTGGACATGACCGGGCGCGGCAACCTCTGGTCCCATCTGCAGTCCATGGCGAAGGAGGGCAAGACCGCCCCGGCCGTCGCGAGCCACGACGGCGTGCGCGTCATCAAGCTCGGCGCTCCGGAGGAGAAACGCGACGACGGCGTCCAGATGGTGGAGTACGACTACCTCAGCAAGCCCGACACGCAGGAGAAAGCGCTCGTCGCGGTCAACGACGAGAGGCGGGTCTCCGACCTCACCGATTCGCCGGCCGACCCCGCCGCTTCCGGGGACTGGAAGCGGAGCTTGAAGGGCGAGTTGCGCTCCTTCCAGGTGTACGGCCACGGCTCCGAGACCACCTCGGCCTCGGCGTCCGTCCAGGCCGCGCCGGCCAAACCCGCCGCGGGCGCGGCGTCGCCCGGCGTCGTCGTCGCGGCGTCCGTGCCGCAGTCGGCCCATCGCCAGGGCGAGGGGGCCGCGTCGCGGCCGGCCATCGCGTCGCGCGCGCGCGCGTTGAGCCAGAACGGCTCGGACGACGTGCGCAACTTCGCCGGGAAGCGCTGACTACTTCGCCGGCGGCACGAAGGGCTGCGCGAAATCCTTGCCCGTGAGGGCGACGGACTTCACCGACTGAGCGGCGACGACGAGGCGCTCGTCTTTGTCCTTGGGGAACATCTCGAGGCACGGCTCGCCGAAACGCTCGTCGAGGTTGCGGTGGTAGACGTAGCCCTCGATGACCTTCCCGTCCTTCAGCGTCACGGTCACGTGGCCGCGGTAGTCGAAGGCGGCGTCGATCTGTTTGGCGACTTCGGGGTCGATGGCGCTCACTTGGGCTCCTGCTCGAAGATGGTCTTGAAGCTGGCGACGGCGGCGTCCCAGTCGGCGGTCGCGATGCCGCCCTGGGCGAAGTCGGCGCGGCCGCCGGCCGAGCCGCCGTTGAGGGCGGCGAAGGCCTTGGCCACGCGTCCGGCGTCGTAGCCCTTGCCGGCGAGGTCCGGGGTCAGCGCGAAGACGAAGCTGGACGCGGCGCTGAGCAGCACCGCGCCCGAGCCCAGCTCGGCCTTCGCCTTGTCGGCGATGCCGCGCAGGCTCTTGGGGTCGGCGCCGTCCAGGCGCTGGAGGCTGAGCTTGACGCCTTTGACCTCGAGGACGACCTTGGCGGCTTCGGCCGAGGCGGCGAGTCTGGCCGTCTTGAGCGCGCCCAAGCGGCTCTCCAGAACCTTGACGTCGTCGGAGTCGGCGGCCTTGCCGCCGAGCTTGACCAGCTCCGCGACCAGCTCGGCGCGGCGCGCCTTCTGAGCGGCCTCGGCCTTGGCCTTGACGGCCGCCTGCTCGGCGAGGTGCTCCTCGAGCCTTTTGCCGGTCAGCGCCTCGATGCGGCGCACGCCGGAGGAAGCCGAGGACTCCTTGACGATCTTGAAGCCGCCGATCTCCGCCGTATTGTCGACGTGGGTGCCGCCGCACAGCTCCAACGAGAAGCGGTCTTTGGGGTCGGTCCAGCCTTTCGCGCCGATGAGCAGGAAGCGCGGCTCGGCGCCGTAGTCCTCGCCGAGCAAGGTGGTCGCGCCGAACTCGGCCACCTTGGCCACGGGCAGGCACTTGGGCGCCACGCCGTGGGCGGCCTTGATCTCGTCGTTGACGATGGCCTCGATCTTGGCGATCTCGTCGGGCGTCAGCGCCTTGGGGTGGGTGAAGTCGAAGCGCAGCTTGTCGGGGCCGACGTAGGAGCCCGCCTGGCGCACGTGCGGCCCGAGCACCCGTTTGAGGGCCTCGTTCATGAGATGGGTCGCGGTGTGGTGGGGCTTGATGCGCGCGCGGCGCTCGGCGTCCACTCGCACCGTGACGGCCGTCCCGACCGGCACGGAGACGGCGGAGTCGAGGACGTGCACGAAAACGTCGTTCTGCTTCTGCGTGTCGACGACGCGCGCGAGGACCTTCGTGCCGTCCGTCAGCTCGCCGGAATCGCCGACCTGGCCGCCGCCCTCGGCGTAGAGCGGCGTGCGGTCGAGCACGACGAGGCCGGGGGCGGAGGCGACGACGGTCGCCGTCTCTTGAGCGCTGTCGTAGCCGGTGAAGACGGTTTTGGGCGCGGTCGCGACCAAGGCGCCGAGATTCTTCTCGCCGGAGCCCTTCCAGGAGGCGCGCGCCATGTCGGCGGCTTTCTCCTGGGCGGCTTTGAAGCCGGCGTCGTCCACCGAGACGCCCTTGTGGCCGCAGATCTCCTTGGTCAGCTCGATGGGGAAGCCGAAGGTCTCGTAGAGGCGGAAGGCCTGCTCGCCGGAGAGGGTCTTGCCCGATTTCTCCAGCTGCTTGTTGAGCTCGGCTTCGCCGGAGTGGAGGGTCTCGAGGAACTTGGTCTCCTCGGTCCGCATCACGGTCTGGATCTGCGACTGCACGCCGCGCAGTTCGGGGTAGCCGGGCGCGAAGATGTCCACGACGGCGGGCACGAGCTCGTGCAGGAAGGGCTTGTCCATGCCCATGAGCTGGCCGTAACGCGCCGCGCGGCGCACCAGGCGGCGCAGGACGTAGCCGCGCTCGACGTTGGAGGGGATGATGCCCTCGGCCATGAGCATGGCCGCGGCGCGGCTGTGGTCGCCGATGACGCGGAAGCCGCGCGCGTGTTTGGGGTCCTTGGGGTCCGCGCCGAGGAGCTTCGCCGCCGCCTCGGTGATCGGCGAAAAGAGATCGGTCTCGAAGGGGGACTTCTTGTCCTGCGCGCAGAACGCCAGGCGCTCCAGGCCCATGCCGGTGTCGATGCAAGGCCGCGCCAAAGGCGCGAGCGAGCCGTCGGCCTGGCGGTCGAAGCCGGTGAAGACCAGGTTCCAGATTTCGAGGTAGCGGTCGCCGTCGCCGCCGAGCACGTCCTCGGGGCCCGTCCCGAACTCGGGGCCGAGGTCGAAGTAGATCTCGGAGCAGGGGCCGCAGGGGCCCGTCGGGCCCATGTTCCAGAAGTTGGTGTCCGCGCCGAGTTTCTTGGCGGGGTTGGGGCAGCCGACCTTCTTCCACAGGTCGATCGCCTCCTGGTCCTCTTCGAACACCGTGGGGTGCAGGCGCTTGGGGTCCAGGCCCACTTCCTTGGTCAGGTATTCCCAGGCGTACGCCACGGCTTCGGCCTTGAAGTAGTCGCCGAAGGAGAAATTGCCGAGCATCTCGAAGAAGGTCAGGTGGCGCAAAGTCGTGCCCACGCGCTCGATGTCGGTGGTGCGGAAGCACTTCTGCGAGGTCGTCGCGCGCGAGAGGTCCTTCTTCAGGCCCAGGAAGTAGGGCTTGAAGGGCACCATGCCCGCCGAGTTGAACATCAGGGTGGCGTCGCCCTGCGGGACGATGGGGAATGAGGGCTTGAGCGTGTGCCCGTTCTTGACGAAGAAATCGAGATAGGACTTTCGGAGCTGCGCGCTTGTCATCATGGTGGGAGAAACGATTATATCAGTTATGGATTTGCCCGGCTTCGAGCGCTTCGACTTCGCCGACGGGGAGCTGACCAAGCCCGTGTACCGCCGCGGGAGCGGTCCGGCCGTCGTCTTGATGCACGAGTTGCCCGGGATGTCGCCGTCCTGCGTGGACATGGGCCGCCGCCTGGCCGATTCGGGCTACACCGTCTACATGCCGCTGCTCTTCGGCGAGCCCAACGGCTTCTACGGCAGCAAGCCCCTGCTGTGGCCGTGCGTTTGGAAGGAATTCGGCTTTCTCTCCAGCCGCCGTGAGCGTCCCATCACCGGCTGGCTGCGGGCGCTGTCGCGCCGGGCCTTGAACGAGCGCCCTGGAAAGGGCGTGGGCGCCATCGGCATGTGTATGACCGGCGGCTTCGCTTTGGCCTTGATGATGGACGAACATCTCATCGCGCCCGTGCTCAGTCAGCCGTCGCCGCCCGTCTTGCCCTGGAAAAGCGCCGACCACGGCCTATCCGACGCGGAGTGGGAGAACGCCCGGCGCCGCAGCGAGAAGGAGAACATTCCCGTCCTGGGTTTCCGCTTCACCGGGGACTTCCTCTGCCAGGCGCCTCGCTTCGAGACGCTTAAAGAGGGCTTCGGCGAGCGCTTCCGCGCCGTCGAGGTCGAGGGCAAGGGCCACTCCATCTTCACCTACCACTTCGACAAGTTGTCGAAGGAAGACCAGGACCGCGTCTGGAACGAACTCCTCGCTTTCCTAGTTAAGCTGGGGTCAGACCCTTCTTAACTCGTTAAGAAGGGTCTGACCCCAGCTTAACTACTTGCCGTGGCACTTCTTGAATTTCTTGCCGGAGCCGCAGTGGCAGGGGTCGTTGCGGCCGAGGTCGGGGCCGGACTTCACGAAGGTGTCGGGTTTGGGCGACTTGCCGTCGACGAACAGCCAGCGGCCGCCTTCCTTGCGGAAGGTGGCGATCTCGTGGTGCTGGTACTCCTGGCCGCCGGTCGCGAAGGCGGCGACGAAGTTGACGACGCCGGTCGAGTCGGAAACGCCGCCGTCCTTGACCGCGACGATGTGCAGGCCCTTCCACTGTGACTCGCGCGACCATTTCTCGGCGGCCTTGCGGTCGAAGTCTTTGGCGCCTTCGGGCGCGTGCGTGCGCTCGACGTAGTCCACCTTGCCGGTGGCGTAGCCGGTGTAGCGCGAGCGCATCAGGGCCTCGGCCGTCGGGGGGAGGGCCTTGCCGTCGAGGTAGGGGGCGCAGCAGTCCGCGTAGGTCTTGCCGCTGGTGCAGGGGCAGTCGTTGGTCGCGCTCATGGCGCGATTATACTATTCGAAGTCGGCCGCGGGAATGCCGCCGGCGACGAGCCAGCGCACGAGACGCCGCTTCGACTCGGCGTCGGTGCCCGCGCCCCGGTTGCGGCGATAGCCCTCGACGCGCCACTTCTCCTCGCGGCGCGTGACGTAGAAGACCATCTCGGGCGCGCGCGGGTCGGGGTCGCGTCCGACGGCGGCGCGGCTGACGCCGGCCCCTCCGAAATCGACATAGGCGAACACGCCCTCCCGCGCGACCTCCTCGACCGACTTGCCGCCGGGGGCCGACATCGCGCCGGCGAGCTGCCGCATGAAATCGCCTTGGGCGTTGTCGGGGTAACGACGCACCGCGCGCTCGAGCGAGGCGCGCCGCAGCGCGAGCCAGGCCTGGTGCTCGAAAGTCCCGGCGTCCACCCCGGCCAGGTCGCCGATGGTGCCGGCGGCCTCGAGCGTGCGCGAGATCTCCAGGGGGGTGGTGCCTTGCTCGCGGGCGAGCTTGAGCAGGGAGTCGTGGTAACGGGCCAGGGCGGGCGAGACGCCGGCCAGCGCCGACTCGCGTTCGGCGAGCGCGGCGGGGAAAAGCTCGGCGAGGACGGCCTTGCCTCGCGCCGAGCCGGGGGGGATGCGCTGCTCCTCGAGCCAGAGTTGGAGCACGCCGCGGCGGGTCTTCTCGTCGCTTCGCGCTCCCTTGGTCATGCCTTCGATGAAGCGGCGCGCGCGGCCGGCGTCGAGGATGGTCTGGGGCGAGGCGGGCGGGCCGCGGGTCGGCGCCGCGTCGAGCGCCGCCAACGCGGCTGCGGCGGCCTGTGGCTCGGAGAGCGTCTGGAAGTAGCGCCAGTTGGTCTCGAAGCGCTCTTGGAGCTCCTGGGGGAGCAGCGCCATCTGGGGCGACATGGCGAGGCCGCCCAGGAACGAGTGGGTATGGGCGACGATGTCGGCGTCCGAGCGCCCCGGGCGGCCCGCGGCCGCGGCTTCGGCTCGGAACTCCCCAGCCAAGCCGCGCACGGCCGCCAGCGCCTCTTGCGTCGTGCCGAGATAGGCGGCGGTTTTGTCCGCCGCCGAGATGCGCAAGCCCCACTCACGGCCCCAAGCGGCCGCTTCCGCGGGAAACGCGTCGTCCGCCGAGCGTTCGAAGTCCCGCTGCAGCTCCGCGAGACGGGCCGGCACGGGGCTGAAATCGGTGGCTTTGATGAGGGCCGCGACCTGGGCGGGCGTGAAGCCGAAATGGGCGCCGAACTCGGCGACGAGGGCGCGCGCCTCGGGGTCCCGCTCCAGGAAGGCGAGCGTGGCGGACACCGTGGGCGGCATCCCCGGCGCTCGGCCCGGGTCAAGGTCGTGCAGCGAGGCGGCGAGCACCACGAGCGCGGCGCGGTCCGGGGTGAGGACGGCCTCCTCGGCTAAACGCGCCGTCAGGTCGGCCACGGCGCGGCTGTGGCCGAGGCCGTGGTAGACGGCGTTCTGGTTGCCGGGGTGGCCGTCGGCCAACAGGCGGTACAGCCGCTCGACCAGGGGGACGGGGGCGCCCGCGGCGACGAGGACCTGGAGGAACCGCGGCAGGGGGCCCGCGGCGGGAGCCGCGGGCGTGACCCGGGGCGCGTCGGCC
>JANRKA010000203.1:0-2863 GCA_033875325.1 Elusimicrobiota bacterium | reverse complement strand
GGAGCCGAACACCTTCAGCGCGGTGGCGCGCGCCAGCTCGGTTTTGCCCACGCCGGTGGGGCCCATGAACAGGTAGGACGCGATGGGCTGCTTGGGGTCGCGCAGGCCGGCGCGGCCGCGCTTGACGCCGGCGGCCACGGCTTCGACGGCCTCGTCCTGGCCGACGACGCGGCTCTTGAGCTGGTCGGGCAGGTCCTTGAGCTTCGCGCGGTCGTCGGCGTCGGCGTCGCCGGCGGGGATGCCGGTGCGCGACTCGACCTCGGCGGCGAGGTCCTCGGGGAGGACCTCCAGACGCGGGGCGCGGCCCGCTTCCGCGGCCTCGGCGGCCTTGAGCTCGACCTCGGCGGCGGCGTCGTCCATGAGGTCGAGGGCGGAGTCGGGCAGCTGGCGCGACTTGACGTAGCGCGACGCGAGCTCGACGGCCTTCTTCACCGTCTCGAGCGCGATGCTCACGCCGTGGCGTTCCTCGTAGATGGGCTTGAGGCCTTCGAGCACGGCCACGGCCTCCTCGGGAGTGGGCGCCTCGAGCTTGACGGGCTGGAAGCGGCGCTCCAACGCGCCGTTCTTCTCGATGCGGCGCAGCTCCTCGGAGGTGGTGGCGCCGATGATGGAAAGGGAGCCGTCGGAGAGCGCCTCCTTGAGGATGTTGGCGGCGTCCTGCGCGCCTTCGGCGGAGCCGGCGCCCACGAGTTTGTGGATCTCGTCGATGAAGAGGATGACGCGGCCTTCGGATCTGCGGGCCTCGTCGATGACGCCTTTCATGCGTTTCTCGAACTCGCCGCGGCTGGAGGTGCCCGCGACCAACGCGTTGAGGTCGAGGCGCACCAGGTTCTTGCCGGACAGAGACGGCAGCTCGCCGGCGACGATGGCCTGGGCCAGGCCTTCGACGAGGGCGGTTTTGCCCACGCCGGCTTCGCCGTGGATGAGCGGGTTGCTCTTCTGCAGGCGCAGCAGGACCTTGACCACCTTGCGCAGGTCGCCGCGGCGCCCGATGAGGGGGCGCAGCTTGCCTTCGGCGGCCAGGCGCGTGAGGTCGCTGCCGTATTGGGCGAGCGTCGGGTAGTCGGCGGGCGCCAGCGCGGTCACGCCGCCGGCGTTCTCCGGGATGGGGTCCACGCCGCCTCGGGAGGCGGGGGCGCCGGCCCGCGCCTGGGAGTCGAAGAACGCGCGCGTCAGCTTGATGCCGGGGCCCGCGCCCTCGCCGCGTTTGTCCAGCGACTCGCGGAACGCGCCGAGCGTGAGCTCCGCTCGGATCATCGCGGCCATGCCGTGCGGCACGGAGAAACGGCGGTCCACGGAGAAGCAGGCGGTCTGCAGCCAGGCGAGCCCCTCGCGCGCCCGCGCCACGCGGCGGTTCAGCTCCTCGGGGCCCTGATGGACGTAGTCGCGTTTGCCGGCCAGGCCGTCGAGCGCGGCCTTTTCGGAGGCGCGCAGCGCGTCGGCGGCGACCTCGAGGAAGGCGTCGGCCTGCAGGGCCGAGGCGAGCTCGCGCGCGCGCGCGGCTTCGGCGGACCCGCGCTGGGCCGCGTAGAGCGTCTTGGCGTCCTCGAAGCGCGCGGTCGCCAGCAGGTGGTCGCGCGCGTCGGCGGAACTCAGCAGGCGGGTCGCCTCCACCGCGGCCTGGTGCGCCGGGCGCAGGGCGTCGTCGCCGTTGGGAGCCGCGCGCGCCGGCAGGTCGGAGAGGATGGCCGCGCCGTTGTGCAGCAGGGCGACCCAGCCCCAACGCGCGAGTTCGGTCACGGCGGCCCCGGCGCGAGCCGGCGCCCAATCGAGCGCCTCGGCGGCCTCCTTCACGACGGAGGCGGTGACGCGGCGGCCGGGCTCGACGCGGCTGAAGAGTTGGGCGCCGAGCGCGGCGGCGTCATCGGGGTCGCCGCGCTCGCTCAGGAGGGGGCGCGCGAAGGTCTGAGGCCCGGCGACGACGGGGTGTTCCTCGAGGTACTGGAGGATGGCGAGGTAGCCGTCGACCGCGTCGTCGTCGGACACGGGCCTGCCGGCCTCGTCGCGCGGCGAGAGGGTGTCGAGCAGGCCCTTGAGCTTGGCGTGGACGGCCTTGGGCATGGACAGGGGGAAGCCGGCCTCTCGCGCCGCCCCGCCCAGCCAGGCGAGGGCGTCGTTGGCGTCCTCGAGGCGCCGCCACAAGGCGGCGGACTCGCCCGCGCGCGGTTCGAGCGCGGCCTTGTGCCCGCGCAGGAGGTCGCCCATGCTCTCGAGGATGGCGTTCTCCCGCAACGCGCGCGCCTCCTCGGCTTGGGCAGGCTCGGCGCGGCCGCGCGCGGTCAACGCGGCGTAGGCGGCCACCGCCTTCTGCGCGTGCGCGACGGCGCGAAGGTGCTCCAACGGGCCGCCGGAGTTGAGCAGTTCGACGGCGCGTTGGGCGCTCGCGTCGGCCGCGCGCTCGGCCGTCGCATCCGGGTCGCGGCCGGCGGGACGCGCCAGGCGCGTCTTGAACGAATAGAGCAGGAGGGTGCTGTTGTCGCGCATCACCAGATGGCCGTCGCGCAGCAAGGCCTGCAGCAGGGCGTCGCCGCGTTCCTCGCCGAGGCCCATGGCCTCGACGGCGTCGTGGACGAAGGCCCAGGACACGCGGCCGCCGTTCACGGCGTCGGCGCGCAGGCGGCGCAGGAATTCCGCGGTCTGGGCGGGCGTGGGGGTCCAGCCCCCGTCGAGGCCGCCGATGAGCAGCAGCAGCGGGGCCCAGGAGGCGTCGAGGCCCAGGGCGTGCAGGGCGACTGCGCCTCCGACCGCGGCGGCGACGAAAGCGAGTCGTCGCGCAGCGGGGCGGGCGGCGCGCGGCACCGCGGGGCCGACGGCCTTGCGCGGCGCCGCGGCGGCGGCGCGCGGCAGTCCCGCGGGGCGCGGG
>JANRKA010000202.1:0-39299 GCA_033875325.1 Elusimicrobiota bacterium | reverse complement strand
TCGCCGTCCCCGCGCACCGGTCGCCCGGCGGGGCCCCCGCCGTCCCCGTCGCCGGGGCGCCGGCCGCCGCTCCGGCCGTCGCGGGCCCGGCCGGCGGCGGGGCCGGTTCCCCGCTGGCCGTTCTGACGGCCGTCGCCGCGCCGCGAGAGCGTCCCGCCCCGTCGCCCGAGTCATCGGCCGCCGCCGCGGGGTCGCGCTTCGACCTCGCGCTCCCGCGCGAGGAGTCCGACGCCGTGCTCGCCGCGCCCGCCGACGGTCCCGCGCCGGCGCTGCCTCCGTCCCGGCCCGAGCCCAAGCCGGCCAAGGTCAAGCTGCCGCGCACGGTGTGGGGCACCGTCATCGGCCACGGCGTGCTCACGGTCTTCGGCATCGAGCTGCACGTCATCAGCCAGCCCTTCCTGGTCATGGAGACGCTGGGACAGAGCAAGACCACGATGGGCATCGTGCGCAACGTCCACTCCGGCGCTTATTCGCTGACCAACCTCCTGCCCATCGGCTACCTGGTGGACAAGACCGACTTCCGCGCCCTGTTCATCGGCACTTCTCTGGCGCGCGCCTTGATGATGGGCGCCATCCCGGCGCTGTGGCTGACGGGCAACCTCACCATCGCCGCCCTTCTCGTCATCGTCGCGCTCAACCCGCTGTTCCAGACCACCATGGTCGTGGCCGAGCGCTCGGCCATCATGGCCGCGGTGGGCAAGGACGAGAAGCTCAACAAGGAGGCGACCGCCGTGTTGGGCAAGTGGGAGGCCTTGGCCGGCATGTTCATGCCGCTGCTGGCGGGCTGGGCGCTCGGCGCGTTGGTCACCCACTTCGGCCTCGGCGGCTACGCCCTGGCCTACGGCATCTACTCGGCCATGCTCGTGGCGGCGGTGCCGCTCTACTGGTTCATGGTCCGCGACCCGCGCGACCCCAAGGACCTCGGCCTCGAAGGTTTCCGCCGCTTCGGCGCCGAGACCGTCAAGTTCCTCTTCGCCATCGTCAAGACCGTGCTCCTGCTGCCCTTCACCGCGCTGCGCGGGTTGTGGCGCTTCATCCGGGCGCGGCGCGCCGCCGCGCCCGCCGCGGACGCGGCGCCCGCGCGGGACTGGAAGGAGGCCTTGGCGCGCTGGTGCGACGGGCATGAGTCCACCAAAGGCCTGGGCTACATCCTGCGCAACCGGACGCTTGCCATCTTGATGATGATCGGCGCCATCGAAGCCTTCCTGATGGAGGCTCTGCCGATGGTCGTCCTGCCCAACTACATCGTGGACGTGGTGGGCACCGCGCCCACGGGCGTGCCCTTCATCGGCACCTTGCTCGCGACCTCGGGCGGGATCCTCGGGTTGATGTTCTCCGCCGAGTACTTCGGCCGCTTCCTCTCGTCCTGGTACATGGAGGGGGAGCGGGGCGACAGGCTCATCGCCAAGTGGGGACACGGCCGCTTCTATCGCGCGGCCGCGACATCGTCCTTGCTCATCTGGCTGATGTGGGTCGTGCCCACCTTCGTGGCGGCGGGGTCGTTCTGGGTGAGCCTGCTCGCCGTGGTCGGCGTCATGGGCGTGCTGCAGTTCTTCCACGCGCCCATCCACATCGTCATGGCGCCCGTGAAGCGCGCCGAGATCCCCGACGAGATGCTCGGCCGCGTCGAGAGCTCCTTCGACATGATCGACCTCGCCCTGGCCGCCACGGGCGCGCTTATCGCGGGCCTGATGCTCGACGCCATGAGCATCACCTGGGCGATGGGCGTCATCGCCGCCGCCGTCACCCTGACGGCGGCGTTCCAGTGGTACGCGCCGCGACTGCTGTTCCCCGACGGCAAGCGGCCCGCGCCCAAGCCTTAAGACGACCCCCGTAAAAAGTCCCGTTCGCGCGCCTACAACCTGTTGACAAATATCAGATTAGCTGACAGAATCTGTCATGTCGGACGACCGTCGCCGCGAGGAGGCGTGATGATCGCCAAAGACCTGATGCCGTGGCTGTTCGTGGGCCGCAAGGCGCCGTGGACGCCGTTCGCGAAGGTGCGCTGCGAGGGGGGGAAGTGCACCTGGGTGGACCGCCGCCGCGAGCGCCGTCTGCCCCGCGTGGTCGCGCGTCCCGCCGCGGGCTGACGGGGCCCTGGACGGCGGCGGCCGCCGGAGCTACACTCGGCTCATGCGGGTCGCCCTCGCGCTGATCGCCCTGTTGGCCGCGCCGGCCTCCGCGCTCGAGGAGGAGTTCCGGCGCGGGGAGAGCGCCGCGGCGCGAGCCTGTTGGCCGGTCTACAACGACCCGCCCGTCTCCGCGCCGGTGGTGAAGACGCCAAAGGGGGCCGTGGACGAGCGCCTCACCCGGCGCCTGCGCGCCGGCACGCTGCGCGCGGCGCGCGCGCTGCGTCGGCTGGAGTCGGACGCCGCGCGCGCGGCTTGCCCGCCTTACGGCGCGGACGATGCCATCCGCAAGCGCTGGCTCGAGTTCGCCGCCGCCGCCGGGGCCGCGTCCCAGGAGGCCGCGCGCGAATGGGACGCGGTGAACCTCTCGTGGACGGTCGAGTGGGAGGAGGTCCCGCTGTCGCGTCTGGAGGAGACCCAGAAGGGGGAGGAGGAGGCGCCGGGCCCGTTCGCCGGCGTGTGCCGTCCGCCCGCCGTCTCCACCGAGGTGTTCGTGCCGTCGGCGGGCCAGGCCGCAAGCCGAGAGGAGCGCGAGGCGTTCGAGCGCCTCGCCGCGGACGCGCGCGCCCTGAGCCGCAGCCTCGCGGAGATGACCGCGGGCGCCGCGGCCCTCTTCGAGGCCCTGGAGGGGCGAGGCTGTTCCGAGCTCGCCCGCCGCTTCCACGCCATGGCCTCGACCCAGCGTCGCGAGTACTTCGAGCACCGCGACCGCGTGTTGGGTCGGCTGCTGCGCGGCCGCCTGAAGTGGGAACCGCTGCCGCCGGCGCCCTAGACGCTTGTCAGGCGCCCGTCAAATTGCCACGATGAGCGCATGGCACCCTTCCTGTTCCTCGCCGTGGTCGTCACCGGACTCATCGTCTTCTCCAAGCGCGCCCAGTGGCATGACGGTCGCGTCGTGGACCCCGAAGCTCTGACCCGCCTGCTCGTGCGCATCGGCGGCGGCATGCTGACGCTCGCCATCCTGGTGGGCGTGCTCGCCGGCTCGGTCGTCATCGTGCCGCCCGGCCACCGCGGCGTCATCTTCAACCGCGTCTCGGGCATCAAGCAGACGGCGCTCAACGAGGGCCTCAACTTCGTCATCCCCGTGTTGGAGCAGGCCGTTCTCATGGACGTCCGGGTGCAGAAGGACACCTACGACGCGACCGCGGCCTCCAAGGACCTGCAGACCGTGCACACCAAGGTCGCGCTGAACTTCCGTCCCATCCCCGAGTCGGTGCCGAAGCTCTACTCGGAGGTCGGCTGGGACTACTCCGACCGCGTCATCGCGCCCGCCGTGCAGGAGGCCGTCAAAGCCACGACGGCCCGCTTCACCGCCGAGGAGCTCATCACGCACCGCGAGGACGTCAAGAAGATCATCCAGGAGCTCGTTGAGAAGTACGTGACCAAGGTGAACATCCGCATCGAGGAGCTCTACATCACGGACTTCGACTTCTCGCGGCAGTTCTCCGAGGCCATCGAGTCCAAGCAGATCGCCGAGCAGACCGCCCTGAAGGCCAAACGCGACCTCGACCGCATCAAGATCGAGGCCGAGCAGAAGGTCGCCACCGCCCGGGCCGAGGCCGAGTCCCTGCGCATGCAGCGCGAAGCCATCACCCCCGGCCTCATCCAGCTGCGCCAGGTCGAGACCCAGAAGCTGGCCATCGAGAAGTGGGACGGCCGCATGCCCTCCGTCATGATGGGCCAAGGCGGCGCGACCCCCCTCCTCAACCTCCAGTCCCTCACACCAGGCAAATAGTTAAGCTGGGGTCAGACCCTTCTTAACTCTTCCGAAAACGTAAAGGTCGGGCTCCTCTCGGAGCCCGACCGTTCTTTTTTGGGGGTAAGAAGGGTCTGACCCCAGCGTAACTCAGGCGGCGACGGGGGAGCCTTTGCGCTTCTTGATTTCGTCGGTGATGGCGGGGAGGAGTTCGTTGTAGTCGCCGGTGACGGTGACGTTGGCCATCTGCATAAGGGGGCAGGCCGGGTCGGTGTTGATGGCGACGATGGTGCCGGAGGAGGACATGCCGGCCAGGTGCTGGATCTGGCCGGAGATGCCGACAGCGACGTAGAGCTTGGGGCGCACGGCGCGGCCGGTGAGGCCGACCTGGTGGCGGTAGGGGATCCAACCCGCGTCTACGGCCGCGCGGGAGGCGCCGACGGCGGCGCCGATGGCGTGGGCCAGGTCGCGGACGTGTTTGAAGCCCTCGGGGCCGCCCAGGCCGCGGCCGCCGGAGACGACGCGCTCGGCCGCGCCGAGGTCCACTTCGTTGCTCTCCTCTGCGGCGAAGGACACGAAAGCGCACTTGGAGGCTCCCGGGTCGAAGGCGACGGTCACGACCTCGCCCTTGTTTCCGGCTTCAGCGCGCGGGAAAGACATGGGGGCGAGCGTCATCACGCCGACGGGCGTCTTGAACTCGACCTCCGCGACGAGGTTGCCCGAGAAGTAGGCGCGGCGCACCAGGCCGCCGTCGAGAATCTCGGTGACGTCGGCGGCCAGGCCGGCCTTGAGGAGCACGGCCAGGCGCGCGGCCACGGCCTTGCCCAGCACGGTCGCGGGCACGAGGACGCGAGACGCGTTCTCCTTGGTCGCCACGGAAGCGGCGGCTTTGGCGTGCAGATCGTCCACGGGCGCGCCGAGCGAAGCGTGCTCCACGGCGAAAACCTTGTCCACGCCGCGCGCGGCGAGATCCGGGGCCAACGCGGAAGCCTTGTCGGAGGTCACGACCGCGTACAGGGGCTGCTTGAGCGAATCGGCGAGCTTGCGGCCGGCCGAGACGAGCTCGTAGACGGCGGGGGAGAGCTTGCCGCGCGAGGGCACGGCGACGACCAGGATGGGGTTGGCCATTAGATGAGCTTCCTTTCGATCAGGATGTCGACGAGTTTCTTCGCCTTCTCGGCGGACGAGGCCCCTTCCACCTTCACGCCGGCGGGACGCGCGGGCGGGGTGGCGGCTTTCACGACCTTGGCGCCGGCGCCGGCGGCGCCTACCTGCCCGGCCTGCAGGCCGAGCTCGGCCGCGCCCCACTTCGGGAACACGGCCTTTTTGGCGGCCATCTTGCCCTTGAGCGAAGGCAGGCGCGGCTCGTTGATTTCCTTGATGGTGCCGACGACGGCGGGCAACGCGAGTTTGAGGGAGTCCACGCCGTCTTCCATCATGCGGCTGACGGTGGCGGAGGCGTCGTCCACCGCGTCGATCTTCTTGACGCCGATGGCCGACGGCCAGTCCAGCCATGCCGCGGTCTCGGCGCCGACCATGCCGGAGCCGCCGTCGGAGGTGTTCTTGCCGAAGAGGACCAGAGAGACCGGCTTCTCGGCGTGCAGCTTCTTGACGGCGGAGGAGAGGGCCAACGAGGTGGCGAAGCCGTCGCCGCCCTCGAACTCGGCTCCGGAGACGAGGACGCCGCCGTCCACGCCGCGGGCCACGGCCTCGCGCAGGACCTCGGCGGCGGCCTCGCCGCCGACCGTCACCGCGGTGGCGGTGGAGCCGGGGACGCGCTCCTTGAGGCGCACGGCCTCCTCGATGGCGAACTCATCGTAGGGATTGAGGGTCGGCGGGACGCCGGCGGTTTTGGGCTGGCCGGTGGCGGGGTCGACGGGGACGTTGACGTTGGAGGGGGTGCTCTTGACGCACACGACGATATGGAGTGCCATGTTTTTGATATTAGCAAAAATGCCATCATCGGCTCATGGCCGACCGTCGAGAATTGAAGCTCCCTACGCGCTTCGGCAAGCGCCGCCCGGGCTCCTCGCCGGGGCTCAAGCCCGAGGACCTCAAAGCCGTCGCCCCGCCCGTCGTCCCGTCGGCCGTCAAGGTCACGGTCATCGACTACGCGCCGGATTTCGTCGAGATGCACAGCGCGCTGGACCTCGACGCCTTCCTGAGCGCCCATCGCCGCGAGGGCACCAAGGTGCGTTGGATCGACGTGGCCGGCCTCTCCGACCTCAAGGTCATCGAGGCCCTGGCCCGCAAATACGAGCTGCATCCCCTGGCCGTCGAGGACCTGCTCAACACGGCGACGCGTCCCAAGGTGGACGCCTACGCGGGCGGCGAGCCGGGCCTGGCCGCGCGCCTCTTCCTCATCACGCGCATGATCGAGCTCAAGGGCGAGCGCCTGGAGAGCGAGCAGATCTCCATCTTCCTGGGTCACAACACCGTGTTGACCTTCCAGGAGTCGCCCGGCGACGTCTGGGACCTCACGCGGCAGCGCTTGAGCTCCAAAGGCTCGCGCCTGCGCACCGGCGACGCCAGCTTCCTGGTGTATTCCCTGCTCGACGCCATCGTGGACCACGTGTTCCCGGTGCTCGAGGCCTACGGAGACCGACTCGAGAGCCTGGAGACGCGCGTGCTCATCGCGCGCCAGCCCGAGGTCCTGCGCGACATCCACCGCCTCAAGCGCGAGCTCCTGCTGCTGCGGCGAGCGCTGTGGCCCATGCGCGACGTGGTGCACCAGATCCAGTCCGAGCGCCACGAGTGCCTGGGCGAGGAGGCGCGCACCTACATGTCGGACCTGCACAGCCACGTCGTGCAGGCCATCGACATCCTGGAGACCTACCGCGAGGTCGTCACGGGCCTCTCGGAGACCTACCTCTCGGCGGTGAACAACCGTCTCAACGAGGTCATGATGGCGCTGACCATCGTGTCCGTCGTGTTCGTGCCGCTGAACTTCCTCGCGGGCGTGTTCGGCATGAACTTCGAGGCCTTCCCGTGGAAGTGGCCGCACGCCTTCCCGGCGTTCGTCGTCGCCTGCCTCGCGGTGCTCGCCGCGATGACGGCGTGGATGCGCCGTCGCGGCTGGCTGTAGCTACAGCCCGGCCAAGGCCTCGTCGAGCGTCGGTTTCCTGAACGCGTAGCCGCGCCCCGCGGCCGCGGCCGGCGCGATCTTCTGGCTGCCGAGCAGCAGGTCCGACATCTCTCCCAACGCCAGTCTCAGGGCGAAGCCGGGGACCGGGAGGACGGTGGGCCGTCCCAACGCCCGTCCCAGCGCCGCGGTGAAGTCCGCGTTGGTGGCGGCTTGCGGCGCGACGGCGTTGACCGGGCCGCGCCAGCGCTCGTCACCGAGCGCCGCGAGGACCATGCCCGTGACGTCCTCGAGGTGCACCCAGGGGAACCACTGCGTCCCGTCGCCGAGACGCCCGCCCAACCCGAGCTTGAAGGGGAGCAGCATGCGGCCCAACGCGCCGCCGCCCGGGCCCAACACCACGCCGATGCGCAGCAGCACCACGCGCGCGCCGTGCGACTCGGCGGCGCGAGCCTCCTTCTCCCAGCGCGCGCACAGGTCGGCGAGGAAGCCGGACCCCGCAGGGTCCGTCTCGGCGAGCACGCGCCCCGCGTTCTGCGGGTAATAACCCACGGCGGAGGCGTTGATGAGCACGGAGGGCTTCTTCTTCGCGCGGCCGATGGCCGCGACGAGCGCGGCGGTCGGTCCCAGGCGGCTGTCCACCAGCGCCTTGCGCCGGGCCGCGGTCCAGGGGCGGTCGGCCACGCCCTCTCCGCAAAGGTTCACCACGGCGTCGGCGCCGTCCACGACGCTCTCCCAACCTTCCGCGCCGGGCGCCAGCCACCGGCGCGTCGTCACGCCGGGCAGGTCGGAGTTCTTGGTCCCGCGCGTGAGCAGGACCACCGAGTGTCCCGCCAAGACGAGCGCGCGGGAGAGGTGACGGCCGATGAAGCCGGAACCGCCGGCCAGGACCACTTTCATGCTGCCTCCTTGCGGCTTGAACAAGGCCGCGACCGCGGCCTCACGATAGGCGAATATCTCGTCGAGGCGCCGCCGCACCTCCGGGAGCGCGACCAGTCCCAAAGGCTCCAGGGGGAGAGCGTACTCGATCTCGTCGGTGACGCGCGTGCCGCCGTCCTCCTCCGTGAAAGAGTGGCGATGCCGCCACGACGCGTAGGGACCCTTGAGCTGCGTGTCCACGAAGCCGTGCGGCGGGTCGTAGGACTCGATGAGCGTCGTCCAACGCTGCGCAAAACCCAGCGGGCGCACCTCGTAATCGAAACGCGCGCCGGTCCTCATGACCAAGGGCTGCGGGGTGAGGACCTGGAAGCCGAGCCACGGCGGCGTGAGCCTGGCCAGGTTGCCGGGTTCCTGGAAGAAGGCGAACACCTCGCTGCGCGGGCGCGGCAGCCATTGCGAACGCTTCAGGAAGCGGCTCATGCGGTCCTCCCCGCGGCGGCCGCGAGGCGGCGCGCCTCCAAGGCCGCGCCTTCTTTGGCGCGAGCCTCTATCATGACGTCGAAGGAGAGACCCTCGCTCTCGGCGAGGAACTCCTTGAATTCGCCGGCGTCGATGCCCTCTCCGTGCGTGCCCGGTCGCTCGCCCGGCGCCTGCGACGAGAAATGCGCTTTGGGCCGGCCGTCCGCCTTGCGCCAGGTCTTGATGGCGCGCCGCAGGAGGTCGGCGACGGGCGTGCCCGTCGGGTCTCCGTGCACGCGGTGATGGAAGCGGTCGAACACCACCGGCGCGCCGAGGCGTTCGCCCATCTCCAGCGCGTCGTATATGGACCAGAGGTTCTCGTCGTTCTCCAGGACGAGCCGGCGGCGCACCGCCGGCGAGAGCGCCTTCCAATTCTTCTCCAGCCGCAGACGCGCCGCCGCGCGGTCGCCGTACACGCCCCCGAGGTGGACGACGACCTTGGAAGCCGTCGGCGCGCCCAGCGAGTCGAGGAAACGGGCGTGGTACTCGAGCTCGGCGACGGCGTTGGCGGTCACGGTCGGCGACGGCGAGTTGAGCACGGTGTACTGGCCGGGATGCATGGACAGCCTCAGACGGTGTCTTGCGGCCTTGGCGCCCAACGCGGCGAGGTCGGCGGCGCGCTCGCGCCACCAGGGCACGGCGTTGACGGGGTGCGAGGCGAAGGGGATGACCCCGGAGTTGACGCGGAAGAGCTCCAGCCCCAGGCCCGCCACGTAGTCGAGGCAGGCGTCGAGCGAGGCGAGGTTGGCGTCGATGAGCTCGCGCAGGCGCGCGGGCGAGGCGTTCTCCAGGCGGCAGGCGCGCACCACCGGCTGGGGCAGGGCCAGAGGGATGCAGGCGAAGCCGAAACGCAGGCGCCCCATCAGCGGCGCTCCCCGAAGACGGCCAGCGCCCGCTCGCGCGCCGGCTTGTGGTCCACGATGGGGAATGGGTAATTCCCGCCGAGCGTCACGCCCGCCGCGGCCAGGCCCAATGGCTCCGCCTCCCAAGGCGCGTGTATGTCGCGCGCGGAGAGCCGCTCCAGCTCGGGCAGCCAGCGCCGCACGTAGACCCCGTCGGGGTCCCAGCGGCGTCCCTGCTCGACGGGGTTGAAGATCCGGAAGAACGGCGCGGCGTCGGCGCCGCAGCCCGCGGCCCATTGCCAGCCCAGCGTGTTGTTGGCGAGCGACGCGTCCACGAGGGTGTCCCAGAACCACGCCGCGCCCTCGCGCCAGTCGACGAGCAAGTCCTTCGTGAGGAAGGACGCGACGACCATGCGCACGCGGTTGTGCATCCAGCCCGTGGCCCACAACTCGCGCATGCCCGCGTCCACGAGGGGATAACCCGTGAGGCCGCGTTTCCATGCCTCGAGGCCTCGCGGGTCGCGGCGCCACGAGAAGTCGCGGAAGCGGGCGTCGAGCGGGTGGTCCGGCGTCTCGGGGAAGTGATGGAGGACGTGATGGGCGAAGTCGCGCCAGCCGAGCTCGCTGAGGAAGCCGCCCTTGGCCGCCGGGTCGCCGCCCGCGGCTTCCTTCCAGACGCGAAGGACTGAGAGCTCGCCGAAATGGAGGCGCGGGGAGAGCCGCGAGGTCCCGGGAGCAGCGGGCAGGTTGCGCGCCGAGGCGTAGGTCGCGGCGGGCCCGCGCAGGAAGGTCCTGAGGGCTTTCGTCGCGCCGGCTTCGCCCGGCTTGAAGGCCGCGGCCAGCCCGGCGTCCCAGCGCGGCTTCGGCAGCAGTCCGAGGCTCTCAAGAGGCGCGGAGCGCGGCGCCTTCGCGGGCGCCTTGAGCGCCCCGGCCTCCCCGCATGGGGGGGGAGGGGAGGCCAGGGCGCCGCAGCGGTTCCAGAAAGGGGTGAAGACGCGGTAGGGGCCGCCGGTCTGCGTGCGCACCGCATCGGGCTCGAAGAGCAGGTTCGAGCCGTGCGGCCGGGCTTCGAGGCCGGCCGCGGCGAGCGCGTCGAGCAGGATTCGCTCCCGAGCGCGCGCCGCGGGCTCCGGCAGCGCGTTCCACGACACCGTGGTCGCCGCGCATTCGCGCGCGGCCGACACGAGCGCCTTGGCCACGGGGCCGGTCTTGATGACGAGGCGAGAGCCGCGGCCGGCGAGGTCGAGCTCCAGGTTCGAGAGCGACTGGTGCAGCCACCAGCGCGAGGCCGCGCCCGGCGCCCAGGCGCCGTCTTCCTCGGGCGCCCAGACGAACACGGGCACGACGACGCCCGCGGCGGCGGCTTCCTTCAACGCGGGGTTGTCGGCGAGCCTCAGGTCCCGCCCGAGCCAGACGATGGTGGTTTTCATGCGCTCTAATCTGTGGCGCAAAGGGCCCCTCCCTTACACTGACCTAACGAAGTGCCTGACCCTTCTGTTAGGTGCTGCGACGGGTCTGGCCGCGGCCGGAGACGACGAACTTCTCGCAGGTGAGGCCTTCGAGGGCCACGGGGCCGCGGGCGTGGAGCTTCTGGGTGCTGATGCCCATCTCGGCGCCCAGGCCGAACTCGCCGCCGTCGGTGAAACGCGTCGAGGCGTTGTGGTAGACCGCGCCGGCGTCCACCTCGCGCAGGAAACGCGCGGCGGCCTTGCGGTCGCGCGTGACGATGGCCTCGGCCAGGCCCGAGCCGTGGCGGGCGATGTGGGTGATGGCCTCGTCGAGGGACGCGACGACCTTCACGGAGAGGATGAGGGCGAGGTGCTCGGTGTCCCAGTCGGCCGCGGTCGCGGCGCGGCTGCCGGGCAGGAGGAGGCGGGCTTTGGGGTCGGCGCGCAGCTCCACGCCGGCGGCGGCGAAGGCGCCGGCCGCCCGCGTCAGGAACGGTTCGGCGATCTTCTCATGGACGAGCAAGGTCTCCATCGCGTTGCACACGCCCGGCCGTTCGGCCTTGGCGTTGAGCGCGATGGACAGCGCCATGCCGAGGTCGGCTTTCGCGTCCACGAAGGTGTGGCACAGGCCTTTGTCGTGCGCGAGCACGGGGATGAGCGACTCGCGGCGCACGGCCATGGTCAGCGCCGGGCCGCCGCGCGGGATGACGAGGTCGATGAGGGAATCGAGCTGGAGCAGCTCGCGCACGGCGCGGCGGTCGGGGTCGGAGACGAAGCCGACGGCGCCGGGCGGCAGGCCCGCGGCGCGCAGCCCCGCGCGCAGGGCCTCGGCGATGACGGCGTTGGTGCGCACGGTCTCCTTGCCGCCGCGCAGGAGGGCGGCGTTGCCCGATTTCAGGCACAGCCCGGCGGCGTCGGCGGTGACGCCCGGGCGCGACTCGTAGATGATGGCCACCACGCCCAGCGGCACGCGCATCTTGTCGATGACCAGGCCGTTGGGGCGCCGGGCGAAGCGCCGCGTCGAGCCGACGGGATCGGGCAGGCGCGCGACCTGCTCGAGCGCGGCGGCGACGGCCTCCACGCGCGCGGGGGTCAAGGTCATCCGCTCGATGAAGGCGGCCGGGCGGCCGTCGCGGCGGACGGCGGCGACCTCCCGCTCGTTGGCGGCCAACACGGCGCGCGCGCGGCGGCGCAGCTCGCGGGCCATGCGGCGCAGCGCGGCGTTTTTGACCGCGGTGGGCGTCTTGGCGAGCACGCGCGAGGCGGCGCGGGCCTCGGCGGCGAGCCGGGCGACCTTCACGCGTCCTCCCGCAGCGCCAGGTTGTCGCGGTGCACGACCTCGTCGGCGGGTTTGGCGCCGAGGATGGCCTCGATCTCGGCGGTCTTGCGTCCCTTGATGCGCTCCAGCTCCGCGGAGCCGAAGTTGGTCAGGCCGCGCGCGAACTCCGCGCCGCCCTCGACGAGGCTCACCGCGTCGCCGGGCGCGAAGTCGCCCGTCACGGCCTTGACCCCCGAGGCGAGCAGGCTGCGCCCCTTCTCCTCGAGCGCGGCGCGCGCGCCCGCGTCAACGACGACGCGTCCTTTGGGCTTGGAGGCGAAAGCGAGCCACTGCCGTCGGCGGGCGAGAGGCGAGGCCGACGGGGGGAAACGCGTGCCGGCCGCCGCGCCCGACAACACGGCGGCGAGCGTGCCGGCTTTGGAGCCGTTGGCGACGACGGCCAGCACGCCGCCCGCGGCGGCCTGGCGCGCGGCGCGGACTTTCGACGCCATGCCGCCCGTGCCCGCGGGTCCCGCCCCGCCGATGCGGGCCGCCGGCGCGCCGGCGGCCAACTCGGGGATGAGGCGCGCCTGCGGGTCGCGGCGCGGGTCGGCGGTGTAGAGGCCGTCCTGGTCGGTGAGCAGCACGAGCACGGCCGCGTCCACGAGCCCGGCCACGAGCGCGGAGAGCCCGTCGTTGTCGCCGAACTTGATCTCCTCGACGGCGACGGTGTCGTTCTCGTTGACCACCGGGACCACGCCCAGGCGCAGCAGGGCCAGCAAGGTGTTGCGCGCGTTGAGGTAGCGGCCGCGGTCGCGCAGGTCGTCGCCGGTGAGCAGGACCTGGGCCACGGTCAGCCGGTGCGCGGAGAAGGCGGACTCCCAGGCGGCCATGAGCCGTCCCTGTCCGACGGCGGCGGCGGCCTGCTTGAGCTGGACGCTGGGGCGGCCCTTCAGCGCCAGGCGCGCGCGGCCGGCCAGGATGGCGCCGGAGGAGACGAGCACGACCTCGTCGCCGGACGCGCGGGCCGCGGCGACCTCGCCGGCCAGCCGGCGCACGGTCGCGGCGTCGAGACCGTTGCCCCCGCCCGAGAGCACTCCCGAGCCGACCTTGACCACGACGCGCCGCGCCATGGGACCATCCTAACAAGTCTCAGCGCGCGTCGGCGACCAGCAGGACGAGGACCAACGGCAGGTAGGCCAGCGAGGCGAGGAACACCCGGCGCGCGGAGGCCGCGGTCAGTTCCCGCGCCGCGACGAGGCTCCAGTAGAGGAACGCGCCGCCGCACAACGCGGCGCCGAACAGATACACGGGCCCCGCCATGCCGAGGAACCAGGGCAGCAGCGAGGCCGCGAGCAGCAGCTCGGCCGAAACGGCCATCTGCCACGCCGTGGACGCGCCGCTCGAGTCGGTGACCGGCGAGATGCGGAAGCCCCCGGCCGCGTAATCCTCGCGGTAGAGCCAGCCCAGCGCGAGGAAGTGGGGCAGCTGCCAGAGGAACTGGATGGCGAACAACGCGCCCGCGCCCGCGTCGAGCGCGCCGCCGGCCGCGGTCCAGCCGATGACGGGCGGCAGCGCGCCGGGCACCGCGCCGACCCAGGTGGACAGGGGGGAGAAACGCTTCATCGGGGTGTAGACGAGCAGGTAGCTGGCCAAGGTGAAGGCGGTCAGGGCGCAGGCCGTCGCGCCGGACTTCCAGGCGAGCAAAGCCAGGCCCGACACGCCCCAGAGAAGGCCCCACGCGTGGGCGGCGGCGGGAGAGACGAGCCCGGCGGGCACGGGCCGTTTGGCCGTGCGCTTCATGCGGCCGTCAAGGTCAGCCTCGAAGACCTGGTTGAGGCAGCCTGTGGCCGCGGAGGCCAACGACACCCCGAGCGTCATCCAGCCCATGGCCGCCCAATCCAACGGTCCCGGGGAGGCGAGGGTGAAGCCCGCGGCCGCGCACAACGCGACCATCACGGTGATGCGCGGCTTGGCCAACGCGATGACGGCTCTCATGGGCGGGAGCTCCTCAGACGCCAGGTCCGCGCGGCGAGCAGGACGGCGGTGCCGAGCAGGAGCGCGCCCGTGACGAGGTGGATGGTGGCCGTCGCGATCATGGGGTGGCTCGTGCGCGGGGACGGCACGAGGCGGAAGGCGGCGGTGGCCGAGCCGAGCAGGAGCTGGGCGCCGATGAGGGCGGCCAGGGCCCAGGCCGGACCGCGCAGGGCGGCTTCGCGGCGCTCGTGCAGGACGGCGCAGGCGGCCCACAACGCGGCCAGGGCGGCCGGCACGGCGCCGAGCAGGTGCCAGCGCAGTCCCGCGCCGCCGTGACGCAGGACCGCGCCCAACACGAGCTGGAGCCACAAGGAGGCGACGGCCGCGCTGACCGCCGCGAGCAGGCCGGCCGCCGGCGGCGAACCGGCCGGGGCCTCCTCCCGTCCCACGAGGTCGGCCATCACGACGACCAGGCAGAACACGGTCTGCCCGATGACCGCGTGCGCGGCCGAGGTCTGCACCGGCAGGCCGTAATACACGGTGATGCCGCCGAGGAGCCCCTGGACCACGGTCAGCCCCAAGGTCCACCAGGCCAGGCGCCGCACGCCGGGGCGCGCCTCCTCCCACTGGGTGAGGAAGGCCATGAGCAGGATGAGGAAGCCGACGCCCGACGCGAGCATGCGGTGGCCGTGCTCGTAGAACACGCCGCCCGTCATCTCGGGCATCCACTTGCCGTAGGACAGCGGCCAGTCCGGCACGGCCAGCCCCGAGGCCGTGGAGGTCACCATCCCGCCCGCCGCCAGCAGCAGCAGGACCGCGGCCGCGTTGAGCGGCCCCAACGCGCGCCTCAGGGCGCTAGGCGCGCACGCCGTAGCCATAAGGCTCCTCGGTCACCGCGGGCGGGGTCTTGAAGTTGCCGTGCGGGGGCGGCGACGGCGCCTTCCACTCGAGCGTCTTGGCCTCCCACGGGTTGTCGCCGGCGACCTCGCCGGTCTTGAGCGAGCGGATGATGTTGTAGAGGAACACCACCACCGAGGCCGCCACGATGAGCGTGGCGGAGCTGGCGAAGGTCTGCACCGGGTCCATCCACTCGGGGAAGTCCGCGACGCGGCGGCGCATGCCGTGCGTGCCGAGCCAGAACAGGGGGATGAACACCGCGTTGAAGCCGACGAACATCAAGGCGCATTGGATCTTCGCCAGCGCGTCGTCGAGCTTGCGGCCGGTGATCTTCGGGTACCAGTGGTGGAACGCGGTCATGAAGCCGAACACGGCGCCGCCCATGATGGTGAAGTGGAAGTGGGCGACGACGAACCAGGTGTCGTGCAGGTGCAGGTCGGTCGGCGCGTCGGCCAGCGGGATGCCGGTCAAGCCGCCGACCAGGAAGTTGAGCACCATGGCCAGCGCCCAGACCATCGGCGCGTCCAGGCGCATCTTCGAGCGCCACAGCGTCCCCAGCACCGCGAGGAAGACCACGCCCGTGGGCACCGAGATGAGCTCGGTGTTGACCATGAACGGGATCTTGAGCACGCCCCACATGCCGGAGGTGAACATGTGGTGCGCCCAGACGATGAAGCTCAGCGCGGTGATGGCCAGCAGGCTGACGGCCGCGATGGGGTAGGCGAACAGCGGCTTGCGCGCGAACACCGGGATGACCTCCAGGATGGCGCCGAAGGCCGGGAGGATCATGATGTAGACGGCGGGGTGCGAGTAGTACCAGAACAAGTGCTGGTAGAGCAGCGCGCTGCCGCCCAACGCCGGGTCGAAGAAGGTCGTGTGGAGGATGCGGTCGAAGACCACCATCACCAACGAGGAGGCCACCACCGAGGTGCCCATCAGCGAGATGATGGACGCCGCGATGACGCTCCAGGTGAAGATGGGCACGCGCGTCCACCCCATGCCCTTGGCCCGCATCGTCAGCACGGTCGCCAGGAAGTTGACGCCGCCGAAGATGGAGGAGAAACCCACCGACAGGAAGGCGAGCAGGAAGAAGAGCTTGCCGAGCGCCGTGCCGCGCGTGGACAGCGGCGCGTAGGCGGTCCAGCCGAAGTCCAGGCCGCCGGCGAACGGGGTCGCCAACAGGAGCAGCACCGCGGGAGGCAGCAGCCAGAAGCTCAGCGCGTTCATGCGCGGGAAGGCCATGTCGCGGGCGCCGACCTGCAGCGGCACGACGAAATTGCCGATGCCGCCGACGATGGCGATGAGGGCGACCACCGTCATCGAGATGCCGTGCAAAGTCATCACCGTGTTGTACTCGACGTGCGTGAGATACTGCAGGCCGTGCCGGGCCAGCTCCAGGCGCATGATGAGGGCCATGAGGCCGCCCACGAGGAACACGAGCAAGGTCGCGGCGATGTACTGGACGCCGACGACCTTGTGGTCCACGTCGAAGTTGAAGTAGCGCCGCCAACCGTGCTCCTCCGCGGGCTCCTCGCCGCGCGTCCAGCTCACGAGGGCCTTCCAGCCGCCGAGCACCCCGAGATAGACGAGGAGGGCGACGAGATAGGAGAGCACGGCCGCGGGCTGCGGCCCGAGAACCCGCCCGAGGGCGAAAGTCCCCAGCGCGAAGACGGCGATGCCCGAAGCGAGGGCGGCGAGAAGGTTGGTCATGGCGTGTCGGTCTCCTTTAGAACTCGGCCTTCATCTGCTCTTCGAAGGCCTCGTGGTCGAGGACCTCCACGAGAGAGGTCATGGTGGTGTGGTCGGCCCCGCACAACTCGGAGCACAGCAAGGTGTATTCGCCCTTCACGGTCGGGGTGAGCATGAGGTGGATGACCTTGCCCGGGACGGCGTCCTGCTTGAGGCGGAACTCGGGCACCCAGAACGAGTGCACGACGTCTTTGGAGGTCAGGATGATGCGGTGCCGCTTGCCCTCCTCCAGGAAGAGCTTGGACCCGTACTGGTTGTACTTCGGGTAATAGATCTCCCAGGAGAACTGCGAGGCGCGCACCTCGACGTCGTGGTCCGCGTGGGTGCCGCCGACGACCGCGCGCAGCTCCTTGGCGCCGAAGGCCGCCAGCGCGAGGGTGAGGATGGTGCTGGCCAGGATCCAGCCGGCCTCCACCAGACGCCCGCGGCTGCGGTCGGAGGCGTCGCCCTGCTCGTCGCGCGACTTGGCGCGGAAAGCCACCAGGCAGTAGAGGATGAAGCCGACCACGAGGCCGTAGATGGCGGTCTCGATGGCGAAGAGGCCGTTCCAGGCCGAATCCACGAACGCGGCCTCGGCCGAGGCCGCGGCCGGCATCATGGGCCAGCGGCCGAAGACGGCGTGGTAGGCCCAGGTGATGAGCGCCGCCGCGACGGCGACGAAGGGTATGACGGACTTGTTCTTCATGAACCGGCCTCCAGGAGCCGGCGCGCGTCGCGCGCCAGCGCGTCGTTTTCAAGGTCGCTGAGAGCGTCGTAGTAGCCGCGGACCGCGCCCGCGCGGTCCACGAGCACGAACCGGGTGCTGTGCGTCACCCGCAGCTCGGGCGCCGCGGCGGGGTCGGTGGACATGGGCAGGCGGAAACCCGCGTAGAGCAGGCGATAAGTCTCCTCGGTCCCGCCGCGCAGGAACACCCAGCGCCGCGCGTCGGCGCCGTGGTGCCGGGCGTAGGCGCGCAGGCGTCCCGGGGTGTCGCCGGCGGGGTCCACGCTCACCGTGAGCAGCGAGACCTCCGGGGGGAGCCGCTCGCCGAGTTTGGCCAGGCGGGCGGTCATGAGCGGGCAGGGCCCGGCGCAGCGGGTGAAGATGAAGTCGGCGATCCAGACCTTGCCCTTGAGGTCGGCGAGCCCGAACGGCGACTCGCCGTCCGGGCCCACGGCGGTCATCGCGAACTCGGGCAGCACGGTCAGCGGCTCCGCGGACGGGCCGCGTTTCGGGCCGCAGGCCGCGAGGACGAGGGGGACGGCGAGGAGCAGGCGTCTCACCAGCCGAAGCTCACGTCGGGGATGATCCCGAACAGGAGGATGAGGACCGCGACGATGCCGGTCCAGACGATGAGGTGCATGAACGGGCGCTCGCGGCGCAGGTTCATGTAGTAGAGGCCGATCATCGCGGCCTTGCAGGCCGCGATGGTCAGGGCCGTGGCCACCGCGAAGATGCGCCCGAGGTGGATGTAGGCCGCGCCCACGGTCGCCGCGGTCAGGGCGAGCAGGCCGAGGTAGACGGCGAAGTCCACGCCGTCGTCGTGCTGAGCTTCGAGTTCCTGTGACATGGTTTCTCCGGTCAGATGAGGTAGAGCAGGGGGAACAGCAGCACCCACACGACGTCCACGAAGTGCCAGTACAGGCCGGCGTATTCGGCCTTGCGCGCCAGCTGCGGGGCGGGCAGGCGGCCGGCCGCGGAGTAGACGGCCCCGTTCCAGACCAGGCCGGCGATCACGTGCAGGCCGTGGAAGATGGTCAGCAGGTAGTAGTAGGAGAGGAAGATGGACATCCCCGGGTTGGAGCGCGCGAACTCCGAGCCCGGGTACCACCCGTGCGAGACCTTCAGCCAGTATTCGACCCCTTTGACCGCGAGGAAGCCCAGGCCCAGGGTCATCGTGGCGGCGAGGTTCGCGCGGAAGCCGTCCGCGTCCCCGCGGCTCGCGCGGGAGATGGCGCGGACCATGGTGTAGGAGCTGGTGAGCAGCAGCACGGTGTTGAGAGTCGCCAGGGCGAGGCTCGCGCCGTGCCCGGCCTCGGGCCACGACACGACGCCGAGCGCGCATTCGGCGTTGCCGAGGCGCGTGCTCAGGTAAGAAGCGAGGAAACCCCCGAACAGCAGGATCTCGGACAGGATGAACAGCCAGAGCCCGACGCGGCCTCCATCCTCCTCCGTCCAGTCGGCGTCTTGCGCGGTCGTTGCTGACATTCGGTCACGGCCTCCTCGTTGGTCTAACGCGTCATCGGCGCAGGTAGCAACAGAACTGCCTGAAGCGGCCGCGCGGGTTGCCCGCGGGGGCGTGAATGTTGCTAACATCGTCGGCAGACGCTACTCAGGAGGCCGCCATGGACTTTCTCGACGCCCGCCGTGTGCTCATCCCCGCGGATTTCTCGCGCCCGTCCCGCAACGCGTGGGCCTGGGCCGGCGAGCTCTTCGACCTCGACGTGACCAAGGAGGTCTTCTTCGCGGCCGAGCGCCCCTCGGCGCCCGCCTTCGACCTGCCCACGCCGCCGCTGCGCGGCGCCGACCTGCGCCGCCTGGCCGCCTCCCTGCGCAAGCAGTACCCCGGCTCCAAGCCGCGCGTGCTCGAGGGAGACCCCGCCGCGCTCATCGTGCGCGAGGCGCGCAAGGCCGACCTCGTCATCATGGGCAGCCACGGCCGCGAGGGGCTCTCGCGCGCCCTGCTGGGCTCGGTCGCCGAGGCCGTCGTGCGCGACGCGCCCGCGCCCGTCCTCGTCGTCAAGAGCGGCCCCAAGCCCGTCGAGTCCGTCCTGGCCCCGGTCAACCTCGCGCCGTATTCGCGCAAGGGCCTGCAGCTCGCGGCCAAAGCCGCCGCGGGCCTCGGCGCGACGCTGACCGTACTGTTCGTGACCGAGGAGAAGGGCCGCGGCCCCAACCCGCGCTTCTTCCTCAACGCCATGCTCGAGACCTTGCCCGAGCGCCTGCGCAAGGCGGTCGCGCCCAAGTTCATCATCCGCGCCGGCGACCCGCTGAGGGAGATCCTCGCGGAGTCGCGCAAACACGGCCTGCTCGTGCTGGCCGCTCATCGCAAGTCCCTGCTCAGCGACCTGGTGCTGGGCACCACGGTGGAGCGCGTGTTGCGCCACTCGAGCATCCCCGTGCTCGCGGCGCCGTCCGGCCGGTGAGCCGGCGCGACGCTCTGCGCCTCAGCTTCCACGGGGGCGTGGGCGAGGTCACGGGCTCGCGGCACCTACTCGAGGCGGGGGGGCGCAAGGTCCTGCTCGACTGCGGCCTGTTCCAAGGCCATCGCCGCGAGGCCCTCGCCAAGAACCGGGACCTGACCTTCGACCCGCGCGCGCTCGACGCGGTCCTGCTCTCCCATGCCCACATCGACCACAGCGGGGGCCTGCCCATCCTCGCCAAGAAGGGCTTCCGGGGCCCCATCTACGCCACCGCGGCGACCGCGGACCTGTGCGGCATCATGCTCATGGACTCGGCCCGCCTGCAGGAAGAGGACGCCAAGTTCTTCAACAAGATCCATGCCGGCAACACCGAGCGCATCGAGCCGCTCTACGGCGAGGCCGACGCCCAGGCCGCGCTGTCGCTGCTGCGCGCGCGCAACTACGGCGACGAGTTCGAGCCCGCGCCGGGGCTCAAGGCCCGCTTCCATGACGCCGGGCACGTGCTCGGCTCGGCGATGATATCGGTGGACGCGCCGGTGGGCGCGCACAAGCGCCGCGTCCTCTTCAGCGGCGACCTGGGCCGGCGCGAGAGTCTCATCATGCGCCCGCCCGGCGTGCCCAAGGCCGTGGACTACCTCGTCATCGAGAGCACCTACGGCGGCCGCCGCCACGAGCCCATCGTCGACGCGCAGACTCGCCTGGGCGAGATCGTCAAGCGCACGCTGGAGGAGAAGGGCCGCCTGCTCATCCCGAGCTTCGCGCTCGAGCGCACCCAGGAGATCCTCTTCCTCCTGCGCCGCCTCAAGCGCGCCGGCGCCCTGCCGTCGTTCCCGCTCTACCTCGACAGCCCGATGGGCGCCGAGATCACGGACATCTTCCACAAGCGTCCGGAGTACTTCCGGCCGTCCGTGGACCATGACCCGGACCCCTTCGGCCTCGAAGACCTGCGGGTCCTGCGCACGCCCGCCCAGTCCAAGTCCCTCAACGAGAGGCCCGGGCCGCTGGTCATCGTCTCCTCCTCGGGCATGTGCGAGGGCGGCCGCATCCTGCACCACCTGCGCAACTCCATCGGCCGCGACGACACCACCGTGCTCATCGTCGGCTACCAGGCCGAGGGCACGCTCGGCCGCCGCCTCTTCGACGGCGCCAAGAAGGTCAAGATATTCGGCCTCGAGCACTCCGTCTGGGCGCGCGTGGAGGCCCTGCAGAGCCTGTCGGCCCACGCCGACGGCGACGACCTGGTCTGGTTCATCAAGTCCCTGGAACCGCGCCCGCGCAAGGTGTTCCTCGTGCACGGCGGCCACGAGAACCGCGAGGCCTTGGCCGCGCGCCTGAAGTCCGAGGGCGTGGAGCGCGTCGAGTCGCCCGGACTGGGCGACGCCTTCGACCTGGATTAGTTGGCCGCGACCAGCCGCGCCGCGCCCGCGCGCTCGTCGCGCACGCGCAGGGCGGTCAACGCGTCCACGGCCTCGGGCGTGGCGCGGACCTCCTCGGACTCCAGGTCCACCTCGAAGGCGAAGGCGGCGCCGTCGGCCTGGCGGAAGACGACGAGGTAGGACGCCTCGCCGACGCGCTCCGCCGTCCAGCTGCGGGCGGCGCGCGGCCGCGCGAAAGCGCCGGCCAGGCGCTCGACCACGGGCAGGTCGTCGCCGGCGATGGAGTGCTCCTGGGCCAGCGCGACGGCGTCGGCGGCGTCGGGCTCGAGCGCGGGGGCGGGGTGATGACGGGGGCCGCGCGAGGCCTGGCGGGGCGCGGCGTCGAGGGTGACGCAGAGCGACAACGCGCCGAAGAGGCAGGCGGTGGAGACGGCGAAGCCCATGAGGGAGCGGCGCGCCTCCTCGTCGAACTCGAGTCCCGGCCGGAACGCGGTGTCGTGGGTCATGCCCACAGCGTAACCCCGCGGGCGCGGCGCGGCCACGCAAGACCGGGTGAAATCCCGGGAAACGGAAAGTTACCGGCGCGGCGCCAGCGCCGCGCGGGCCTGCTCCAGGCCGCGCAGGGGCTCGGGGCGGCCGGGCGACAGGCGCAGGGCCGCCTCGAAGTGGGGGACGGCTTCGGCGGGACGCCCGGCCCGCAGCAACAGGTTGCCCAGGCTGTTGTGCGTGGCTCCGTAGGACGGGTCGAGCGCCAACGACTCGCGCAGCAGGAGCTCAGCCTCGGCGAGGCGGCCCTGGCGGATGCGCTCCTGGCCCAGGAAGTGGCGCGCGACGGCGTGGCGCGGGTCCGTGGCGGCCATCGCGCTCCAGAAGCGGTCGTTGTCGAGCCAGGTGCCTTGTCTCGTCCAGGTCGCGGCCGCAAGCGCGCCCAGCGCGGCGAGCGCGGCCGCGGCGAAGGCGGCTGCGCGGCGTCCCTCCAATCCGCGGGCCAGCCCGGCGGCGGCCAGGCCGGAGAACCCCAATGCCGCGAGATACGAGTAGCGGTCGGCCATGAGCTGGGGGCCGGTCTTGATGAAGCCGGCCATCGGGGCCATGACCAGCAGATAGGCGCCCCACGCCGCGGCGGCCGCGGGCGCGCGGCGGCGCAGGCGCCAGACCAGCGCGCTCAGCGCGAGCACGAGCGCCCCGCCCAGCAGGAAACGCGGCTCCGACGGGTCGAAGGGATGCGGCATCGGGTACAGGCCCATGAGCCCGGACGGCCACGCCGTCTTGACGACGCCGTGGGCGTAGTTCCACAGCCCGATCATGAGCCGGTCGAAGACGCCCAGTTTCTCGAGCGCCCAGGTCGCGCCGAAGCGGTCCTGGGCGGCCTTATTGAGGAAGCCGGCCGCGACGGACAAGGCGAGGAAGGGAGCTTGACGCTTGAGCGCCTCCCGCGAACCCGGCCACGGGCGGCCCGACACGCCGAGCCCGTCGAGCAGGAGCAGGACCAAGGGCGTGGTCATGCCCACGCCTTTGGCCGTCAAGCCGACGCCGTGGAGCAGCAGGGAGCGGCCCGGACGGCCGTCGAGCCAGGCCAGCAGCGAGCCCAGGATGAAGGCGGCCGACAGCGTGTCGCTTCGCTCCGTGGCCCAGGTCACCGACTCCACGCGCAGCGGGTGCAGCGAGAACAGCAGGGCCCCGAAGGCGGCCGCCGCGTCGCGGGAGCGTCGCTGCGGCAGCAGCCGCCGCCACAACGCGAAGACCAGGACGGCGTTGAGCGCGTGCAGGGCGACCCCGACGGCGTGTACGCCCGCGGGCCGCAGGTCCCACAGGAGACGGTCGGCGGCGAAGGACAGCCAGGTCAGCGGGTACCAGTGCACCCAGCCCAGGCCGAAGAACCAACGCAGGGACTCCCAGGACAACTCGCTGAGGCGCGGGTTGCGCGTCAGGTGCGCGGGGTCGTCCAGGCCGATGAAGTCCGCGCCCAGAGAACGGGCGAAGACCGCCGCGGTGAGGACGGCGACGGCGAGCGCCCAGCGCGAGCGCGTCATCCGCGTCAGCGGCGGCCGGCCTTGGGGCGCTTCTTGGGAGCCGCCGCCTTGGCCTTGGCCGGCGCGGACGCGGCGCCGATCTCGGGCGGCAGGTCGCCGGGCTCGATGGACGGCCCGGAGGCCATGATGAGGGCGCGCTCCACCGCGTGCTCGAGCTCGCGGACGTTGCCGGGCCAGGCGTAGGCGCGCAGGGCCGCGGCCGCGGCGGGGGAGAACTTCGCGGCCACCGCGCCGGAGCGTTTGCGCGCCTTCTGCAGGAAGGTCTCAGCCAGGGGCATGACGTCGTCGGGGCGCTCGCGCAGCGCGGGCAGCTCGATGGGGAACACCTTGAGGCGGTAGTAGAGGTCCTCGCGGAACTTGCCCTCGGAGACGAAACGCTTGAGGTCGCGGTTGCTCGCCGCGACCACGCGCGCCGAGACCTTGACGGGATGGTTGTCGCCGACGCGGCGGATCTCGCCTTCCTGGAGCGCGCGCAGGAGCTTGACCTGCAGGCCGGGCGTGGTCTCGGATATCTCGTCGAGGAACAGCGTGCCGCCGGAGGCCTCCTCGAACAGGCCGCGCTTGTTGCGGTCGGCGCCGGTGAAGGAGCCTTTGACGTGGCCGAAAAGCTCGCTTTCGAGCAGGCCCTCGGGCAGGGCGCCGCAGTTGAGGGCGACGAAGGACCCGTCGCGCCGCGGCGAGTTCTCGTGGATGGCGCGCGCGATCAGCTCCTTGCCGGTGCCCGACTCCCCGGTGACCAGCACGGTCGCGTCGGTCACCGCTACCTTGGAGACGAGCTCCAGGACCTTGCGCATCTCCGGGCTGGCCGACACGATGCCGGTGAAGCCTTTGCGCTCGCGCACCTCGGCGCGCAGGCGGCGCACCTCGCCCAGGAGGTCGCGGTGCTCGATGGTCTTGCGCAGGACCAAGGCGAGCTCCTCCGGCTCGATGGGTTTGGTGAGGTAGTCGTAGGCGCCGGCCTTCATCGCCGCGACCGCGGTGTCGATGGAGCCGTGACCGGTGATGACGACGACGCCGGTCTCGGGCTGGCTCGCCTTGGCCGCGGCGACGACCTTGAGGCCGTCGCCTTCGCCCAGGCGCAGGTCGGTGACCACGGCGTCGAAGATCTCCTTCTCCAGGCGCGCGACGGCGCGCGGGGCGGATTTCTCGGACTCGACGCGGAAGCCGCGGCGCTTCAGTTCGAGCGTCAGCATCGCCGACTGCGACGGGTCGTCTTCCACCAGCAGGATGCGCTTGTCGTCCATGGTCTCCTAGGGGGTCAGGCCTGGGCGGTGGGCAGGAACACCGTGAACGCGGCGCCCCGTCCCTCCTCGCTCTCCGCTTCGATGCGCCCGCCGTGCGCGCGCACGATGCGGTCCGCGATCGCCAAGCCCAGGCCGGTGCCGTGCGATTTGGTGGTCTTGAACGGTTGGAACAGATCTTCCCGCGCCTCGGGCGCGATGCCGGGTCCGTCGTCGGCCACGCGCAGCAGGGCGAAACCCTCGGTGCGGCCGGTGCTCAGGCGCACGGTGCCGCGCGCGCCCACGGCCTGCACCGCGTTGAGCGCGATGTTCCAGACGACCTGGCGGATGAGGTCGGGGTCGAAACGGAAGGGCGCGAGCCCCTTGTCGAGCTTGGTCGTCACCTTGACCTCCGAGCGGCCGTCGCCGCCGACGATGCGCGCGACGTCGGCGACCAGGGCGTTGGCGTCGGCGCGCTCGAGCCGCAGCGGGCGCGGGCGCGCGTAGGACAGGAAGTTGGTGAGGGTCTCGCTGAGGCGTTGGCTCTCGTCGCGCAGGATCTTGTGCACGAGGTCCCGGTCGTCGGCGGTGAGCTCCCCGGAGGCGAGTTGGCGCGCCGCCATGACGATGGAGCCCAGCGGGTTGCGGATCTCGTGCGCCACGACGGCGGCCATCTGTCCGAGTTGGGCCAGGGCCTCGGACTGGGCGACGCGCTCCTGCAGCCGGCGCAGCTCGCCGATGTCGGTCGCGTTGGAGATGTAGCCCACGATGGCGCCTCCGGCGTCGCGCACCGCGGTGATGGTGAGGATGAGGGGGATCTCCCGCCCGTCCTTGGAGCGGTTGACCAGCTCGCCGCGCCAGAAGCCCACCGCGGGGTCCAGGATGCGCGCCCACATCTCCTTGTAGGTATCCTGGTTGGTGTAGCGGGAGCGCAGCAGGCGCGGGTTCTGCCCCACGGCTTCCTCGCGGGTCCAGCCGTAATGGCGCTCGAAGGCGTCGTTGACGTCCAGGATGGTCCCGTCCCGGTCGCAGTAGAACATGACGTCGTTGGAGCGTTTGAAGGCCTGGTACAGGGTCAGGGCCAACTCATGTTCCGAGCGCGAGGCCGGGGATTTCCGTGGTTTGGACATATTGTTGCTATAGTGTGTCCTGACGAGGTCCGGTGACCCCCAAGAGGACTACATGAAACAAAGTTTGGGCGTGCGGGCGGAACAGCGGTTGGCCGTGCTCGGCCGCTTGCGCATGGCGGATTGGATCGAGATGCCCGAGCGCGAATACGCGGCGCAGGTGGAGAAGGTCGAGAAGGACCCGCTGTTCCGCAAACTCTATTTCGGCGCGCCGGGGCTCCCGTCGGCCATCCGCCGGCGCCGCTGGCCGGGCGGGCGCCTGTCCGCCGGCTTTTATGACGTGGACGAGGGCCGCTCCGCGGGCAGCCAGCGCGTGGACGTGGAAGGCAAGCTCGACGCGCGCAAGGACGTGCTCAAGCTCGTCCAACGGATGGGCCAGCCCGCCTTCGAGCGCTACTTCCTGCGCGGAGAGGAGGCCGTCACCTTGCCCGACATCGCGTCGCGCACCGGCCTCACCGAGGCCGAGGTGCTGCGCGTGCACGACCTCCTGCTCGAGATCGGCGCCGAGGCCGAGTTCGCCGGCGCGGTGAAGCAGGCGCCCGCGGCGCGCGGCTCGGTCTGCCTCGCGCGCCTGACCAGCGACGCGCGCGGCCCGGCCTTCGAGTTCATCGCGCCGTACTGGGCGCGCGGTCTCTACCAGGTTCGCTACGACGACCTGGAGTCGTGGAAGACCTCCGGGTTCCTCGACGGCCCCGAGCGCCGCCGTCTGCGCCACCTGCTCAAGCGCCTGGAGACCTTGAACCTGCGGCAGAGCACCATCTTCCGCATCCTCGAGTCGCTCGCGCGCATCCAGACGGACTTCCTGCGCACCCGAAAGCCCGAGGACGTCCGGCCGGTGAGCCTGCGCCTGCTCGCGCGGCGCCTGCAGCTGGCGCCGAGCACGGTCAGCCGCGCGTTGTCGCACCGCACTTTGCTGCTGCCGTGGGGGCCGGAGGTGCCGATGATCTCCTTGGTGCCCGGCCAGCGCCACGTGCTCAAGGACGTCCTGCGCGGCTGGATCGCCGCCGACCCGGCCGCCACGGACGCGGTCCTGGCGCGGCGCCTGAAGGCCGACCGGGGCATCGAGGTGTCGCGGCGCACCGTCAACGCGGTGCGCCACGCGCTGCGCGAGGAGGACGGGCGTGTGCCCGCCTGAGCCCATGTTCCATCGCCGCGCCGTCGCCCGCGACGTGATGCGGCCGGCCGGGTTCGTCCTCCGGGAGAGCGACGACGCCTGGCAGGCCGCGCGCCAGCTCTTCGAGAGCGGGCAGACCGGCGCGCCCGTGCTCGACGCGGAGGGCCGCCTGACCGGGGTCGTGTCCCAGTCCGATCTGGCGGAGCACTTGCGCGACAGCGCCCGCGGCGCCTCGGATTTCTACGCGGAGCCCGACCGCGACCCTCTGCCCGCCCGGCCGGCGGCGACCGTCGGCCGCCTGATGACGCGCGTCATCGTCCAGGTGCCCGAGGACATGCCGCTCGACGAGGTGGAGCGCCACATGCTGCGGCGGCGCGTGCAGCGCGTGCTCGTGGTCCGCGACGGCGAGGTGGCCGGCGTCATCACGGCGACGGACCTGCTCAGGGCGCGTTGAGCAGGGCCGGCTGCGGACCCTTCTGGAGGCGGCTCATCCGCTCGTCGAGCAGAGCCTCGTAGCGCCGCTTGAGCTCGGTCGTCAGGTGCTCGAAGTCGTGGGCGCCTTTCGCCTTGCGCTCTTGGCCGTCGTACTCGAGGAAATCCAGGACCGCCTTGACTTCCTCCTTGGAGAGGGGCCGGCCGGCCAGGCTGCCGCGCGCGCGCATGCTCATCACGTAGAACTCCCACCAGGTGCGGCTGACGAGCGGGGAGTTGATGGAGCGCGCCAGGCCGTGGCAACGCGAGCAGGCGGCCGCGTAGACGCGGTAGTTGCGCCGCTGCATCAGGGGGTAGGTCGAGACGTCCACCTCCTCCGGCCCGAGGTCGCTGTAGTAGACGGCGGTCTGCTTCTGAGCCTCGGTGGAGGGAGGCACGACGGGGTGCGGCGGCCGCGGGTGGGGGGCGGCGGCGACCTGCGGCGCGGCCTGCTCGACCGGCTCCGGCGGCCCGCCCCCGGACCAACGCAGCGAGGAGCAGGCGCTCAGCGGGAGGAGCAGGACCACGAGCATGTGCCGGTTCATATGAGGTAAATCTTGCAACATTACAGCCCGGCCGTGTCGTTGCTATCATCAGCGGCGTGAAAGGACTCAGCGCGCGCGACGCCGCCGAGGCGCTCGCGCGCCACGGACCCAACGAGCTGCCCTCGCAGGGCCGCCGCTCCGGCTGGCGCATCGCCGCCGAGGTGGCGGGGGAGCCCATGTTCCTGCTGCTGCTCGCCTGCGGCGCCCTCTACGTCCTGCTCGGCGACCCGGGCGAGGCGGCCATGCTCTTCGCCGCCGTGCTCGGCGTCGTGGGCCTGACCTTCTGGCAGGAGCGCAAGACCGAGCGCGCCTTGGAGGCGCTGCGCGACCTCTCCAGCCCGCGCGCCTTGGTCCTGCGCGACGGCCTGCCCGTGCGCGTGCCGGGTCGCGAGGTGGTCCCGGGCGACGAGCTCCTGTTGGAGGAGGGCGACCGCGTGCCCGCCGACGCCGTCGTGCTCGAGAGCGCGGGGTTGGCCTGCGACGAGAGCCTGCTCACGGGCGAGTCCGTCCCGGTGCCCAAGTCGGTGTGGGACGGCGCGGCGCCGTTGGGCCGGCCCGGCGGCGACGACGCGCCCTTCGTCTGGTCCGGGACGCTCGTCGTGCGGGGCCGCGGCCGCGCCATGGCCAAGGCCACCGGGCCGCGCACCGAGATGGGCCGCATCGGCGCGAGCCTGTCGTCCTTGGTCCCCGAGCAGACGGCCCTGCACAAGGAATCGGCGCGCCTGGTGCGGTTCATGGGCGCGGCGGCGTTCGCCGCCTGCCTGGTCATCGCCGCGGTCTACGGCCTGGCCCGGGGCTCCTGGACCCAGGGCCTGTTGGCCGGCCTCACCTTGGCGATGTCGCTCGTGCCCGAAGAGTTCCCTGTCATCCTGACCGTGTTCCTGGCGCTGGGCGCCTGGCGCATGTCGGCGCGCCGCGTGCTCGCGCGCCGCGCGGCCGCCATCGAGGCCCTGGGCTCGGCCACCATCCTGTGCTCGGACAAGACCGGCACTCTCACCCAGAACAAGATGACGGTGACACGCGCCGAACCCGCGCCCGGGGAAGGCGACGAGCGCGCGCTCCTGCGCCTGGCCGCGCTGGCCAGCCGCGAGGACCCCGTGGACCCGATGGAGCGCGCCTTCCACGAGGCCGGCGGCGTCGCGCCGGCGGCCGAGGGGCTCACGCTCGAGAAGGAGTACCCGCTCGAGTCCTCGCGCATGGCGCGCGTCTGGCGCGACGCCTCGGGCGCGCGCCACGCCGCGGCCAAAGGCGCGCCCGAGGCGGTGTTGGAGCTGTGCGGGGCGCCGCCGGTCCTGCGCGAGGCCGCGCTCGCGCGCCTGCGCGAGCTGGGCGCGGGCGGCCTGCGCGTCATCGGCGTGGCCGAGGCGCGCGCGCCCGAGGGACCCTTGCCCGCGCGCGTCGAGGCTCTGTCTTGGCGTTGGGCGGGCCTCACCGCGCTGGCCGACCCCCTGCGGCCGTCCGCGCGCGAGGCCGTGGCCATGTGCAGGGCGGCGGGCCTGCGCGTGCTCATCGTCACCGGGGACCACCCCGCGACCGCGCTGGGCGTCGCGCGCGAGCTCGGCCTGCTGGAGGGCCCGGCGCTCACGGGCGCCGACATCGCCGGCCTGGACGCGGCGGGGCTCACCGCGCGGCTGCGCGACGCCGTCGTCGCCGCGCGCGTGTTGCCCGAGCAGAAGCTGCAGGTGGTCCGCGCGCTCCAGGCCGCCGGCGAGGTCGTGGCGATGACCGGCGACGGGGTCAATGACGCGCCCGCGCTGAAGGCCGCGGACATCGGCGTGGCCATGGGGGGGCGGGGCAGCGACGTGGCGCGCGAGGCGGCCGGCGTCGTGCTCCTGGACGACGACTTCGCGACCTTGGTCGCCGGCGTGCGCGAGGGGCGCCGCATCTTCGACAACATACGCAAGGCCATGGCCTTCGTCGTGGCCGTGCACATCCCCATCGCGGGCATCGCGCTCGCGGCGGCCGCGGCCGGCTGGCCCCTCATCCTGATGCCCGTGCACATCCTCTTCCTCGAGATGGTCATCGACCCCGCCTGCACCGTCGTCTTCGAGGCCGACCCGGAGGAGGGCGACCTCATGGCGCGGCCGCCCCGGCCGCCGCTGGAGCCCATACTCGGGCGCGAGGCGCTCGTGCTCAGCGTCCTGCGCGGCGCGGTCGCCTTCGCCGCCGCGTTCGGCGCGGCTCTGTGGGGCATGGCCCAGGGCTGGAGCGAGGGCCGGGTGCGCGCCGCGGCGTTCACCGTCATCGTCCTGCTCAACCTCACCCTCATCGTGGCGAGCCTGTGCGGGCGGCGCGGACTGCGGGCCACCTTGGCGACGCCCAACCCGGCCTTGCGCTGGACCTTCGCCGGCGCGGGGCTGATGCTCGCCCTGGCGTTGGGCACGCCTTTCCTGCGCGGCGTGTTCCACTTCGACGCGCTGGGCGGCGCGGGCTTGGCCGCGGCCGCCCTCGCCGCCGCGGCGGGACAGGCGGCTGTGCTCGGCCTCGGCCGTTTATATAGGATGAAGACATGAAGAAGCGCTCCTTCGTCTCCGCCGCCGAGGCGCTCAAGTCGGTGCGCTCGGGCCAACACGTCTTCGTGGGCTCGGGCTGCGCCGAGCCGGAGCTGTTGGTGCGGGCGTTGACCGACCGCGCCCCGGAGCTCGACGACGTCGAGGTCCTGCACCTGCTCACCGCCGGCGCCGCGCCCTACGCCGACCCGGCGCTGCAGGGCAGCTTCCGGCACAACGCCTTCTTCATCGGCCCCAACGTGCGCGCTTCCGTGAAAGCCGGCGCGGCCGACTACACGCCGTGTTTTCTGCACGAGATCCCGAGCCTCCTGCGTTCCGGCCGCCTGCCGGTGGACGTGGCGCTGGTCCAGGTGGCCCCGCCCGACGCGTCGGGACGCTTCTCGCTGGGCATCTCGGTGGACATCGTCCGCGCGGCCGTGGAGAGCGCGCGGCTGGTCATCGCCCAGGTCAACCCGCGCATGCCGCGCACGCGCGGCGGCGCGGAGCTCCCGGGCTCGGCCTTCGACCTCCTGGTGGAGGGGGAGGCGCCCCTCTTGGAGCTGCCCGCGCGCAAGGACTGCCCGGAGGGCGACGCCATCGCGCGGCATTGCGCCGCGCTGGTCGAGGACGGCGCGACCCTGCAGATGGGCATCGGCGCCATCCCCGACGCGGTGCTGGCCGCCCTGCGCGACAAGAAGGACCTCGGCGTGCACACCGAGATGTTCTCCGACGGCCTGCTGCCGCTCCTCAAGAGCGGCGCGGTCAACGGCCGCCGCAAGACTTTGCGCCGCGGCAAGGTCGTCACCTCCTTCTGCATGGGCAGCCGGCGGCTCTACGACGCTCTCGACGGAGACCCCCGCTTCGAGTTCCACCCCTCGGACTGGGTCAACGACCCGTTCATCATCGCCCGCAACGACAGGATGACCTCCATCAACTCGGCCCTGCAGGTGGACCTCACGGGGCAGGTGTGCTCGGATTCCATCGGCCCGCGCTTCTACAGCGGCTTCGGCGGCCAGGTGGACTTCATCCGCGGCGCGGCGCGCTCAAAAGGCGGCAAGGCCATCCTGGCCCTCCCGTCCACCGCCAAAGACGGGACGCTTTCGCGCATCGTGCCGACCCTGGCCCCGGGCTCGGGCGTGGTCACGACGCGCGCGGACGTGGATTTCATCGTGACGGAGTGGGGCGTCGCCAGCCTCAAGGGCCGCACCGTGCGCGAGCGCGCGTTGGCCCTCATCTCGGTGGCGCACCCGCGCTTCCGCCCCGAGTTGGTCGAGAAGGCGCGCGAGCTGGGCTTCGTCTACCCCGACCAGCGCCCCTGGCCCAAGGAGGGGAAACCCTACCCCGCCGAGTGCGAGACCCGGTTGAGCCTGGCCGACGGCGGCGCGCTCGAGGTCCGGCCGCTCAAGGCGTCCGATGAACGCGCCCTGCGCGACCTGTTCTACTCCCACTCCGAGGCGACGGTCAGCGCGCGTTACGGCCGCCCGGTCAAGCGCCTCACCCGCGCCCAGATACAGGAGTTCGTGACCCTCGACTACGACGCGCGCATGGCGCTGGGCGCCTTCGAGCGCACGGGCCGGGCGTCGCGGCTGCTCGGCGTGGCGCGCTGGGAGCGGGGGGAGGACGGCCAGGCCGAGGTGGCCCTGACCATCCACGACGACTTCCAAGAGCGCGGCATCGGCTCCTTCCTGATGCGCATGCTCCTGCGCCACGCGCGGCGCCTGGGGCAGAAGGCCCTCTACGCGACCTACGTCTGGGGCAACGCGCGTATGGACGGCCTGGCCAAGGCCACCGGCGCGACCGTCGAGTTCAAGGGCCAGGACGGCCGCCGCGCCGTCTGGACGACGGACCGGGAAGCGTGAGCGTGGCAATAGTGTTGCCTCTAACCGAGGCATGAGACATCTCACCCTCGGCGCCCTCCTCCTCCTGGCCCTCCCGGCCGCCGCTTCCGAAGTGACGCTCTCCCCTTCCAGCCGCTTGTGGCTCGAGGGGGATTCGACCTTGCACCCTTACTCCAGCACCGCGACCGCCTTCACCGCGGACTTCTCGTTCGAGGCCGCCGGCCCCCTGGCCGCGGCCGTCGCCGCGAAGTCCCCGGCCAAGCTGACCGTGCGGGTCCCCGTCGCGTCGCTCAAAAGCGCCCACGACGGCCTGGACAAGAACCTGCGCAAGACCCTCAAGGCGTCCGAGCACCCCGACATCGTCTTCACGATGAAGTCGTACGCGGTGAGCGGCGCGAGCGTCACGGCGACCGGCGACCTGACGGTCGCGGGCAAGAGCCGCGAGGTCGTCCTGGAGGCCCGCTACGAGGCCCGGGACGGCAAACTCTTCGTCGAAGGCGCCGAGCCCGTGCTCATGACGGCCCACGGCATCAAGCCGCCGACCATGTTCATGGGCGCGGTCAAGACGGCCGATCTCGTGACGGTGCAGTACCGGCTCGTGCTGGAGCCGGCCGCGTCCGATTCGAAGGAAACCAAGTGATAGGAGGTCGTATGAAACTCATGATAAGGACGGTGGCCGCCGCGGCCCTGCTGGGCGCGCTCCTGCCCTCCGCGCACGGCTTGACCATCGTCGACAACGGCAAGCTCAAGATGGACTTGCATGGCCGCGGCCAGATGATCGGCGTGGGCCAGATCGTTCCCGACCCGGTCCGCGACCACGGCCGCGTCTATCTGTTCATGAAGCAGTCGCGCCTCGGCGTGAGCGGCATGTACGACGACGTCAAATACGAGACGCAGTTCTCCTTCGGCGGCGAGAGCGCCAACGGGTCGAACACCGACCTCGGCATGCTCGACTTCGTCGCCGACATCCCGGTGGCGCCCATGGGAGAGAACGGCAGCCTGAAGGTCGGCCAGTTCCGCGTCCCCTACAGCCGCGAAGGCCTCACCGACCGCGGCTACATGAACTTCGGGGAGCGGTCCCTGGCGAACCTGGCGTCCTACCAGACCCGCGACTACGGCCTGGCGCTGCAGAAGTACTCCGGGAACTTCGCCGGCACCCTCGGCATCTTCTCCGGCGGCGGCCGCGACGTGCCGCAGCGCTACCTGCCCGAGCGGCTGGGTTGGCCGGAGACGGTCCTGCGCGTGGGCTACAACGACGGCATCGATGAGGACATCTACCACGTGAAGGGCACCGACATCGAGCTCAAGCGCAGCGGCAAGGCGGTCTTCTTCAACGCCTTGTACATGCAGGACACCCTCATCGGCCATAACGCGGTGGCCAACCTGCGCACCATCGACAAGAACCTGCTCATCGACTCGAACTACAACCCCTTCATCGGGGCGGGGCCGGCGGGCGCGGCGGCCAACGCGCGGACGCAGCAGCGCGGCAACATCTGGTTCGTCGGCGGCGACGCGGTCGTGCGCCGGCTGCTCGGAAACGGCCACATCCTCGAGGCCGAGGTGGAGGGCAACTGGGGCGGCTACCAGAACCGCTACGGGTCCCTGCACATCGGCAATGCCCGCGGCCAGGTCGCCTACACGGCGATGCCGTACCAGATCGGGGTGCGCTACGCCGCCCTGTTCATGGACAAAAACGCGAACTACCTGACGGGCGGCAAGCGCTACAGCCCGTCGCTGGGGTCCACGGTCCACGAGGTGGCGCCGTCGCTCACCTGGTACATCAAGAAGCATCACCTCAAGCTCGTCGCGGACGCGCCCATCTACCTGAACATGCCCGTCTTCGTCGAGCCGGGCGTGGGCGCGTACGTCTTCGCGGACCAGCCGGGGCAGGTCACCTACCTGCAGTCGGCCGGCGGCAACGTGAAGCGTCACGCGGTGTTCACGGGCCGGATGCTGCTGCAGTTCATGTTCTGACGAGTCCGGCCCCCCGCCGTCGCGGCGGGGGGCCGGGCCGTCTCGTTGCGTGACGACTCCGTAGGCGTGGGAGGGGGCCATGATGAAGGTCGATGACCTGGTCGAGGCGATGCCCGTCGGACTCTGCCTGGCGGACCCTGACGGCAGCATCTTCTACATGAACCCCGCGGCGCGCGACTTCCTGTCGGTGCGCGAAGGCTCCGCCCCGCTGCGCAGCTGCGACATCGTCTGCGGCCGGCTCTACGAGGACGGCCCCCGGCCCTGCTCCGAGACCTGCGCGCTGCTCGACCCCAAGTCGGACGCGACCGAGGTGGCATTCGACGGCCGTCACGGCCCGCGCAAAACCGCCATCTGGAGCGACGGGCGCATGCGCCTGAGCGAGCGCTGGGCGCACCTGCGCGTGCGCTGCTTCAAGATCGAGTCGGCGTTCTGGGGCCTGCCGGCGGCCCCGCGCCGCCTCATCCTCATCGACGACCGCTCGGAAGAAGACGCGCGCGCCCGCCGCGGCGCGCGCCCGGAGGGCCTATGATCCGCTTCCCGCCGCGCCGCATCCTCGCCGCCGTGGACCTGACGCCGGCTTCGGCGCCGTCCTGGCGCGCCGCCACGGAGCTCGCCGCGCGCTTCGACGCGACGCTCGACGCCGTCTACTGCGAGCCGCCTCTGGGTCCCGAGGTGGAGGCCTACGGCGCCGTCGCCCGCCTGGACGCCGTGCGCGGCGCCTTGGCGCGCCTGCGCCGCCGGCTGGGGCCGGGCGCGCGCCTGCACGTGGTGCGGGGGGAGCCCGCGCCGGTGCTCGCCCGCCTGGCGCGCGAGCGGCGCTACGACCTGCTCGTCATGGGCACGCACCGCCGCCGGGGCCTCTCGCGCCTGCTCGCTCCGTCCGTGGCGGGCGCGGTGGCCCGCGACTGCGGCTGCCCGGTGCTGGTGGTCCCGCGTTACCGGGCCATCCGCCGGGTGCTGGCGCCGGTCAACGAGGCCGATTACGCGCGGCGAGGCCTGCTCGCCGCGGGCCTGGTGGCGCGCGCCTTCAAGGCCCGGCTGAGCGTGCTCACCGTCGTGACGGACCCGGTGTTCGGCGCCAGCCCCGCGCGCCTGCTGCGCGAGCGCATCGCCGAGCTGCCCGAGGCCGTGCGCCGCGACGCGCGGCCGGAGAGCAAGGTCGCCCGGGAGGGCCCGGTGGCCGACATCCTGCGCTCGACCAAGGGGCACGACCTCGTCGTCCTGGCGGCGCACCGCAAGTCGCTGCTGGGCGACTGGGTGCTGGGCACCACGGTGGAGCGGGTGCTGCGCCACTCGCCCGTCCCGGTCCTGTCGGTGCCGTCGGACGCCAGGCGCCGCTCCACCATCATCATCTGAGGAGGGTACATGCACGTCGCGTTCGCCGCCGCCGGGTCGCTGGCCATCGTGGCCGTGGTCGTCCTGCTGAAGCTCTGCGCCGACGCTTTCGACGCGGACTCCCGCCGCGTCAGCTGAGCTGCTTGGGCGCGCCGGCGACGAGCCGGGCCGCGTGGGCGCGGCCCTTCTGCACCCACCCGTCGAGCGTGACGTAGGCCGCGGGGATGAGGAAAACCGTCATCGGCATCGCGAAGGTCAGGCCCCAGGCCAGGGCCAGCGCCATGGGCGCCACGAAGGGCTCGTAGCCGCCGAAGCCGTAGGCGGTGGGGAACAGGCCCAGTAAGGTCGTGATGGAGCTGGCCCAGATGGGGCGCAGGCGCTCGGCGCCGGCCTCGACGGCGGCCTGCTCCACGGGCAGGCCGGCGGCGCGTTTCTCGTTGATGAAGTTCACCAGCACGATGGCGTTGTTGACCACCACGCCGGTCATCGCGACCACGCCCAACATGGCCATGAACGACGCGGGCTGCCCGTGCACGAGCAGAGCGTAGACGACGCCCAGCAATCCGATGGGGATGGTGAGAAGGATGATGAAGGGCTGCAGATAGGAGCCGAACAACACGGCGAGGATGACGAAGTCGAGCATCAGCGCCACGCCGAAGGAGCGGAACAAGGAGCGCATGGACTTGGCGGTCTCCTCCTCCTCGCCGCCGTAGATGAGCTCGTAGCCGGGGTAACGCTCGGGGATGTCCTTGAAACGCTCCTTGACGAGGCGGTTGGCCTCGTGCGAGGTGATGACCGTCTCGTCCACGTCGGCGGAGACGCTCACCGCGGGCTTGTAGTTGTAACGCGGCAGGAACGGGGCGCCGCGGGTCTCCTCCACCGCGGCCACGCGCGAGAGCCGCACGGCGCGGCCCGCGGGGTTGCGCGCGTCCAGGCGCATCAGGTCGGCGGCCGAGTCGCGCTGGTCGGGCTTCAGGCGCAGGCGGATCTCCACCTCCTCGTCCGGGCGCTGGATCTTCGAGACCTTCAGGCCGTCCACCGCGTAGAACAGGTCGCGGGCGATGCTTTCGGCGTCCACGCCGGCGAACGCGGCCTCGCCCTCGAGCGGAGTGACGCGCCACTGCCATTTCCCGTCCTCCAGCGAGTCGCGGACGTCGGAGACGCCCTTGAGGGTCCCCAAGTAGGCGCGGATCTCGCCGGCGATGGCCCGGTTGACCTCGGGGTCGCGCCCGCGAGCGCGCACCATGATGGCCTCGCCCACGGGCGGGCCGGGCTGCAGCTCGTCGAAGGTGAGGCGCTGGACGCCGGGCGGAGAGCCGACGCGGCGGCGCAGCTCCTCGATGACCTCCTTGGTGGGCCGGCGGCCGGAGTCCTCGGGCGTGAGGTAGACGCGCACCTGGCCGTAATGCGTCCCGAGGCGCTCCTGGTCTTCCTGGCCCTTGAGTCCCACCGCAGCGGTGTAGGTGTCGAGCTCGCTCGGCGGCAGCGCCGCGACCGCCTTCTCGAGCTCGGCGACGACGGCCTCGGTCGCGGCGAGGTTGGTGCCCGGAGGCATCTCGACCTGGACGAAGAACTGCTCGATCATGCCGCCGGGGAACAGGACGAACTTCAGCCGCCAGCGCGCGACGCCGGCGGTGAAGACGAGGAAGGCGAGCAGCAGCAGCGCGAACTTGCCGCGGTGCGCCAGCACCCAGCCGATGGCGCGGCGATAGCCATCCACGACGGCCTTGTACCAGCGCCCGCCGCCGCCGTTCTCGCCCACGGGTTTGCCGAAGGGGAGGAGCTCCAGGACGTGGCCGGGCAGGATGAAGAAGGCCTCGAAGAGGCTGGCCGCGAAGCACATGACGACGACCACGGGGATCATGAGCAGGAACTTGCCCATGATGCCGCCCATCATCGCGAAGGGTAGGAAGGCGCAGGAGGAGACCAGCACCGAGCCGATGACCGGCCACATCACCTCGCGCGTGCCGTCCACGGCGGCCTGGTAGCCCGGCTTGCCCGCCTCCAGGTGCTTGTAGATGTTCTCGGCGACGACGACGGAGTCGTCGTCGAGCATGCCCAGCACGATGATGAACGCCAGCAGCGACATCAGGTTGAAGGTGAAGCCCAGCGGCACGGCGACCACCAGCGCCGAGGCGAAGGAGATGGGCACGCCCAGCGCGGCGACGGCCGCCAGCCGCCAGTCGAGGAACAGGAACAGCGCCAGCAGGATGAGGAACCCGCCCTGCACCATGTTGCCGGTCATGACCTTCAGGCGGCGCTTGACCCAGACGCTGGTGTCGTTGGAGAGGACCAGCTCCAGCCCTTTGGCCGCGGCGCGCCCGGCGTGGCGCTCGCGCAGGGCGAGGACCTGTTCCGTGAGCTTGATGGCGTCCCCGCTCTTGTGTTTGCTCACGTGCAGCTCGATGGCGGGTTTGCCGCGCGCCCGGGCGCGGATGGCGCCCTCGGCGAAGCCCTCGGTGACGCGCGCCAGGTCGCGCACGCGCACGAACTCGCGCGCCTCGTTGGCGCGCACGACGATGGCGCCGACCTCCTCGGGCGTGAACACCGCGCCGCGCACGCGCACCCAGTTCTCCAGCGGCCCTGACCAGGTGGAGCCCGCGGAGCGGTCCACGTTGCGCCCCCGGATGGCGGCGGCCAGCTCGCCCATGGTCAGGCGATGGCGCTCGAGCTTCTCGCGGTCGGCCTCGACGAGTATCTCGCGCTCGCGGTCGCCCTTGAAATCGACGCGGGAGACCCCGTCGATCTCCTCGAGCATGTCCTTGAACTCCTCGGCGAAGCGGTCGCGGGCCTCGTCGGTGCCGCCGGCCACCGAGACCGTGATGAGGGGGCGCGCGGCGGTCAGCTCCTGGACGACGGGTTTGTCGGCCAGGTCGGGCAGGTCCTCGATGCGCTGGGCGGCCTGGTAGAGGTCGTTGACGGCTTTGTCCTTCTCGCGCTCGGTGAGGTCCTCGTCGATGCGCAGGACCACGAGCGACAGGTTCTCCAGCGAGAAGCTCTCGGCGCGGTCCACGCCCGACACCGTGCGCACCTGCTCCTCGACCTTGCGGGTGACGAGGGTCTCGACCTCCTCGGGCGAGGCGCCGGGGAAGACGGTGCGGATGATGACGATGTCGAACTTGACGTCCGGGAACACCTCGCGCCGCGTGGCGAAGAAGTGCCAGCCTCCGATGACCAGCATCACGAAGGTGATGAGGTTGGAGAGGACGGGGCGGCGCAGGAAGAACTCGATCATGAGCCGCCCAGGAGCCCGGCCTGGCGGGCGAGCTCGAGCAGGGCGCGGGCCTCGTCGGCCTCGGCGCGCACGAGTTCGGCGTCGGCGGCGCGCCGGTCCTGCTGGAAACGCACGAGCAGGTCCGTGGTGGCGCGCCCGCTGCGGAAGTCCCGCTCGCCGGCCGCGAGTTTGTCGGCCTGGATGGCGGCGAGGCGCCGGGCGGCGGCCAAGCGGCGGCGCGCGAGCGCGAGCGTCTCCCGCCCGTCGCGCCAGGCGCGGCGGGCGGCGTTCTCGGCGCCCGCGAGCTCCGCTTCCGCCGCGGCCAGGGCCAGGTCGGCCTGGCGGCGGGTGAGGCGCTCCTGCCGGAAGCCCAGGGGCACGGTGAGGCTGGCGCCCACCGCGGCCACGGGGTGGCGCCAGCCGCTCATGTCGCGCCACGACCGGTTGTAGGTCGCGTCGAGCCCGGCGAAGGCGTAGGAGGCGTCCAACGACAGGTCGGGCAAGGTGTCCAGGCGCGTGACCCGCGCCGACCACTTGAGCGCGTCGCGGCGGCGGCGCGCGGCCTCCAGGTCGGGGCGGCGGGCGAGCAGGGCGGATTCGTCGGCCGGGAGCGAGGATTCGTCGGGCAGGCCCTCCACGGGGGCGGAGGAGACCTCGAGGACGGCGGCGGGGCCCTCGTCGCGCAGGGCCGCCGACAAGGCGAAACGGGCGCGCTCCAAGGCGGAGACGGCCACGAGACGCTCGGTCTCGGCCAGCTCGAGGGAGGCTTGGGCCTGGAGCCGGTCGGAGGCCTCGGCGGTGCCGTAGCGGCCTTTCTCCTCGGTGCGGGCCAGCAGCAGGCGGGCGTCCGCCACGGCCTCGTCGCGGATGCCGACCAGGCGTTGGGCGGCGCGCAGCTCGACGACGCCGGCGGCCGCCGCGGCCGCGGCGCCGGAGCGCGCGAGGGACAGCTCGGCCTCGGCCG
>JANRKA010000201.1:0-6392 GCA_033875325.1 Elusimicrobiota bacterium | reverse complement strand
GCGTCCCTGCGCGCGGCCCTGGAGGCCGCGCGCGCGCGCGTCGCGGACCTCTCGCGCGAGGCCGCCGAGAGCCGCGAGGAAGCCGCGGCCGCCCGCGGCGAGGCCGAGCGCCTGAAGGCCGAGCTGGCCAAGCGGCCCGAGCCGGGCGCGCCGGAGGAGGCGCGCGCCGAGGCCGAGGAGCGCGCCCGCAAGGCCCGCCTCGAGCTCGAGGCGCGCTGCGCCTCCCTCGAGGAGCGCCTGACCTTGATGGGAGCCGAGCGCGTGCGCCTGGAGTCCCTGCGCCGCAAGGCCGAGACGACCGCTTCCGAGCACGAGGGCGCGCGCCGCGCCATCGAGGACGCCCTGCGCCGCGAGCTGCGCGCCGCCCACGCCGCGCTCGACCGCGCCGCCGCCGAAGCCGGCGCCCGCGAGGCCAAGGCCAAGGCGGACGTGGACCCGCTGCGCACGCGCCTGGAGACCACGCTCCTGCGGCTTGAGCAGCTGGAGCGCGAGCGCCGGGTGGAGTCGACGCAGGTCCGCGCGTCGGTCGCCGCCGCGGCCCTCGAGGCGCGGCAGGCGCAGGAGGAGGCCGGGCGCTCGCAGGCGGTGGCCGCGTCCCTGCGCCGCGAGCTGGAGAAGGTCAAGCAGCTCCTCGACGACCGCGAGTCGGGTCTCCAAGGGAAGGTGGACGCGCTCGAGCAGGCCTTGGCGCTCGCCCGCGAGGAGGCGGACGCGGCGCCGCCCCTGCGCCGCGACCTCGAGAAGCTCAAGACGCTCGCCGAGGAGCGCGAGATGACCTTGCGCGGCAAGCTCGAAGCGCTCGAGCGCGCGCTCGCTTCCGCCCGGGCCGAAGGCGCGCTCCCCCTCATCGGCGAGGAGCCCCTGCTGGCGACGCCGGACCTGCCCGACCTCCCGGACTTCGTCTCCCCCACCCTCGAGCCGGTCCTGGATCCCGGCTGGGGCCGGCTGCTGCGCCTGGTGCGCCCCTCCGTCGAGGCCGCGTACGCGCACCTGCGGCGCCTCTCCGCGGCCCCGCTCAAGCCCGGCGCCAAGTCCCTCGTGCGCCTGGCCGCGGCGTCCATCGCGGCGGCCGTGGACTCGCTGTCCTCCATCGAGCTGGCGCTGGCCGAGGGGCCGGCACCCGCGGAGCCCGCGCCGGTCCTGCCCGCGCTGGAGCAGGCCCTCGCCGCCTGGGAGCCCGCGCTGCGCAAACGCGGCATCACCGTCGTCCGCGACCTGCCGCGCGTCCTGCCGCCCGCGCCGCACGAGCCCGCGCCGCTGCGCGTGCTGGTCTATCACGTCCTGCGCAACGCGCTCGAGGCCGTGCCCAAGGGCGGCAAGCTCACCGTCAAGGCGGGCAAGACGCCCGAGGGCGCGCTGCGCCTGGAGTTCATGGACGATGGGCCCGGTTTCCCCGGGCCGTGGCTGGAGCGCCGCTTCGAGCCCTTCGCCAGCCCCCGCAAGGGGCACGCGGGGTTGGGGTTGTCCATCGTCCGGCGCACGCTGCGCCGCTGGGGCGGCGACGCCGAGGCGTCGAACCTGCGCGAGCGCGGCGCCCGTCTGACGCTGACCTTCGCGGCGCCGCTGCCGCCCGGTCCCGCTATGGTATAGTCGGACCTCGGGACCCGACCGATGAAGCTCTTCGCCCGCTTCTTCCTCATCCTCCTCGCGTTCGCGCTGCTGCCCGTGCTCGCGATGGGCGCGTGGATGTTCACCCAGCGCCAGGCCCTCGCCGACAACGCGCGGGCGCTGCACACCCGCATGGCCGTGCTCGCCGCGGACGTGGCCGAGCGCACGGCCGAGCAGCTCAACCGGGCCTTGGTGGTCGTCGAGGACCTCGACCGCTCGCGCGGCAGCGAGAACCTCGAGTCGTCCGCCCTGCGCAAAGCCGCGGCGGCCGATTCCAGCGTCGCGCTCATCGCGCTGCTCGACAAGAACGGCCAGGAGACCTTCCGCGTCGCCGACCCCGAGTACTTCCGCTCCGAGGAGCTCGCCGACCGCTCCCGGGAGGAGGCCGTGGTGGAGCGTCTGCGCATGAACCGGCTCATGCTCGGCTCTCCCTACCTCGCCAACGGCATGGCCATGCTGCCCGCCGCGCACCCGCTGGTGGACGGCCGCACCCTCTACCTGGCCTATTCGCTGCGCGGCCTCGGTCGCCGCCTCGACAAGCTCTCGAAGGCCGCCGTCGGGCGGGGACGCATCCTGTTCGTGGATTCGGCGGGCAAACCCGTGCCCGGTTTGGGAGACGCGCCGCCGGCCAAGGACTGGACCTTGGCGGGGCGCGACAAGGAGGGCTGGCTCGACGACGTCGCGGGGGACGACGGCCCCTACGTCGCGGCCTACGCCTTGGCGCCCGCCTCGGGGCTGCGCGCCGTGAGCCTGCAGAGCCGCCGCGAGGCCTACGCGAGCTCCGAGGTGGCGGCCGCGCGCGCCACGGCCTTCTTCGCGGCCATCTGCCTGCTCGTCGCGGCCGGCGCCTACGGCTTGAGCGTGCGCCTGCTGCAGCCCGTCACGGCGCTCATCTCCGCGGCCGAGCGCGTGTCCCGCAACGACTTCCAGCGCCCCGTCCCGGCGCTCGGCTGGGGCGAGCTCGACCAACTCGGCGCCACCTTCAACGCGATGACCGCCAAGGTCAAGACCTTCCAGGAGATCCAGATCGACCGGATCATGGAGGAGAAGGCCAAGATCGACGCCCTGGTCAAGAACATCCCCGAGGCCGTGCTCCTGTGCAGCTTCGACGGGACCATGCTCTACGCCAACGCGACCGCGGCCCGCGTCCTCGGCGTGAAGGCGCCCGACAAGCCCGTGAAGGTCGCCGACATCCTCAAGTCGCCGGACCTCAAGCGCATCGTCGCGGCCGTGCAGAGCCGCGCCAAACGCTTCGAGGGCGCGACGGTCTCCCTGCCCCCTCCTGAGGGCGGCGAGCCCGTCTTCTACGCGGCGCGCGCCCTGACCGTGGTGCGCGACCGCAAGGAGGTCGGCATCCTCGTCCTCTTGCGCGACATCACCGTGGAGCGCGAGGTGGAGCGCATGAAGGAGGAGTTCTTCCACGCCATCGTCCATGACCTGCGGGGCCCCATCACGGTCATCGACGGCATCGTCCACTTCATGAAGCGCATGCAGAACCTCGGGGACAAGGAGAAGACCTACGTGGAGCTGGCCGAGCAGGCGTCCAAACGCTTGGGCGCCCTGGTCACCGACATCCTCGACATCGCCAAGCTCGAGTCCGGCACCATGACGCTCGTGACCACGGCGGCCAAGACCGACGCCATGCTGGCCGCGGTGCGCAGCCTCTACTCCGTCCCCGCCGAGGGCAAGGGCATCAAGCTGGAAGCCGCCGCGGGGCCGGCGCTGGACCTGGCCTGCGACACCCGCCTCGTCGAGCGCGTCCTCATGAACCTGGTGGGCAACGCGATGAAGTTCACCCCCACGGGCGGCGCCATCACCCTGTCGGCGACGGCCGTCGGCGGCGAGGTGGAGTTCGCGGTCAAGGACACGGGCCCCGGCATCCCCGCCGACAAGCTCGACGCCGTCTTCGAGAAGTTCAAGCAGCTCGACCGCGACGCGGCCAAACGCGCCGGCTACGGCCTGGGGTTGTCCATCTGCCGCAAGATCGTCGAGCTGCACGGCGGCCGCATCTGGGTCGAGTCCAAGCCCGGAGACGGCTCCCGCTTCGCCTTCACCATCCCGCGGGCCCAGAAGCCCGTGCCCGCCCCGGCGGCCTGAGAAAGGGGACGGAACTGAGAAAGGGGACAGGTACCTAACTCAGTTTTCAGCAGAACTGAGTTAGGTACCTGTCCCCTTTCTCAGTTCCGACACCTTTCGCAGTCTAGTCCTCGCGGCGCATGATGTTGATCTCGATGCGCCGGTTGGCGGCGCGCCCGTCGGGCGTGTCGTTGGGCTGGGTGGGACGGAACTCGCCGTAGCCGATGGCGGAGAGGCGCTGCTGGGGGATGCCGTTGACCTCCAGGAAGCGCAGGACGGCGAAGGCGCGCGCGGCGGAGAGCTCCCAGTTGGAATCGAACTTGGAGCCGGCGCCCAAGGGGCGGTCGTCGGTGTGCCCTTCGATCTGGATGGGGTTGGGGATGTCGTTGAGGCTGGCCACGAGGTTCTGCAGGGCGGGCAGCGAGTCGCCCTTCATGAAGGCCGAGCCGGAATCGAAGAGCACGGGCGCCAGGAAGACGATGCGGATCTTGTTCTCCCCCACCTCCAGGCGCGCGATCTTCTGCACGCCGTAGCGGGCGAAGAGGTCCTTGACCGTCTCGGCGTCCTCGTTGAACTTCTGCTCGGCGGCCTTGAGGCTCATCTGGATGCCCACGGAGCGCGACGAGGCCGCGACGTAGAGCATCAGGAAGAAGATCATGAGGTAGCTCATGAGGTCGCCGTAGGTGACGGCCCACAACGCGCCGCGGTTGAGCTGGTTCTCCAGCTCCTCCTCGCGTTCGTCCCAGGCGCCGTGCGCGCGGCGGGACATGGCGCGGCCCCGTCAGCCCCGGTCGCCGGCGGCGGCGGCGGCCGGGCGGCCCATGAACGCCTCCAGCTTGAGCTGGACGATGTAGGTCGGGCGGTTGGCGGCGATCTCGAGCACGCCCTCGAGGATCATCTCGAGCATCTGCGTCTCGCGCATGGAGAGGAGGCGGATTTGTCCGGCGATGGGCACGCAGAGGAAGTTGGCCAGGGCGATGCCGATGAAGGCCGACGAGAGGGCCAGCGCCATCGCGGGCCCGAGTTTGGTGGGCTCGGTCATGGACTGCAGCACGCGCAGCATGCCGATGAGGGTGCCCAACAGGCCGAACATGGGGGCCAGGAGGCCGAGGGTGCGGAAGACGTTGGCGTCCTCGGTGCGCTGGACGCGGCGGCGCTTGATCTCGAGCTCGATGATGTCGCGGGCGGCGGCGGTCTCGCCGGAGGACTGCGCCGCGCTCAGCGCGCGTTTGAGGAACCCGCCGGCGAAGTCCGGGGACTCGTCGCGCAGGGCCAGGAGGCCGCCTTCCGCGCGCGCCTTGCGCGAGAGCCGCAGCAGCTCGCCGGTGACCTCGTCGGCGGACGGGAGCTTGCCCGGGATGAGGGTCCACAGGAAGGTCCGCAAGGCGCTGAAAAGGTGGCCGGCCGGGGTGCTGATGAGCATGGCCGCGGCGGCCCCGCCGATGACGATGACCAGCCCGTGCATGTCGAAGATGGTCGTGGCGCCGGGCTGGAACAGGCTCCAGGCGAGCACGCCGGCGGCGGCGGCCAACCCGAGGAGGAGCGAAAGGTTCGGCATGCCCCGGGAGGATACCCCCCCCGCGTTACAAAATCAAGTCGGCCGCGGGGCCGGGGTCAGCGTCCCTGGGAGCGCTCGCGCAGGAGCTTCAGGACGACGGCGCGGTCGCAGGGCTCGGCCAGGCACGAACGCGCGCGCGCGCGCGCGCCGTCGAAGTCCGGCAGGAAGGCGACGCGCTGGTACTCCTTGGCCGCTTCGTCGCGGCGGCCGAGCAGGTCCAGGGCGTGGGCCCGCAGCATGCGCAGCCAGGTATGGTAGGGAGCCGGCTTCTCCTTGGCCGAGGCGTCGAGCGCGTGTTCGGACCAGGCGAGCAGGCGCTCGACCTCCGGCTTGGCGAGGCAGGCGTCCCCCGAGAGGCCGCAGACCAAGGTCAGCTCCTTGCGGCGGAACGCGGCGGGGTCGGCCGCGGCGGCGGCGAAGAGCTCCCGCCCCAGGGCGGCGGAGCCGTCCCAGTCGCCGAGGCGGTGGCGGGCGAGCGCCTCGAGGAAGATGAAGTAGACGCTGCCCGGGAACATGCCGCGCAGCCGCTGGAGCACCGGCAAGGCCCGCGCGTAGTCCTGCATGTCGATGATGTAGGTGTTGGCCAGCAGTTGGGCGGCCTGGCGGTTGGCGTAACGCGCCTTGTCCACGGCGAGGTTGATGCGCTCCAGGCCGCGTTTCTCGTCCCCGCGCATGCCGCCGAGGAAGGCGCCCAACCGGGCCACGCCCGAGAAGCGGGAGGCCTGGTAATCGAAGAGGCCCAGGCCCAGGTAGGCGTCGTAATACTCGTCGTCGAGCTTGACGCACTTGTTGAGGTGCTTGACCGCTTTTTTGCCGTCGAGGTAGGCCGCGACCCACTTGCCCTTCATCAGGTTCCACTGGCCGCGCGTGCCCAAGGTCATGCCCGAGACGAAGTAGCCGTCGGCGCGCGTCTGCGGGTCCTTGGAGTCGATGTAGGCCTCGGCCTTGCGCAGGGCGGCTTCGACGTCCTGCTCGAAGAGCCCCTGGAGCGTGGGCGTGTCCTTGAACAGGCCGTACTCCTGGGACGCCTGCCACCAGATGGCTCCGGCCTCGAAGAGGTAGCCGAAGGGGTTGTCGGGGTCCATCTCGATGAGCTCGCGCGCGGCGCGGCGCGACTTGCCGTACTCGAGGCCGTAGAGGGCTTTGAGGC
>JANRKA010000200.1:0-5955 GCA_033875325.1 Elusimicrobiota bacterium | reverse complement strand
CGGCCTCGGCGCTGCGGGCGGAGAGGTCGGCGACGGCGGGCGCGTCGGCGGGCGTGACGACGGCCGAGACGGCGGCCGCGCGCGCGACGGGCGCGTCGGCGGCGACTCCGGCGGGGACGAGCGGCGTGGGCTGAGCGGGGTCCGCGGCCGCGGGCGCGGCGAGGGGCGACGGGGCGAGAGGGGACGGCGCGAGCGGAGACGGGGAGAGCGTCAGGTTCCGGGCGTCCAGGGGCACGGCCGTAGTCAGACGGGCGGCCAGCGGCGTCGAGGGCATGGCGCGGACGGCGGCGGCGCCGGCGCCGACGGGGACGGGGCGGACCGCCGTCACCGTGCGGGCGCGAGCGGAGACGGGCGCGAGCAGGAGGGCCAGCAGGACGGGGAGACGAGCATTCATCCTCCATATGATACCGCCGCGCGGGCGCGCGTGGCCGGCCTTCGGCGGCCGGGACGGCCCGGCATTGGTCCTATCGTCCTTTGCCCGAGAGACCCGGGTCGCCGGGGCCGCGCCGGGGTATAACATGCGGATGCCATCCGCGCGGCTGCTCGCGTTCGTCCTGCTCCCCGTCCTGGCGGCTCGCGCCGGCGCCGGCGCGTTGGATGAGTTGACCGCGGCGGCGGGGCCCGACGCCGTCTCGGCGGCCCCGGTCGTCGCGGGAGCGCCCGCCGCCCGCTTCACGCAGCGGCGCGTCATCAAGGTCCTCAGCTACAACATCAAGGCCCATCCCGCCGCGTTCCTCGACGGCTTCGACGGCTCGCGTTACGCCGTCATCGGCCGGTCCCTGGCGGCCCGCCGCGAGGCCGGCACGCAGCCCGACCTGGTCCTCCTCCAGGAATCCTTCACGCTGCGCGCGCGCGAGCTGCGCCGCGCCGCGGGGTACCCGCATCAGGTGCGGGGGCCGCGCGAGCGCGAGGCCACCAGGACGCCGTCGTACGGCCCCCGGGCGGGCCCGGGCGGCGGCGCCCGCGGCGGCACCTTGCTCAGCGGCGGGCTCTACATCCTCAGCGACCACCCGGTCCTCGCTTCGCGGGTCATGACCTTCGCCCCGCGAGACTGCCGCAGCTGGGATTGCTGGGCCAACAAAGGCGCGGTGATGGCCCGTATCCAGCTCCCGGGCGTGCCGTTCCCGTTGGAGGTCTACACGACCCACATGCAGTCGGGCCCGACGCGGAAGGCCGACGCCTTGCGCGAGCGACAGATCGACGCCGTGCTCGACTCGCTCCTGCCCGCCGAACGCGACCCCGCCGTCCCGCTCATCTTCGCCGGCGACTTCAACACGCGGCCGGACCGCGCGAGCTACGGGCGCTTCGTCGCGCGCGCGGGCCTGGACAACGCCGGGGAGGATTGCCTCGCCGACCCCGGCGCCTGCCACGTGGCCGAAGGCACCGACCCGCTCGCGTTGTTCGAGCGCACCGTGGACCAGCATTTCTACGCGGCGGGAGGGCCGGGGTTCTATCGCCTGCGCCCCATCTACGCGGAGAGGTCTTATCCCCTGGATGAGGAGCTCTCGGACCACCTCGCTTACGAGGTCCACTACGAATTGAGCTGGTGAGCCGCTCGCCTCAGCCGTCGTCGCGGACGCGGATGGGCGGGTGCTTGAGCGCGCCGATGAACCAGAGGAACGGGCTCAGGCGCCTGAACATGGCGCGCAGGCCGCCGCGGAACAGCCGGAAGAGGACGCCGCCCGTGACGAGGACGGCGGACGCCGTCCCGACCCAGCTGTCGGCGACGGCCTTCATCACCGCGATGAGCTCGTGCAGGGCGGGGTGGGAGACGAGCGAGGGCACCGCGGCGAAGAAGACATAGGCGACGAGGGCGGCGGCGTAGCCCGGCCGCGCGGTGTCGTCGATGACGCCGCTGACGGGGTCGGTGTAGGACGCGCTCAGGCTCAGGTAGAGCGCGACGAAGCCGCAGGCCTGGCGCCAGTACTGGTCGCCGGCCGCGGCGAAGAGGATGGCCGCGAAGAAGATCGCGAGCGTGATGTTGTAGACGGTGGCGAAGGCGCCCCACAACGGCTCCCAGAAGAGCTCGGAGAACACCTCGACCGCGGCGCCCATGCCGCGGGCCAGGAGCCAGAAGCCGGCGGACACGCTGCTCAGCCACGCCACGGCCCCGACGAAGCGCCGGCACTCCGGCGAGCGCCAGACCTCGAGCAGGGCGGGCAGCAGCGCCTCGCTCACGAGGGCTGCTCCACGCTGAGGACGGTCCACTTCTCGGGTCCGGCCTCGCCTTCCCACTCCAAGGACTGCCCCGCCTTCAGCCCGAACAGGGCCTGGACGAAGGGCGCGGGCCAGGGCACGAGCTCGCCGCCCTCCTCGGCTTCGTCCTCGCCCACGACGCGCAGCACGCGCTCGGTCCCGTCGTCCTTGCGCAGCGTCGCGCGGGCGCCGAAGCGCACCTCGTCCTTGGGCTGGCCCGACGGGTCCACGAGGATGGCCGCGTCGCGCCGCGCGCGGCAGTAGCGCAGGTCGCGCTCGAGCTCGCGTTTCCTGCGGCGGCGCGCGGGGTCGTCCTGCGTCCCTTCGTACCCCGCGAGCTCGCCGACGAGGCGCTCCTCCAGGGCCTGCAGCAGCGCCGCGCCGCGCGGCGTGACGTAGTTGGGGTGGGGGGAGACGGGGCGCTCGGAGGGGTCCTCCGGCAGCTCCGGGCCGTCCTCCTTGGTGAACGCGCGGCTCAATGCGGGAGGGCGATGCGGGCGACGGCCTCGTCCACGGTCAGCGCCTGCTCGTCGCCCGTCGCGAGGTGCTTGAGGTTGACGACGCCCCGGGCGGCCTCGTCGGGGCCGATGACGAGCGCGAAGGCGGCCTTCTTCTGGTCCGCGTATTTGAACTGCGCCTTGAGTTTGCCCGTGCCGGGGAACACGTCGGCCGTCAGGCCTTTGGCGCGCAGCGCCTCGGCCACCTCCAACGAGCGTCCGCGCAGGTCGTCGGAGAACACGGTCACGACCGCGTCGGGCCGCTCGCACGCGGCGGCGGCGCCTTTCTCCTCGAGCACGAGCATGAGGCGCTCGAAGCCGATGGAGCCGCCGCACGCCGGCGTGGCCGGGCCGCCGAACTTCTCGGTGAGCTTGTCGTAGCGCCCGCCGCCGCCGATGGAGCCGGCGAAGGACGGGTGGCGGAACTCGAAGACCGTGGTGGTGTAGTAGTCGAAGCCGCGCACGAGGAAGGGGTAGAGCGCCACGGCGTCGCGGCCGACGACCTTGTTGACGGCGTCGCGGATGGCCAGCAGGCGCGGCGACGGCGCCGTGCCCTCCAGCGCCGAGAAGATGCGCGGGCCGGCGGGTCCCAGCTCGGCGAGGACCTTCTCCTTCTCCGTCTTGTCGAGCTTGTCGAGCGAGACGCAGGCGGCGCCGAGCCCGTCCTCGGGCACGCCCGCCCCGCGCAGCGCTTCCAGGAGCGCCTGCCTGTCGTTGAGCACGACCTGCACGCCGGGAAGCCCCGCCGCGTCGAAGGCCTTCAGGATGGTGGAGACGACCTCGACCTCGGCGCCCCAGGAGTCCGAGCCGATGACGTCCACGTCGCACTGGGTGAACTCGCGGTAGCGGCCCTTCTGGGCGCGTTCGGCGCGCCACACGGGCCCCATGTTGAACGCCTTGAACGGGTGCGGCAGCGACGAGCCGTATTTGGAGTAGTAACGCGCCAGCGGCAAGGTCAGGTCGAAGCGCAGCCCCGCGTCGGCGAAGTCCTCGGCGCCGGCCTTGGCGCGGTCGAAGGCCTCGCCGCGCTTGAGCAGCTTGAAGATGAGCTTCTCGTTCTCGCCGCCGCCCTTCCCGAGCAGGACCTTGAGGTCCTCGACGGCGGAAGTGGCCACGGGCTGGAAGCCGTGCGCGCGGTAGACCCCGGTGACGGCCTGCGCGACGCGGCGGCGGGCGTCGGCCTGCTCGGGCGTGAAGTCGCGGAACCCCGACGGAGGCGTCGTGGGGATGGGGCCGCTGCTCATGGTTTCGACCCTAAGACCTCGGAAGCGACCATTCCCGCGCCAGGCTCGGTCATGAGCGATAGGTTAGCAAAAAGCTACGATGGCCTCATGTTGAAGGTCGTCTGCGGGTCGTTCGGCGCCCTCGAGGAGGCGTTCGTCGCGCGGGTGGCGCAGCGGCGCCCCGGTCCGAAGGACCCGCCGCTGCTGGTCGTCGCGCCGTCGCGGCGGCTGGCCGACCGCCTGGAGCGCCTGCTCGTCGTCGAGCGCGGCCTCGCCCTGGCGGGCGTGCATTTCCACACCTTCCACAGCCTCGCCGCAGCCCTGCTCGAAGGCGAGGAACTGCCGGGCGACCTGGTCGCCGACCCCGACTTCCACGACGCGGTGGTGGACGGCCTGCTCGACGCCGCGCCGCAGTTCGCCGGAGGGCGCGACGCGCGCCCCGCCGCGCTCGCCGCGGCCGCGCGCTCGAGCCTGCGCGACCTCGTGGACGCCGCCGTCGAGCCGGCGGCCGCCGCGGCCCTGCTCGCCGAAGGTCTGCTCCCCGACCCGGTCGAGGCCGCGCGCCTGGCGGACCTGCTCGGGCTCCAGGCCGCTTACGAGAGGAAACTGGAGAGCCTGGGCGTGCTGCCGCCCGCCGCGCTCGCGCGGCTGGCGACCGACGCCGCGCCGCGCTCCTCCTGGCTCGCGTCCTTCGGCGAGGTCGTCTACTACGGCTTCTACGACCTCACCGGCCGTCAGCTCGCCTTCTTCGACGCGGTGGCGTCGGCCGCGCCCACGCGGCTCTATTTCCCGTTCAAGAAGGGGCGGCCCGCGTACGCGTTCGCCGAGCCGTTCTACGAGCAGGTGCTGGCGGGCCGCGGGCCCGAGCACCTCGAGGAGCCGGGCGCGGGGACGGCCATGGGCGCCGCGCTCGACGCCCTCTTCGACCCGGCCGCCGCGCCCGCGACCCCGGCGGGCCGCGTCGAGGTTGTCAGCGCCTCGGGCGCGCGCGACGAGGCCTGGGCCGCGGCGAAGGAGGCCGCGCGGCTGCTGCGCGAAGGCGTGCCCGCGGAGCGCGTCGCCGTGGTCGCGCGCTCGCTGGAGCCCTACCGCGCCGCGCTGGCCGAGGCGTTCTCCGCCGAAGGCGTCCCGCTCGACCTGGGCGCCGAGGAGCCCGTGCTGCGACAGCCGCTGGCGCGCGCCGCGCTCGACCTGCTCAACCTGCGGCGCCGGGACTTCCCGGCGGCGGTGGTCGACGAGCTCGCCGCCTCCCCGTATTTCCGCGCCGCGCCGCCCGCCCGCGCGTTCCTGTGGCGGCGGCTCGTCTCGGGGCTGGGCATCCGCGCGGGCTGGCTGCAGTGGCGCGGCAAACTCGAGACGCGCTCGCGCGGCCCCATCGAGCTCCAGCCGCGGCGCGTGGCCGAGGGCCGGCCGGGCTTCGAGGTCCCGGCCGCGGACGCGGGCGCGTTGTGGGACTTCGTCTCGGGGCTGCGCGAGCGCCTGGGCGCCCCGCCCGCGCCCTGGGGCGAGCGCGCCGCCCAGGCGCGCGCCCTCGTCGGCGAGTCGCTCGGGCTGCCCGCCGCGCCGCTGCCCGCGGAGGCGGACGCCTGGGCCGCGGTGCATGAGGCGCTCGACGCTCTGTCGGCCTTCGACCGCCTCGCAGCGCCCTGCTCCTGGGAGGAGTTCCTCGACGCCTTCGAGCGCAAGCTCGCGCGCGCCGGCCGCTCCGCGTCCACGGGCCGCCGGGGCGCGCGCGCGCTCGACGCCATGGACGCGCGCGGGCACCGCTTCGACGCGCTCATCGTCGTCGGCCTGCAGGAGGGCCTGTTCCCGCGCCGCGTGACCGAGGACCCGCTGCTCTCCGACGCGGCCCGGGCGGCGCTGCGCCACCCCGGCGGCTGGTGGCTCTCGACGAAGGCCGCGGGCCACGAGGAGGAGCGCCTGCTCTTCGCGCTGACCGTGGGCGCGGCCGCCGAGTCGTTGACCCTGGTCTTCCCGCGCTCCGACGAGGAGGGCCGTCCCACCGTGCCGTCCACCTATCTGCGCGAGTTGTGCCGGGC
>JANRKA010000199.1:0-11726 GCA_033875325.1 Elusimicrobiota bacterium | reverse complement strand
CGTCGGCCGGCGCGCGCGGGGACGCGGGCGGGGGCGGCGGCGCGTCGGCGGGGCGCGGCTCCGGCGGCGGGCGCGGGGCCTCGGGCGGGTTGATGACCTCGCGGAAGCTGAAGCCGCCGTCCCCGACGCCGTGGAACTTGAAGCTCATGCGGGCGCCCTGGAAGCTGAAGGACCCGAACGGCGAGAGGATCATGTCGAGGTTGCCCACGATGCCGCGCAGGGCGATGCCCGCGCCGGACCAGTCGCCGCTGCGCACGGCGTCGTTGAGCGCGAACGCCGCGCGGCCGGTGGCGTAGAGACCGTAGCCGGCCATCGCGGTCGTGCCCGCCACGAAGGCCGCGCGGGCGGTGTTGTAACGCTTGGCCACGGTCCACAACCGGGCCAGGCCCGGGCCCATGGTCGCCATGCCGGCCACGAAGTCGAGGGCGCCCGCGGTGAGCTCGCCGAAGAAACGCGCCTTGTCCGCCGGGACGCCGGCCGCGATGAGGCCGACCTCCACGCCGTAGCCCACCCAGTCGGTGGCCGGTTGGAGCGTGACGATGCCCAACAGGCCGTAGTCGTGGAACCAGTCGAGCACGCCGCCGCCGCGCTGGTTGAAGCGGACCTCCTTGTCCTCCAGCACGAGCGGGCGGCCGCCGACGCTGATCTGGGTGCGGTCGGTGTGCGTGCGCCCGAGCAGCCAGCCCAGCCCGGTCACGTTGGACTCCACGTGCCGGAAGGATTCCGCGGCCTGGACCGTGATGCGGCCGTCGCGGCCCTGCACGAGCGCGCTCTCGATGCCCGTGACGCGCCCCTCGCGCAGGCCCATGACCGTGAGCAGGGAGACCTGGCCGCGCGAGTCGCCCGAGTCGATGAGGCGGTGGGTCGCCACGCGTTCGACCCCGTCGGGCCCGCGCGTGAAGATGCTGCGGTCCGCGCCGATGCCCACGAAGCCGCGGGACTCGCGGTCGCCGTCGAAGAAGCGCCGGAAGTAGTCCGCGGTCAGCGCGGTGACGTCCGCGCCGGAGCCCGCCTGGGCCAGCGGCATGCGCCGCTGCAGCGCGGCGGCGGCGCGCGACGCGGCGTCGGTGATGATGCGCTGGCGCGCGGCCTCGCTGCCGCGCCAGCGCGGCGTCTCCAGGCTCGCGCCGAGCGGGGCGCCCGTCTCGCGCGCGGACGAGCCGACGCGCCCGTATTTGATCCACAGGCCCGGGCCGGAGTAGACCTCGACGACCGGGCGCCGGGTGACGGCGCCGCCCGCGTCGCGCGTCTCGTCGGTGGACAGGCGGCGCGTCGGCGTCCAGGCGCCCGCGGTCTTGGCGTAGAAGGTCGTGACGCCCGCGGCGGTCTGGGTCACGCTGCGGCGCGACGCCCACTCCGTCATCTCCACGCCGCCGAGGTCGTCGATGGTCACGGTGGCGGCCCCGGTCGCGCCGGTCTCCGCGTCCAGGCGGCTGACGCCGTGGGCGACGAGGCTCAGTCGCGCGCCGTCGTGGTCGAGCCTCAGGGCGCGCGTCGTCGCGTATTCGCCCCGGCGCGTCGCGTCCCAACGCGGCTCGCGCGAGCCGCCCGGCGTCGCGGGCTCGCGCGTGAGGCGCTCCTCGGCGTAGGAATAGACGCGCGCGAGCCCGCCGACGCCGCCGGCGACCGAGCGCAGCGCCCCGTCGTCGCCGCGCTCGTAGGCCCGCCCGGTGTCGAGGTCCAGGTAGACCTTGACGGCGGGACGGCCCTCGGAAGCGGGGCGCAGGTATTCGGCGTAGCCGCCGCCCGCGACGGCCTCGCGCACGAGCCGGCGCTCGCCCCCGAGCGCGGTGAACACGAGACGCTCCTGCGGCGGCGCGGAGCGCGCGTGCCGGCGCGGGGCGTCCAGGCGGGTCTGCACCAGCACGCCCGGGCCGAACGACCCGGCGCCCGGGCCCGCGAGGACCGGGGCGGACGCGGCGTAGCGCAGGGAGACGATCTCGGGGTTGACCGCGCGCACGAACGGCGCGTAGTCGAGGCCCAGCGAGCGCAGGGACGCGGGCATGTAGCCGGCGTGGTCGGCGAACACGGTCTTGATCTCCGCGCCGGAGCGCTGCAGCTGCAGGAAGAGGCGCTCCCCGTCCTGCAGGTCCTCGGCGCGCAGCGGCCCCCCGGGGCCCGCCAGCGCGGCCCAGTCGTCCTGGAGACGGCGCTTGTCCGCGAAGGATTCGGCCAGCCGCTCGAGCAGGCGCGTGCCCGGCGCCCCGCGGGCCGCGCGCCGGTCGCGCAGGAACGCGGGCAGGTGCTCGCCCACCTGGCGCCGCAGCAGGTCGTTGAACTGGTCCAGGGAGGTCAGCAGCAGGCGGTCGCGCGCGCCCTCGGAGAAACGCTCGCCCAGCCGGCGCACCGCCGCGGGGTCGGCGGCCGCCGTCGCCGCCCACGCCGCGTCGAGCACCTCGAAGCCCGGCGAGCCGTCGCGCGCGAGCGCGGCGCGCACGCGGCCGAGGGCGGCCAGCGAGGCCGCCGCGTCCTCGAGGGCGAGCCCGACGCGGATGTCCGCGACGAGCGCGCGCACGCGGGCCTCCTCGGCCGCCAGCCGCTCGAGCGCGGCGGCGGCCTGCGGGCCGGGGCCGCCGGCGGCGAGGATGGAGCGCCACTCCGCGGCCAGCTCCGCGACCGGCCGCGTCGCGCCGTCGCGCAGGGTGCCCCGCAGGAAGGCGACGCGGGCCTCGTCGAGGCGTCCTTCCTGCCACGCGGACGCGTCGGTGGAGGACAGGAAGCCGCGCTGCCGGGCGAGGGCGTCGGCCTGCCGCTCCAGCGCGCCCGCGCTCTCGGTCATGCCCCGCTCGAACTCGGCCCACCAGTCCAGGAGCGGCTGCGCGGAGGCGGGGAGACCCTCGCGCGGGGCGCCGCGCAGCGCCTTGACGCGGTCGAGGAACGCGCGCGTGACGACGCCGGGGACGAGCAGCCCGCCGGCCAGGCTCTCGAGCGCGGCCGCGTCCTGCCCGTCCCCTCCGGTCCACTCCGCCAGGCGGGCCGCGGCCGGCGGGGCGTAGTCGCCGCGGCCGATGGAAGCCAGCGCCGCCTCGCGGATGGCGCGCCACCAGGACCGCAGGGACTCGAGCTGCGCGGGCGTCGGGGTCCCGGCCTCGCGCTCGACCGACTGCATGTAGTCGTAGGCCTGCCGGGCCAGCTCGACGGCGGCGGCGTTGCGCGAGACGGCCCGCAGCTGCTCGACCGAGAACTCCTCGCCCGCCGCGATGAGGCCGTTGCGGCGCAGGTAGGCGGACAGCTCGGCCAGCGCGCGCTGGCCGTCGCGCGCCTGGGCCAGCTCGCGGCGCAAGCCGGCGTCGCGCTCCTCCATGCCCCGCAGGCCGGCCTCGGCCCGCGCGGAGAGCGCCTCCTGCGCCGCGCGCAACGCGTCGAGGCTCGCGTCCACGCGGCCCGCGCGCACGCCCTGGAACGCCGCCAGGATGCGGCGCACCTCGGGGGTCGGGGCCGGCGCGTTCTGCTCGATGGCGCGCTCCAGCGTCGCGGCGTCGGCGCGGTCGCGCTCGTAGGGCTCGCGCGCGGCGGCGACGGCGGCGCGCTGCGCCTCGATCTGCGGGATGCGCTCGGGGCTCAACGCCCCGAGGTCCTCCTCGAAGCGGCGGTCGGCGCGCAGCATCTCCACGCGCAGGTCGGTGAGGCGCCGGGCCTCGCTGCCGGCGATGGCGGCCCGCGCGAGCTCAGCCATGCGCACCTCGCCGGCCAGGTCGGGCTCTCCGGCGCGGCCCTCCCACGCGGCGAGGAAGGCCCGCACGGCGGGACCGTCGAAGCCCGCGCGGTCGCGGCGCGGGGAGAGGAAAGCGTAGGCGCCGCCGGCGTAGCCGCCGAAGCCGAACTGCAGACGGGCCTCCAGCTGGGCGGGCTCCTCGCTCGCATCGGCGGCGACGCCCAGCGCGACGCCGCGGCGCAGCAGCGCGACGGCGTCGGCCGCCTCGCGCGGCTGTCCGCGGCGGCGCACGGCCTCCTGGTACATGCGGCCGTAGTCCGACTGGTCGAACATCCCGCGCAGGCCCGGGTCCGCGTCGAGCAGGGCCCTGACCTCCGCGCCGTCGAAGAAGGCGGCCGGGTCCTCGCCCGCGTCGAGCGAGCGCGCGAGCCTTTCGAGCAGCGCCGGCATGCGGCGCTGGGTCTCGAGCGTGGCGCGCAGGCGCTGCTCGTCGCGGGCCATCAGGCCCGCCATGTTCGGGTCCACGCCGCCCGCGGCCGTGAAGAAGGTCGCGCGCAGGCCGCGCGGGAAGCTCATCGGCGTGCGGCCCGAGTCGGCCAGCCACAACGCGAGCCGCACCAGGCCCTCGGTGCGCTCGCGCTGCTGCGGCGTGAAGCCCTCGAGCGGGCCGCCCGGCGCCGACATCGCCGTCAGGCGGCGCTTGAGCTCCTCCCACTCGGCGCGGCGACCGGGCTCGGCCGGGTCCTCGCGCAGGCGCGCGAGCAGCGCCGTCCAGCGTCCGGCGAAGTCCGCCTGCGCGGAGGGGCTCGCGCCCGGCTCGGGCGCCTCGAGGACGAGGGCGTGGACGTCGTCGCCCAAGCGGCGCAGGTCGGCCTCGGCCTGTTGGCGCCAACGCGCGGCCAGGGCGGTCCGCGCCTCGGCCCACGCGGCGCGCGCGCCGGCCGCGTCCTCCGAGAAGGCCGCGCCGGACGCGGCCCGGTCCGACTCGACGCCGGCGCGAGACCACGCCGCGCTCCAGTCCGCCTCCGTCTCGTCGGCGCGCTCGGCGAGGAAGCGGGCCGCCTCCTCCCGCGCCCGGGTCACGGCCGCCGCGGAGGCGCTCGTCCGCGCGGCCAGTCGCGCGACCAGCCCGCGCGCCGCCTCCGCCGCCGAGAGCAGCCCCGGCGGCGGCGTGAAGCCGGGACGGCCCGCGAGCGCGTCGGCCCGGGCGAGGGCGGCGCGCGCGTCGGCCAGCAGCGACTCGATGGAGGCGCGGTCCTGCGCGGCTTCCTCCCGTCCGGGCAAGGCGAGCAGGGCCGCGGTGACCGCGTCGGACTCGGCCAACAGGCCGCGGCGGTCGAGCTCCCTCGCCGCCGTCGCCAGACGCCCGGCGAGCGCGTCGCTGCCGGGCAGGGCGTCGAGCGCGGCGTGCAGGGGCGAGGTCGCGTCGAGCGCCAGTCCGTCGAGCGGCGCGAGCACCGCGTCGAAAGCGGGCGCCAGGCGCTCGAGCGCGGTCGGCCCGGACGGGAGCGCGTCCGGCGCCGCCTCCGGGCGCTCGGCCCGCAGGTCGGGCATGGTCCGGGCGGACCGCAGGTCGCTGAGCACGCGCGCCTGGCCGGTCAGCAGCGCCGCGGCCGCGCTCGCCGTCGGCTCGCCGACGCGGCCGGAGAGAGTCGCGGCTTCCGCGTTCGCCCGGGCGGACTTCGCTGCGGCGCTGCCGCCGACGCGCGCGAAGATGCGCGCCTGCTCCTCCCGGGACACGCCCGCGGCGTCGTAGACCCGGGCCATCTCCGCGATGGCCGAGCCCAGCTGCGCCTCGTCTCCGCTGCGCAGGAACAGCGACAGGGACGCCTGCGCCCCGGCCAGCCGCGTCTGCAGCTCCGGGCGGCCCGCCAGCGGCGCGGCCGCCGCGCTCAGCAGCTCGCGGGCGGCGGCGTCCGCCTCGCCGCGCGGACGCGCGGCGAGCTCGGCGGCGAAGTCGGCGCGGGCGTGGCGCGATTCCAGCCGCCGGTGCGTCTCGCGCAGGGCGTCGAGCAGGGACTCGAACTCGACGGCGATGGCCCGGTCCACCGCGGGCGTCATGTCGCGGGCGCGCCGCAGCGCGTCTTTGGCCGAACGCACCGCTCCGGCGACGGGCTCCACCGCGCTCTCGAGCGCCACCCAATCGGCCTCGGCGCGTTGGGCGCGCGGCTTGTCGAGGAGGGCGAGGCCGTCGCGGGCGGTGACGAGGTCCGCGCGGATGGCCGGCAGCCCGCGCTCGAGCACGGCGCTGACCAGCGCGTAGTGCGTCGCGCACCCGGCCAGGTAGGCGTCCACGACGGGCCGCGCGGCGGGCGACAGCGAGGTCAGGGGGAGTTGGCGGTCCGGGAACCGGGCCTTGAGGGCCGTGAACGCCGCGGCCAGCCCGGCGGCGTCGCGGGCGGGCAGGTCGTCGCGGCGCAGCTCGGCGAGCCGCTCGGCCGTGCCCTTGGTCAGCTGCTCGAGGCTCTCCTTGGGTTTGGCGAGGTCGAGCCGCAGCTCGCGCGCGACGCGCGCGTCCTCGGAGGTGAAAGACGCCGGGACGGGGACGGTCGCGCCGGCGGTCTCCACGGCCGACGCCGCCAGAGGCTGCCAGGGGAGAAGCGCGAGGCTGAGGAGGACCGCCGTCGGCTTCCTGAGAGGGGTCAGGAACCGCATCGTACCCCCAGTATAATCGGATGGCTTGCGCTGTCAATACTGAATAATCTTTTATTTATAATCACTATTCACTCCCTATGTAAGGAAATATTGATTTGATTCATCTTATAGGCGACCTTTCGCCCGCGGCGTTCGCGGGCCTCTCGGCGGCGGTGTTCCTCGCCGGCGCGGTGGACGCGTTGGCGGGCGGCGGCGGGCTCATCACCTTGCCCGCCTACCTCGCCGTGGGCCTCGACCCGGCGCTCGTGTTGGGCACCAACAAACTCTCCGCCTGCTTCGGCACCGTCGTGTCCACCGTGCGTTACCACCGCGCGCTGCGGTTCTCCGTGCGCGCCTTCCTGCCCGCCATCGCGGCGTCTCTCGTCGGCTCCTGGCTCGGCGCGCGGCTGGCCATCCTCGTGGACCCGTCCTGGCTGCGCCCGCTGCTGCTCGCCGCCCTGCCCGTCATCGCCTTCCTCGTCTGGTCGCGGCGCGACTTCGGCGCGCACGACGCGAGCCACCGGCTGCCGGCCCCGACGCTAGCCCGACAGGGCGCGGCCGTGAGTTTCCCCGTCGGGCTCTACGACGGGTTCTTCGGGCCCGGCACCGGCACCTTCTTCGCGCTGGGGTTCACGCGCTGGTGCGGCTACGACCTGCTCAACGCGACCGCGCGCGCCAAGATCCTCAACCTGGTCTCCAACCTGGCGGCGCTGGCCGCCTTCGCCTGGGCGGGCCGGCTCGACTGGCGGCTCGGCCTGACCATGGCGGGCATGAGCGTGGCGGGCAACTGGGTCGGCTCGCACCTGGGCGTGCGCAACGGCGCGGCGGCCATCCGCCCCGTCGTGGCGCTGGTGTGCGGCGGCCTGTTCTTCAAGCTCCTCTTCGACACCCTGTGACCGGAGCCCTCCTCGTCCTCCTGCTCGCCGCGCCCGTCTCGGCGCTCACCGCCGAGGAGGCCGCCGTGCGCGAGGACCTCGCGCTCATCCTGTCGGCCGCCGGGCTGCGCCCCGACGCGGTCGCCTTCGCGCGCGCCGCGCCCCGCTCCCCCGGCCGCGCGGAGGTCGAGTTCGCCTGCGCGGGGCCGACCGTGCGGCTCGTCGTGCGCGCCCCCGACGAGGAATGGGGCCCCGCGTTCTACCACGGGCTCAAGGCTCTCGGCTTCCTCTTCCCTCATCCGCGCCGCCAGGTCTCCCCGCCGGCCGCCGCGCTGAGACGGCGCTGCGGCACGCGCGTCGCGTGGCGACCGCTGCTGGCTCGGCGCGGCTTCCACCTCCACACCCAGCACCCCAGCGAGTGGGTCGCGGGTTTCCTGCAAGGGCGCGGGACCATCGCCGAAGACTTCGCGCGCTGGTCGGCGCGCAACCGCCAGAACCTGCTGCAGGTCAAGGCGCTGCGCACGACCGACCCCGCGGTGATGGCCGCGCCGTTCGCGCTCGCGCGCCGGCTGGGCGTGAGCGCCGGGCTGGAGGTCAGCCTGTGCTCGCTGCAGCAGAAGTCCTACCGGCTCCTCGGCGGGGTCTGGCCCGTGCTGGGCCTGCTGCGCCCGGAGGCCGCGGCCCGTCGCGTCGCCGCCTCGGTGGAACGGCTCGCGGACGCGCTGCCGCTCGACTTCATCTCGCTGGAGCTGGGCTCCACCGAGTTCACGCCCATGCCCCGCGGCGTCACGCTCGCCTGGCTCGAGGCCGCTCGCGCCGCCGCGTCCGCGCGCGGCCTGGCGGTGTTCACCAAGGTGCACGTCTCCTCGGGCCAGGACGACCCGCGGGTGGGCAACTACAACTTCCTCGCCGCCGACGCGGACCCCGGCGTGGGCGTGCAGGTCCACACCGTGATGCCCTTCGGCCTCGACGGGCCGGCGCCCGTGTACGGCCGCGCGGACTTCTCCGACCTGAAGGCCTTCATGCTCCGCGAGAAGGGCCGGCGCCGGACCTGGTATTACCCGGAGACGAGCTACTTCGTCGGCGTGGACATCGACGCCCCGCTGCTGCTCACCGACTACCTCCTCGCGCGCGAGCGCGACGCGCGGCTGCTGCGGGCCGAGGGCATCGAGGGCCAGGTGGACTTCACGACGGGCCAGGAGCTGGGCTACTGGCTCTTCGACTGGACGGTCGCGCTGCTGGCCGACGCCGACGAGCGCGGCGGCGCGTTGGCCGGCCTGCTCGCGCTGGGGGAGGACCCCGCCGAGTGGCGGCGCCACCTGGCCTATCAGTCGCGGTTCTTCGTCGGGGAAGGCCTGCTCGGCGCGCTCACCGCGTCCAACCTGATGGACGAGCTGCCGCTGCTGCGCCCCGAGCACCGCGTGCTCAAGCGGACCTTGCTGCGCGAGCTGGCGCGCGACCCCGCCGCGCTCGCCGCCGAGACCGCGGCGCTGGAGCGCGCCGCCGCCGCGCTGCCGCCCGTCGAGGGCGTGCGCGACGCGGACCTGCGCGCCATGTTGTCCGTCACCTACGCGCGCGTGCGCCACGCGCTCGCCCTGCGCCGCGCGCTCGCCCATCCGCTCGGCTCGCCGGAGCGCGCCGCCTTCGTCGCCGAGGCGGCGGCCGAACGCGCGCGCGCCCTGCCGCTCGTGCGCGGCGTCGCCGAGCGCACGCGTTACCCCGAGGCGCGGCTCTTCGAGCGCCGCCCGGACCCGACGAGCTACGACTACGGCTACGGCTACCCGGCCGCGACGCTGTTCTTCTGGGAGCGCGAGGAGCTCATCGTCGCCGAGGGGCGCGTGAACCCCTTCTTCCGCCAGCTCTACGACCCGCTGGCCATCCTCTTCTAGCATTGTCGTATCATCTTCCCATGCAGGAGAAGCTGGTCGCCGTCTACGAGCTGCCGGGCCCCGAGGCCGAGGCCCTGCGCCTGGCCAAGGCCGTGGCGTGGGAGGAGACCGTCGAGGTGCCGGAGGACTTCCCCCTGCCCGCCGGCGTGCGCGACGGCGTCGTCGGCAAGGTCGGCGCGGCGACGCCCGCCGGCGACGGGCGCTTCCGCGTCGAGGTCGAGTTCCCCGCCGCCCTGGGCGGACGGGTCGGCACCTTGCTCAACCTGGTCTTCGGCAACGCCTCCATCTGGCCGGGCCTGCGGCTGGTGGACCTGCGCCTGCCGGGCTCCCTGCTCGCGAGCCTGCCCGGTCCCGGCCACGGCGTCGACGGCCTGCGCGCGCTCACCGACGCGCGCGGTCGTCCCCTGCTGGCGACCGCGCTCAAGCCGATGGGCTCGTCCGTCGAGTCCTTGGCGGCGGCCGCCGCGGCGTTCGCGGCCGGCGGCGGCGACCTGGTCAAGGACGACCAGAACCTCGTGGACCGCGACCTCGCGGCGTTCAAGGACCGCGTCGCGCGCATCGCCGAGGCCGTGGCCGCGGCCGGGACGCGCTGCCTGTATCTCCCGCACCTCTCCGGCCCGCAGGAGGAGCTCGACGAGCGGCTCGACTTCGCGCTGGCCTGCGGCCTCAAAGGCGTCCTGGCGTGCCCCGCCATCCTCGGGCTCGACGAGGTGCGGCGGCTGGCCGCCTCGCGCCGCGTCGTCGTGATGGCGCACCCCGCGTTCTCCGGGGCGCTGTACTGCGACCGCTCCCACGGCATCGAGACGGCGTTGTGGCACGGCGTGTTCATGCGCCTCATCGGCGCCGACCTCTCCGTCTTCCCCAACGCGGGCGGCCGCTTCGGCTTCACGCCCGAGGAATGCCGCCGCATCGCCGCGCGCTGCCGCGAGCCGTTGGGGCCGCTCGCCGCCGCGCTGCCCGCGCCCGGCGGCGGCATGCGCCTGGACCGCGCCGCGGACCTCGCGCGCGACTTCGGCCCGGACGCGGCCTGGCTCGTCGGAGGGTCGCTGCTCATGCACCCCGGAGGGCCGAAGGCGGGCGCCGCGGCCTTCCGAGAGGCCATGGCCAAGGCCTTCCCGGGCTGACCGTGGCCGCGTCCCTCGCGGGCGTCTCGGTCGTCATCCCCACCTACGAGGAGCGCGAGACGGTCGAGCCTTTGCTTCGCCGCCTCGACGCCGCTTTGGCCGGCCGGCCGCGGGAGTACATCGTCGTGGACGACGGCTCGCCCGACGGGACCGCGGAGGCGGTCCGCCGCGCGGCGGGCGCCGTCGCCGGCGTGCGCCTCGTCGAGAACCCCGGCCGCGGCGGCATCGGCGCGGCCCTGCGCCGGGGCTGCGACCTGGCCGCGCACGAGTTCATCGCGTCGCTCGACGCGGACCTGTCCTTCGCCCCCGAGGACCTGCCGCGGCTGCTGGAAAGACTCGACGCGGGCGCGGACCTCGCGCTCGGCGGCCGCCATCACGACGAGCGCGCTTACGAGGCCACCGGCGCGGGCACGCGCCTCAAACGCGCGCTCTCGCGCCTGGGCAACGCGGCCGCGGCCCGGCTGCTCGGGCTGCCGCAGGGCGACCTCACCGCGAACTTCCGCGCCATCCGTCGCGAGGCGTGGCGGCGGCTGGACACGCGCGAGACGGGCAACGCCATGCTCATCGAGACCGCGCTGCAGGCGGCGCGCCTGGGCTTGCGCGTGGAGCAGGTGCCCGTGACCTTCCGCGAACGGCGCCATGGGCGCTCGAAGCTGCGGCCGCTGCGCGAGTGCTGCGCGGTGCTGCGCCTGCTGGCGCGCGCGGGGTCCGGCCGGTGACGGCGCGCGCGCTCGACCGCCTGGCCTTGGCGGCCCTGGCCGCGGTCGCGCTGGCGGGCTTCGTCGTCGTCGCGCGCCACGCGCCCTCGCTGCCGCTGGCCGACGACTGGGGGGTCGTCAACGCCCGCGCCCTTCCCGCGGGCCTGACCCTCGACTGGCTCTTCGCGCGGCACATCGGGCACCTGACGGTGTTCACCAAGCTCCAGGCCCATCTCGTGCACGCCTTCGGCGGCTGGGACCCGCTCCCGCATCACCTCAGCAACCACGCGCTCTGGATCGCGGCCGTCGCCGCGGCGGGCCTGCTGCTGAGGAGCGCGACCGGAGCGCCCGCGGCGGCGCTCGCGCCCTTCCTGCTGCTGGCCTTCACCCTCAAGACGACCTACATCTCCCTGGCCTGGGTCTCCACCTGTCATTTCGCGCTCCTGTTCTCGTTCGCGGCCGTCCGGCTCCTCTTCGACGAGCGGCAGCGCGACCGCGATCTGGCCTGGGGCACGGTCGCGGGCGTGTGCGCCCTCTACGCCTACGGCGCGGGCCTGACCTTCATGGCGGCGGTCGTCCCGGTCTTCGCCGCGTTCAAGGCGGCGCGCGCCGCGTCGCTGGCCCCGGCGCGACGACGCGCGGAGCTCGGACGCCTCGGCGCCGTATTGCTCGCCCTCGCGGCCGCCGCCGCGGCCTGGACCTTGCCCGTCTCGACCCAAAGCTGGGTGCGCGGCGACCCGGCGTCCATCGTCGCGCTGTTCGCGGGACTGACGGCGGGCGGCTTCGGCTGGGGCGGCTTCCCTCCCACCGCCGTGGGCCTGGCCCTCGCGGCGGCCGCCGCGGCGCCGCCC
>JANRKA010000198.1:0-20832 GCA_033875325.1 Elusimicrobiota bacterium | reverse complement strand
CGAAATCGATGGCCGCGCGGTCCGTGGCGGCGTCTCCGGGGCGGGCGACCACGGCTTGCGCGGCCTCGGCCGCGGCGAGGGCCGCGGGCAAAGCGGCGGCCGGCCCGGCCGCGCGCGCGGGTCGAGGGGCGTCGGCGGGGGCAGCGGCGACAGAGACTTCGGGGAGGGGCGCGAAGACCGGCCTCACTTGCGCCGTCGGGACGAGCGGCGACGCTTTCAAGGAGACGGATGGGGCCGAGAGGGAGCCGCCCAGAGACGGCGGCGCCAGGCGGACGACGCCGACGGACAGGGGGGGCGCGGGCGTGACGATGCGCGGGACGCCGACGCGGGTCACGGCGGCCAGGGCGGGCGCGGGGATGGTCTGGAGCAGCAGCGCGGCGATCAGTAATCGTCTCACGCCCACATGGTATCAGCGGGCCCCGCGCCGGCCGATAGCCGGGGGTTCTCGGACGCGTAACGCCCATGTGACGCCGCGATGACCGGAAGGCCCAGCGGCCGCCCGGGGCGGAAGACCCAGGTCCCGTCGGGAACTTCTCGAGGGGGTAAATCGTATGATGAAGGCATGAAGCCCGAAGCGGCGCTCAAGGAGGTCTTCGGCTACCCGTCCTTCCGGCCGGGGCAGCGCGAGGCCATCGACGCGGTGCTGGCCGGCCGCGACTGCGTCGCGGTCATGCCCACGGGCGCGGGCAAGTCGTTGACCTATCAGATACCGGCGCGCGTGTTGGGCGGCACGGTGCTGGTCGTCAGCCCGCTCATCTCGCTGATGAAGGACCAGGTGGACGCCGCGAGGTCCGTGGGCCTGCGCGCGACCTTCCTTAATTCCACGCTGAGCCCGGACGAGCGCCGCGAGCGCGTCGAGGCGCTCAAGCGCGGGGAGTGGGAGCTGGTGTACGCCGCGCCGGAAGGCCTGGAAGCCTCGGCCGGCTGGGCCCTGCAGGGGACCCGGCTCGCGCTCATCGCGGTGGACGAGGCGCACTGCATCTCCCAGTGGGGCCACGACTTCCGCCCCGCCTATCGAAACCTCAAGGGCCTCAAGGCGCGTTACGGGGTCCCCGTGCTCGCGCTGACGGCGACGGCCACGCCCCAGGTCACCAACGACATCGTGGAGCAGCTCGCGATGGAAGCGCCGCTGCGCGTGCGCGGCTCGGTGTTCCGGCCCAACCTCCACATCTCCGCTTACCTCAAGGCGGGGGAGAAAGCCTCGCCGCGACCCGGCGCGGTCACCGACACCAAGGGTTCCATCCTGAGGCTCGTGCGGGCCCGGCAGGGCGAGTCGGGCATCGTGTATTGCCTCTCGCGCCGCTCGGTCGAGTCCATGGCCGAGTTCCTCTCCGGCCGCGGCGTCAAAGCGCTGGCCTACCACGCGGGCATGACGCCCGAGCAGCGCGAGTTCGTCCAGAACGCCTTCAAGCGCGACGACGCCGACGTCATCGTGGCGACCGTGGCCTTCGGCATGGGCATCGACAAGCCCGACGTGCGCTTCGTCATCCACCGCGACATGCCGCGCTCGGTGGAAGCCTGGGTCCAGGAGGTCGGTCGCGCCGGCCGCGACGGCGCGCCCGCCGACTGCGTCATGTTCTACTCCTGGGCGGACGTGATGGGCTACGAGCGCCTGGTCTCCGACCTGGAGCCCGCGCTCGCCGACTGGCACAAGGGCCGCGTGCGCGAGATGTTCCGCTCCGCCGAGCGCCGCGCGTGCCGCCACCAAGCCCTGGCCCGGCACCTCGGAGAGGACCTGCCGCCCTGCGGCGCTTCCTGCGACGCGTGCGCGGGCCTCGACCCCGTCGGCTCCGCGCCCGAGGTCCCCATGAAACGCGCCTCCTTCGGCGCGCGCGCCGCCAGCGCCGAGGCGCCGTCCTCGGCGGGCTCGCCGCTGTTCTCCAAGCTGCGCGCCCTGCGCAAGAAGCTCGCCGACGCCCGCGGCGTGCCGGCCTACATGGTGTTCAACGACGCCACGCTCCAGCAGATGGCCGCCCAGCGCCCGATGACCGAGGAGCAGATGCGCGCCGTCTCCGGCGTCGGCCCGAAGAAATGGGTCGAATACGGCGAGATCTTCCTCTCAGCCCTTAAAGACGGGTAGGCGCTTCTCGCGGACGGCGGCGACGCCTTCGACGAGGTCGCGGCCTTTGAAGGTCGAGGCTTGGCCCTTCGCCTCGTGGACGAGGTAGGGGTCGAGTTTCTCGCCGAGGCGGGTCTCGGCCTTCAGGATGCGCAGGGACTCGCCCGACGCGGCGGCCAGGGATTTGCCGAGCTCGAGGGTCATCAAGCCGAGCTCGCCGGGCTCGGAGGCCCCGGCGATGGCCGCGCCCCACTCCACCATCTCCCGGCCCGTGAAGGAGCGCCCGGTGAACAGGAGCTCCCGGGCGCGCGCGTCGCCGAAAGCCGCCCGCGCCAGCGGCCAGGCGCCCATGCCGGGGTTCAGGCCGAGGCGCACGAAGTTCAGCGAGCACTTGGCGTCGAGCAGCGCCACGCGCAGGTCGCAGGCCAGCGCCAGGCACAGCCCCGCGCCCACGGCCGCGCCGTTGATGGAGGCGACGGTGACCTGCGGCACCGAGCGGATGGACAGGAAGGAGCCGTAGAAGCGGCGCATGAGCGGCGCGAGTTTGGCGCGCGGGCGCGCCATGTTGGTCTCGATGAAGCCCAGGTCCCCGCCCGCGGAGAAAGCGGGCCCGGAGCCGCGCACGACCAGGACCTTGCTGGGCAGCTTCGAGACGGCTTTCACGGCCGCGGCGAAGTCGGCGGCCATGGCCTCGGACATCGCGTTGTAGGCCTCCGGCCGCTCCAGCGTGAGCGTGCTGACGGCGCCGTCGGTGGTCAAGGACACGGTGCTCATGGGGGCTATCATACAAAGTGTTAGAATCGCCCCTCATGCGGCTCAAGGACCTCGAGACGGGCGGCAAGGCCCTCCTGCGGGCGACCATGCTCAGGCTCCTGCCGCCGCCGCGGCGTCACGACGCGCCCGTGGACCCCGCGTCCGTGCGCCGCGTGCTCGCCGTGCGCCACGACGCGCGCCTGGGCAACCTGCTCCTGCTCACCCCCGCGCTGGCGCTCGTCAAGCGGGCCTTCCCGAAAGCCGCCCTGGACGTGCTCATCGCCGACGACTACGGCGAAGCCCTGGCCCGCAACCCGAGCGTGGACGGCCTGCTCACCGCCTCCAGCCTGCCCGCGCTGCGCTTCAAGGGCTACGACCTGGCCTTCGATTTCTCGCCGCAGCACGCCTTCTCGCTCTCCGGCGCCGCTTGGACCGCCCTGTCGGGCGCGCCGCGGCGCGTGGGCTTCGACCGCGGCGACGCGGGCCGTTTCCTGGGGGACCTCGTGCCCGTGCCCGCCGCCCGGGCGCACGAGACCGCGAACCTGGCCGCGCTGGTGCGCGCGGCCGCGCCCGGCGCGCCGCTGCCCCCGGACGCGGAGCTGCGCACCGAGTGGCACTTCGCGCCCGGCGAGGTCGAGGAGGGGGAGGCGACCTGGGCGTCGTGGGGCCTGGACGCCCAGTCGGTCGCGTTGTTCCTCGGCGCGCGCGCGGAGAAACGCCTGGACCCGTCCTGGTTCCTCGAGCTGGGCGCCCGCCTCGCCGCCTCCGGCCGCAAGGCCGCGCTCGTGGGCGGCCCCGCCGAGCGCCGGCTCATGGAGGGCCTCTCGCTGCCCGCCGGCGTGACGCTCGCCCCGGCGCTGCCCCTGCGCCGCTTCGCCGCGGTCGTCGCGGCGGCCCGCGCCGTGGTCTCGGCCGACACCGGCCCGATGCACCTGGCCGTGGCGGTGCGCACGCCGACCCTCCAGCTGTTCTCGCACACCGAGCCCTGGCGCTTCGGCTACGCCCACCTGCCGGAGCACGCGCTGTTGGAGACCCCGGGGCGCCACGCGACCGTGGACGAGGCGTGGGACGCGCTCTCGCGCCTGCTGACTAAAGCGCCGGCCTGAGTCGCGCGATGTGCTCGCGCAGGGCCGCGTAGGCCTCGTCCACCGTGGTCTCTCGGCAGGACTCCCACTCCGGGCACACCGTGCCCCCGTGACGCGCGCCGCGGGGGCGCCAGACGGCCTGGGTGTAGCCCGCGTAGAAGCCGAAGGTGGGCACCTGGAGCGCGGCGGCGAGATGCGTGGTGCCCGTGATGTTGCAGACGAAGAGGTCCATGCGCTTGAGCATCGCGCCGGTCACGCCCAAACGAGCGGCCGGCAGGATGGGGACGGAGAACTTCAGCCGGGAGACGATGTCGGCCACCTTGCCGTGCTCCCCGGGGCCGCCCATGAAGTAGAGGTGGAGGGTGCGGTCCTCGAAGAGGCGGTCGGCCAGCTCGACGAACTTCTCCTCGGGCCAGCGGAAGGAGAAGCGGTCGAAGTTGCCGGGATGGATGAGCACCTTGAAGCCGGGCTCCAGGGCGCGCGAGCCGAGCAGGCGGTCCGCCTCCTCCGTGTCGGCGGCCGGGAGGCGCAGCTCGGGCTGAGGGTCGTAGGGCGCGTCCAACGCGGCGGCCAGGCGCGCGTAACGGTCGCTCATGTGCTCCTTCTCCGCGGGAGGGGCGACGAGCAAGGTGAAGGGGTTGGGCCCGCGGCCCTTGTCGAAGGCGACCTTCACCGGCGCGCGCACGGCCTGCGCGAGCAAAGTCGAGGTCTTGGAGAAGGAGGAGTTGAGGTCCACCAGCAGGTCCTCGCGCCCCGACAGCGAGCGCGCGAGCTTCAGGTGCGCGAGCAGGTCCAGCGGCTTGGACAGGACCACGGTCTCGTCCACGAAGGGGATGAGCGGCGGCACCTGCACGCCGCGCCACCCGATGATGAGCCGGATGCGGGCCTTGGGATGGCGGCGGCGCAGGGCCCGCAGGAGCGGGGTGGCGACGATGAGGTCGCCCACGCGGCCGATGTAGAGGCAGGAGATGCGCTGCGCCACGGGGAGATTATACCTCCTACTCGTAGCGCAGGGCTTCGATGGGGGAGAGAAGCGACGCCTTGCGCGCGGGCCAGAAGCCGAACACGACGCCCGTGCCCGCCGAGAACACGAAGGCGAGCAGCACCGACTGCGGCGTGACGACCGCGGCCCAGCCCGCGAAGGTGGAGAGCACGAACGCGATGGACATGCCCAGCGCGATGCCGATGAGGCCGCCGCAGGTCGAGAGCGCGGCCGCCTCGACGAGGAACTGGATGAGCACCGCCCGCCGCGTCGCGCCGATGGCCTTGCGCAGGCCGATCTCGCGGGTGCGCTCGGACACGGACACCAGCATGATGTTCATGATGCCGATGCCCCCGACGATGAGGGAGATGGCCGCCACGATGCCGAGCAGCAGGCTGAAGATCTTGGAGGTGCCGGTCAGCGCGCTCTGGATCTCCGCCATGTTGCGCAGCGAGAAGTCGTCGTCCTTGTAGTCCGGGAGGCGGTGCCGCTTGCGCATGAGCGCGCGCACCGCCGCGATGACGCCCTCCGTCTGGTCGGCCGAGGTCGCCTCGATGGAGATGGTGCCCAGGTACTGGCGGCCGAGCAGGCGCTTCATCGCGGTCTTCAGCGGGATGATGACGCGGTCGTCCTGGTCCTGGAAGCCGCTGGAGCCCTTGCGCGGCAGCACGCCGATGACGCGGAACTTCTTGCCGTCGAGGTTCACGACGCGCCCGACCGGGTCCTCGGCGCCGAAGAGGTTGGTGACGACGGTCTGGCCGAGCAGGGCGACGCGGGCCATCGCCTCGTTCTCGGCCGCGGTGAAGAACCGCCCGTAGTAGGGGACGGAGTTGCGCATCTGCTCGTAGACGGGTTCCGCGCCGACCACGCTGGTGTTGACGTTCTTGTCGCGGTACACCGCCTGCACGCTGCCGTTGACCTCGCCGGCCACGCGCAGGATGCCGGGGTGCGCGGACTTGATGGCGGTCGCGTCGTCCGGGTCGAGGCGCGAGAAGCTGCCCGACGCGGCGCGCGCGCCGCCGCCGCCGCGCGGCGACATGGGCCAGAGCATGATGAGGTTGGAGCCGAGGCTGGAGAGCTGGGTCTCGACCGACTTCTGCGCGCCGCGCCCGATGGCGAGCATGGCGATGACCGCCGTCACGCCGATGAGGATGCCCAGCATGGACAACGCGCTGCGCAGCTTGTTGGCGCGGATGGCGCCGAGCGCGGAGCGCCCATGCTCGACGAGCTCCTCGACCGTGAGCTCGCGGATGGGCGGCAGCTCCGCGAGATGGACCGCCGGACGGTCGAGCACGGCGGCCCCGCGGCCGCCGCCGGAGCCGGCGCCGCCGCGGGGCGCGTTGCGCTCGTCGGACACGATGCGGCCGTCCTTGATGCGGATGACGCGTTTGGCGTAGGCCGCGATGTCGGGCTCGTGGGTCACCATGATGATGGTGATGCCCGACTCGTTCATCGCGGTGAGGCGGCCGAGTATCTCCTCGGCCTGGTCGGAGGCGAGGTTGCCGGTGGGCTCGTCGGCGAAGATGATGCGCGGACGGTTGACCAGCGCTCGCGCGATGGCCACGCGCTGCTGCTGGCCGCCGGAGAGCTGGTTGGGCGCGTGGTCGAGGCGGTCGCCCAGCCCCACCTCGCGCAGCACCTCGGCGGCGCGCGCGTCGCGGCCGGGCTCGCCCGTGTAGAGCATGGGCAGGGCCACGTTGTCCTGGGCGCTCGTGCGCGCCAGCAGGTTGAACATCTGGAAGATGAAGCCGATGGTGCGCGAGCGCAGGGCCGCGCCTTCGTCGTCGCTCAGGCGCGAGACGTCCAAGCCCATCAGCTTGTAGGTGCCCGAGGTCGGCCGGTCGAGCAGGCCGAGGATCTGGGTCAGCGTGGATTTGCCGGAGCCCGACGGCCCCATGACGGCGACGAAGTCGCCTTCCTCGACCGTGAGGTCGATGCCCTTGAGGACCTGCAGCGTGCCGCCGCCCACCTCGTAGCTGCGGGTGATGCCGGACAGCTCGATGAGGGCGCTCATGGCCTCCTCAGGGGGTCCGGACCGCGGGCGCGGACGCCGCCGCGGCGCCGGTGCGCCGCTGCCTGGGCGCGGCGCCGTCGGAGCGCCCCATGCCTCGCCCGCTGGTGAACGACAGCGGGCTCGACGCGGGCGCGGTCTGCGGGACGTAGCGGCCGTTGGCGACCAGGACCTTGTCCCCAGCCTGGAGGCCCTCGACGATCTCCACCTTGTCGTCGGCCTCGATGCCCGTCTTGACCTCGCGCTCGACCGGCTCGCCGCCCTCCGACGGCGGGGGGAGCCGCACGACGCGCCGGCCGTCCTTGGTGTCGCGCACCGCGTTGGCCGGCAGCACCAGGGCGCCGGGCTTGGCGCGGATGACGAAGCTCACGTTGGCGGTCATCTGCGAGCGGAAGAAGGGAGGCACCCGGTCAGGGCGGACCTTCACGCCGTAGGTGATGACGTTGGAGACGTTTTTGCCCTCGTAGAGCACGTCCACGACCTTGCCCGCGACGGGCTGGTCCGGGTAGGAGTCGAGCCGGATGCTGGCCTTCTGCCCCACGCTCACCTTGCCGATGTCGGCCTCGTCCACCTGGGCGTTGACGATGAGGGTGTCGGCGACCGCGAAGAGCGTGGTCCCGGTGGCGACGGCCTCGCCGACCACCACGTTGCGCAGGATGACCTCGCCCGGCAGAGACGCCACCACGGGCGTGGGTTTGTAGGCGTCCTGCCACTTCTTGAACTCCTCCGGACCCTGCGCCCGCGCGGCGTCCAGGATGGCGGCGCGGTCGGTCGAGCTCAGCCAAGCCACGATCTGTCCGGCCTTCACGCGGTCGCCTTCGTCCACGAGCAAGGTCTCCACGCGCCCGGCGACCGGCGGCTTGATCTCGACGCGGTTGTTGGGGGCGACCGAGCCGGTGGCGTCCACGGTCTCCTGCAGGTCCTCGACCTCGACGACGACGGGACGGCTCTTCTCGCCCTTGGCGGCGCGGGCGGCGCGGGACTTGTAGGCCCGGTACCCTCCGCCGGCGACGGCGAGGACGGCCACGGCGATCATGACGCGCTTCATCTCATTCTCCCAATGCCCGGCCCAAGGCCCGGTCCCACGCCGTCTCCGCGTCCATCGCGGCGCGCCGCGCCGACACGGCTTGGCGCTCCGTCGAGACGCGGTCGGACACGATGAGCTCCCAGTTGTCGAAGCTGAGCAGGCCCGACGCGTAGCGGACGTCGGCCTCCTCGTTGCGCTGCCGGGCGGCCGCCAGCAAGGCGTCCTGCACGCCGACCTGCGCGTCGGCGTCCGCGAAGGAGGCCCAGGCGCCCTCGAGGTCGGACAAGCCCGTCTGCCGCGCGGCGGCGAGGTCCTGGCGCGCGGCCTCGCGCCCGCGTTTGGCCGAGAGGCTGGCCAGGACCGTGGAGGCGGGCCCGCCCCCGAACAGCGGCAGGCTCAGGGTCGCGCCCGCCGACCAACCGTAGCGGGCGGCGGGGAACTCCGTGTCGCCGCTGCGGGTGCGCGAGTAGTTGGCGCTGAGGCTCGGGAAGTAGGCCGCGCGCGCCGAGGCCAGCGACGCCTCCGCCGAGCGCAGGGACGCCTCGGCCGCGGCGATCTCCGGGCGCAGCGGCAGCAGCGCGCCGAAGTCGTCGGGGCGGGCGGGCGGCGGGGCCGCCGTGAAGGTGCCGGTGGCGACGAACGCCTCGAAGCCCTCGCGGCCCAGCTGCCGGCCGAGCTCCCGTTGCGAGGTGCGCAGCTCGCGTTCGGCCGTGGCGAGCGCGACCTGGGCCTGCAGGAGCTGGGCCTTGGCGCGGAGCATGTTGCCCTTGGACTCGCGGCCGGACTCGTAGCGCAGGTTCACCAGCTCCGCGTTGTTGCGGCGCAGCGCGAGCACCCGGCGCGCCACCTCCAGGCCGGTCTGGGCGAGCAGGAGCGCGGAGAAGGAACGGCGCAGGGAGGAGCGCAGGTCCGCGGAGGCGCGGCGCAGCGAGGCCTCGGAGGCGGCCAACGACGCGGACGCCGAGCGGATGGAGGCGTATTCGCCGAGGTCGAAGTGGGTCAGCGCGGCGGACGCCGACGCGCTCCACGCGTTGTCGCGCGTCGCGTTGGACTGGGAGACCGAGTTCGACAGCGAGAGGGAGGGGAGCAGGCGGTTGTACGAGGAATAATACGACAGGCGGCGCGCGTCGCGCGTCAGGCGCGAGGAGGAAAGGGCCGGGTTGCCCGCCGCGGCCAGGCGCGCGACCTCCTCCCAGGACACGACCGTCGCCCGCGCCGGCACGGCGGCGGCCAGCAGGACCGCCGCCAACGCCCTAACGCGCATGTTTCTTCTCCCACTCGGCGCGCAGCCGCGCGAAGCGGGCCTTCTGGTCGTCGGTCAGGACGGCCTCGATGTCGCGGTCCACCTCGGCGCGCAAGGCGACGAAGCGCTCATGCGACTCCTTCTTCAGGGCGTCGTGGCGGCCGCGGCGCGACTCCAGGGCCTCGCGGACCTTCGCGCTCTGGGCGGCATCGAGCGAGAGGGACCGCTCCAGCTTGCGGACCAGGCGCTCCACGTCGGGACCCTGGCGGCGCGCCTTGCGCGAGGCGGAGCGCTGGAGGGCCGAGCCGGTCCAGACCCCCGCGAGCAGGCCGACGAGGAGCGCCGCGACGACGGCGGAGCCGCGGCTCACGGGACCTCCACGAGCGCGGCGTAGGACGCGTCGGGCTCGTCCCAACCGTCGAAAGGCTCGCTGTAGCCGAGCCCGGGCGCGACGATGCTCAGCACCAGGGCGGCCAGGCCCAGCGCCAGAGCCGGGGTCAAGGCGGGCGCGAAGAGGCGCTGCCAGAGCGGGACGGAGTCCGCCTCGACGCGGGCCATGACGCGGCGGGCGAAGGCGGCGCTCGAGCGCGGGTCCTGCGCGACGGCGGGGGCGAACAGCGCCTCGCCGAGGCGGCGGCGCAGGCCGGCCTCGGCCTTGCAGGCCGGGCAGGCGTCGAGGTGGCGCGAGAGCTCGGCCGCCGAAGCGTCCGGCAGCTCTCCGTCGAGCCATTCGTCCAGCTTGTCCCACGCTTCGCCGTGTTCCATCGTGCCTCCTGGGTTTAGACGCCGCCGGTCCGCGAAAAGTGTCGCGCCGCCTCGGCCAGCTCGGCGCGGGCGCGTTTGATGCGCGATTTCACCGAGTCCACCGTGCAGGACATGGCTTCGGCGATCTCGGCGTAGCTCAGGCCGTCGCGCTCGCAGAGGGTGAAGGCCAGGCGCGTCTCGGGCGTCAGGCGGGCCAACAGCCGGTGCGCGAGGTCTCGGTCCTCCAACGCGCCCGTCGCCGACGGCTCCACGAGCGTCCTCAGCGCGGCGGCGTCGCGCTCGCCGAGCGCCTCCAGGGAGTCGGCCTTGCGCCTCGCGGCCGCGCGCAGGCGGTCCAAGCAGACGTTGACCGCGATGCGGTGCACCCAGGTGCCGAAGGACGACTCGCGCGCCCAACCCGAGAGGGAGCGGTGCGCCTTCAGGAAGGCGTCCTGCGCCGCGTCGTCCGCCTCGGTCGCGTCCTTGAGGACCGCGGCGCACAGCGCCCGCACCCGGGGCGAGTGCTCGCGGACCAGCGCCTCGAACTCAGCGTCGTCCATCGCCCGCCCGCGTGCGCAGGAAGCCCGCGGCCACGGCCGCGACCAGCAGGCCGCCGCCCGTGACCGCGGCGCGCGGTCCGAAGCGGTCCGCGGCCCAACCCGACGCCAGGGCGCCGAAGGGGGCCGTCGCCATGAACGACATGGTGAACAGGGACATCAGGCGGCCGCGGTGCGCGTCGTCGGAGCGCGTCTGGAGGCGGATGTTGCCGCCGGAGAACGCCGTCATCATGCCGTAGCCGGCCAGCGCCGCGACGGCCATGGCCCACGGCAAAGACGGCGCGAAGCCCATCAGGGCGAGCGCCGCCCCGAACGCGGCGGCGCCGAGGCCGAGGGCGCGCGGCAGGCCCTCGGCGTCCGCGCGGCGCGCCAGGCGCACCGACGCGAACAGCGCGCCGACGCCGACGGCGCCCATGAGCAGCCCCATGCCCCGCGGGCCGGCTTTCAGAGCGCCTTCGGTGAAGGCGGGGAGGATGGAGAAGAGCGGCATGCCCGCGAAGCTGACCGCCGCCAGCAGCGCCAGCAGCGAGCGGCGCTCCGGGTCGCGCCACGCGTAGTCGAGCCCCTCGCGGATGTGGGCGAGCGCGGAGGCCTCGGTGCGCGCGGCCGCGGGGCGGGCCGCGATGCACGCGAGGCTCGCGAGCATCGCCGCGTAGCTCGCGGCGTTGAACCAGAAGCAGGCCGCCTCGCCCGCCGCCGCGATGACCGCGCCCGCCAGCGCCGGGCCCACGACGCGCGAGGCGTTGAGCAGCACCCCGCTGAGCGCGATGGCGTTGCCCGCGTCCTCGGGCGGCACCAGCTGCGGCACGAAGGACTGGCGCGCGGGCATGTCGAAGGCGTTGACGACCCCCAGGAGGAACGAGAGGATCAGGACGTGGGTGACGGTGACGGCGCCCGCGCTCGTGAGCGCGGCCAGGACCGCCGCCTGCGCCAGGGCGAGGGCCTGGGTCCACAGCAGCAGCGAGCGGCGGTCGAGGCGGTCGGCCGCTGCCCCGCCCGCCAGGCCGAGCAGCACGCTCGGCGCCTGGCTGACCGCGGCCGTCACGCCGAGCAAGGTGCCCGAGCCGGTGAGCCGATAGATGAGCCAGCCCTGCGCGGTCTGCTGCATCCAGGTCCCGGTCATGGAGACGAGCTGCCCGGCGAAGTACAGCCGGAACTCGCGACGGCCCAGGGCGCGCAGCGACGGGGGGAGGCTCCCGGTCATCCGCCCCGCTCGGCCTCCCGCACCGCGCGGATGACGGCGTGCGCCGACACCTCGGACTTCTTGGCCTCCAAGCGCGTGAACAGGCTGTAGGCCGCGGGCACCACGAACAGCGTCAGGAAGGTGGACACCGACACGCCGCCGATGATGGCCAGCGCCATGGGCACGGTGGTCTCCGAGCCGGCGCCGCGCGAGAGCGCGGTGGGGATGGCGGCCGCGATGGTCGCCACCGAGGTCATCATGATGGGGCGCAAGCGCGTGGGGCAGGCGTCGAGCAGCGCGGCGCGCGGCTCCAGCCCCGCCTCGCGCCGGGAGTTGGTGAAGTCCACGAGCAGGATGGAGTTCTTCTTCACCAGGCCCATGAGCAGCAGCAAGCCGATCATCGAGTTGATGTTGAGGCTGCGCCCGGCGATGAGCAGCGCCAGGAACGCGCCGGACAGCGAGAAGGGCAGCGCCAGCAGCACGGTCACGGGGTGGATGAAGCTGTTGAACTGCGCGCCCAGCACCATGTAGGCCACGAGGATGCCCAGCACCAGGGCGAAGAGCAGGCTCTGGAAGGACTCGCGGAAGGTCTGAGAGGAGCCGGACAGCTTCACGTAGTAGCCGCTGGGCAAGGTCTCCTTGGCCATGCGCTCGACCGAGGCCAGCACCTCGGCCTGCGACTGGCCGGGCGCGATGTTGCCGAAGACGCCGATGGCGCGCTCGCGGTCCTTGCGCGTGATGGCCAGCAGCGACGGCTTCTCCTCGACGCGCACGACCTCCGCCAGGCGGATGAGCTCGCCGCGGGAGTTGCGCACGAACAGCTTCTTGATGTCGTCGGGCGAGAGGCGATCCGAGGTCTCGGCGCGCACGCGCACGTCGTAGCGGCGGCCGTTGTCGGTGAACAGGCCGGCGCGCACGCCGCCGACCATGGCGTTGACGGTGACGCCGATGCTCTGCATGGACACGCCGCGGGCGTAGGCCTTCTGCCGGTCGGGGAAGACGCGCGCCTCGGGCATGCCGGTCTTGTAGTCGGTGTCCACGTCGATCATGGTCTTGGACTCCTCCAGCCTCTTCATGAGGTCGGCGGAGACCTTGGTGAGGGTGTCCCAGTCGGGGCCGCGCACCGAGAACTCGATGGGGAAGCCGCGCGAGGCGGAGAAGCCGCCCTGCGAGAGGTCCATGATGGCCGCGCGCAGCTGCGGGATGCCGTTGAGCGCCTTGCGCGCGGCGGTCATCACCTCGCCCTGCGACATGGGGCGGCCGTCGGCGCCGCGCGGCCGGTCCTTGAGATCCTTGAGCGTGATGAAGAGCATGCCCGAGTTGACCTCGCCGCCGCCGAAGCCGCCGACGGCGGAGTAGTAGCCCGCCACGGCCGGCTGCTCCATGAACCACTGCTCGGCGAGCTTGTATTTCGCGTCGGTGAAGTCCATGGACGAGCCCACGGGGGTCTGAGCCCGCACCATGAACATGCCTTGGTCCTGCGGGGGGACGAACTCCTTCTTGAGGAACTTGACTGAGACGAGCGAGACCGCGAAGAAGGCGGCGCCCAGGCCCACCACGGTCCACCGCCGGTCCAGCGTCCATTCCAAGCCGCGCCGGTAGGACTCGGTGAGGCGCGCGAAGAGGCGGTCCACCGCCTGCACCACGCGGCCGCCGTGCGAGGCCGTCTGCAGGAACTGCGAGGTGCGCATGGGCGCGATGGTCAGCGCCTCGAGCAGCGACAGCGAGACGGCCGCCGAGATGGTCACGCCGAACTGGAAGAAGAACTTGCCCACGATGCCCTTCATGAACACCACGGGCAGGAAGATGGCGAGCACGGCCACCGTGGCCGCCATCGCCGCGAAGGAGATCTCGCGCGCGCCGATGACCGAGGCGGTGACGCGGTCCTTGCCCTGCTCCGCGTAGCGCACGATGTTCTCGAGCACCATGATGGCGTCGTCCACGACGATGCCGATGGACAAGGTCAGCGCCAGCAAAGTGAAGGAGTTCAGGGTGAAGCCCAGGAAGTAGGTCACGATGAAGGTGCCCAGCACGGAGGTGGGGATGGCCAGGAGCACGTTCATGGTCGAGGACCAGGAGCCCAGGAACAGCCAGCACACCAGCGAGGTCAGGATGGCGGCCACCACGAGGTGGTGCGTCAACTCCGCCACCGACTGCTTGATGAACTTCGTGGAGTCGAAGCGCACGCCCAGGACCATGCCCGGGGGCAGGGACGACTGGACCTCGAGCAGCTTCTTCTTCACGTTCTCGGCGATCCGCACGGCGTTGGCGCCGCGCTGCTTGCGGATGCCCAGGCCGACGGCGCGTTTGCCGGCCACGCGCGAGATGCGCCTGTTGTCGCCCAGGCCGTCTTCCACGCGCGCGACGGCCTTCAGCGGGATGGGCACGTGGATGGGGCTGCCGCCGCGCTGGGTGATGAGCAGCTCGCCGAACTGGGCGGGGTCCGTGATCTCGCCCAAGGTGCGGACGTTGAACTCCTTGTCGGCCGTCTCGATCTGCCCGGCCGGCACCTCGGCGTGCTCGCGCCGGATGGCGGCGAGCACGTCCTCGACGGTGAGCTCGTAGCGGCGCAGCTTCTCGGAGTCCACCCACACGCGGAGGTTGCGCGGGATGAGGCCGCCGAGGAATATCTCGCCGACGCCCGGGACGGTCTGGAACTTGGCCTTGAGCACGTCCGAGGCGTAGACCATGAGGTCCTTGGGGGGGACGTCGCCCGAGAGGGCCAGCCACATGATGGGGTTGTCCTCGGGGTTGGTCTTGGTCACCACGGGCGGGTCGATGCCCGCGGGCAGGCGGCGTTGGGCCTGGGCGACCTTGGCCTGGATCTCCTGCAGGGCGATGTCCACGTCGCGGTCGAGCTCGAGCTCGACGGTGATGGAGGCCTGCCCCTGCCTGGAGGAGGAGGTGACCTCGCGCACGCCCTGCACCGAGGTGACGGCGTCCTCGATGAGGTCCACGACCTCGGCCTCCATGATCTCGGGGGCCGCGCCCTCCCAGGTCACCGCCACGTTGACGATGGGGAAGTCCACGTCGGGCATCTGCGACACGCCCATGCGGCCGTAGCCGATCCAGCCGAAGACCATCAGCGCGAACATGAGCATCCACGCGAAGACGGGGTTCTTGATCGAGATGTCGGAGAGCGTCATCAGAGGGTCCCTCCCGGGAGTCCGGCCGCGACCTCGAGCCGGGCGCGCGCGCGCCAGGCGTCGAGGCGGGCGCGGCTGGCCGTCAGCCGCGCCTGCTGCAGGGCGTTGAGGCTGCCCAACACGTCGAGATTGGTCACCTGGCCGAGGCGGTAGTCCTCGGCCTGGGCGCGCGCGTTGGCCTCGGCCGCCTCGGCGGCCTTGTCCAGCGCCGAGACGACGCCCGCCGAAGCGACGAGGTCCTCGTGCGCGACCCGCGCCTCGAGCTCCGCGGTCCGCGCGGCCTGCTCGTGCGCGGCGCGCGCGGACCGCGTGCGCGCTTCCTGCTGGCGGATCTGCGCGGTCGTCTCGCCGCCGCCGTAGAGGGGCAGCGTCCCGCTGATGACCAGGTCCCACTTCACCTTGTCCGTGAAGCTGGGCGGCCGCTTGAGGTAGTAGTTGGCGTCCACGCCCACGGTCGGCCAACGCTGCCGCGAGACGACCTTCACGTTGCGCTCGGCCGCGGACACGTCGAGACGGCGGGCCTCCACGTCCGCGCGCGCGCGGGCGCGAGCGAGCGCGGCCTCCAGCGCCGGCGGCGCGGGCGCGTCGCCCAACGGCGCGGGCGCGGCGTCCTCCTCCAAGCCGGTGAGGAAGCGCAGCTCGAACTGGGCGCGGCGCTCGCCGGCGCGCGCCTGTTCCGCCTCGGCCGCCGCGGCCGCGTGTTGCGCCTCGGCCGCGAGCAGCTCGCTGCGCCGCGAGCGGCCGACCTGCAGGCGCCCGCGCAGGTCCTTGACGCGCTCCATGGTGTTCTCGAGCACGCTGGCGCGGATGCGGATCTCCTCTTGAGCGCCCAACAGGCCCAGGTACGCGTCGGCGACGTCCCTATAAAGGAGGTGCTTGGCCCGCTCCAGGCGCAGGGCCCCGGCCTCGCCGGATTCCTTGGCGGAGCGGTAGGCCAGGAACTCGCGGAAACCCGAGAACAGCGGCTGGTTCGCGGTGACCCAGGCCTGCTCGCGGTAGCGCTGCAGGAACAAGCCGCTGGAGCCGGCGGGGATGTCCTGGATGCTCTCGGTGCCGCGCAGCGACACGCTCGGCTTGGCGCGCGAGAGCACCTCCTGGGCCTGGGCCACGAGGATGTCGTGGTCGGCGCCGCGCTGGACGAGCTCCTCGCTGCGGGCCAGGGCGAGACGATAGGCCTCGTCGAGCGTGAGCGGGCGCGCCGCCGACGCGGGCAGGGGGGAGAGCAGCAGCGCCAGGACGAGGCGCCTCACAGCCGCACCCCGCTGCCGTCGAGGAAGAAGCCGACGACGGCCTCGGCGTCCTTCTCGAGCTTGCGCTCGTGTCTCTCCACGACCTTGCGCATCGTCGCGGTGCGGCACAACCCCACGAAGACCATGGCCGCGAAGCGCAGGTCGGGCACGCTGCGCCCGCCGTCCTTGGCCGCGGCCTTCAGCACGGCCTCGACGCGCTCGATGTTGAGCCGCATCTTGTCCATCAGGCGGCCGCACGAGCGGTCGCCGCAGCCCGGGAAGCGGCCGGTGGCGAACTGGGAGAGGAAGTCGCGGCTGTGGTCGAAGTGCGCCAGGATGACGCGGGCCGTGGCCAGCAGGAGGTCCTTGCCCTCGACGCCGGTGCGCGGCAGCGCCTCGAGCTCCAGGCCCAGGCCCTCGACGAGGTCGGCGAAGGCGGCCTCGAAGAGCTGCTCCTTGTCCTTGTAGTGGAGGAACAGGGTGCCTTTGGCGACGCCGGCCTCGCGCGCGACGTCGTCGAGCACGATGTCCTGGAAGCCGCGCGAGACGAGCAGGCGGCGCGCGGCCGCGAGGATGGCGCGTTTCTTGGAGTCGGGGTCGCGGACGACGGTCTTGACGCTCATGGGGGGACCTCTTACAATAATAACTGACTGGTCAGTCATTATGGTAGCACGAAAACCCCTCTCAGGCAAGCTCGGCGCTCAGTCGTCGTGTCGCGCGTACCAGGCCGCGGCGGAGAGAACCACGCCCACGCCCCAGGTGGACAGCGGCGTGGGCGTGAAATACGGGTAGACCATCAGCGCCCCGCCCAACGCCATGAGGCGGAAGTTGCCCGTCGTCCTGCCGTAGCGGAACGCCACGAAGCCGAGCCCGGAGAACACCAAGCCGGCGAGCAGCGAGCCGGCGTCGAGGCTCACGCCCCGGTCTCCCAGGCGGTCACGGGCGCGGCCTTGCCCTTCACGCGCACGCGGCGGCGGACCGCGCCTTGGGGGCGCCGGGTGAGGCGGCGCCAGGCGGCCGCCGTCAGCAGGACGCGGTCGGGCGCGGCGTTGGACTCCATGCGTTGGGCGAGGTTGACCGCGTCGCCGATGAAGGTGTACTCGCGGCGCGAGTCGGAACCCACGTTGGCGCGCACGGCGCGCCCCCAGTTGACGCCGATCCGCACGCCGAAGGGGCTGCCCTGCGCCCGTCGCCGCGCGGCCAGCGCGAGGATGTCCCGGGCGGCCGCCAGCGCCGCGTCCGCGTCGGGGAAAACGGCGAAGATGCAGTCGCCGATGAACTTGTCCACGTCGCCGCCGCGCGCGTACACGGCGTCGGACGCCGGCGACAGCAGGGCGTTGAGCTCGCGCACGACCTCGGCGGGCCTGCGGGTCTCGCTGAACGAGGTGAAGCCCTTCACGTCCATGAAGAGGAAGGCCCCGGTGAACGCCGCGTCGGGGACCTCGTATTGGCCGCGCGCGGCGCGCGCGCCGACCTCCTGCCATACCCCGTGGGGCGTGTAGCGGCGGATGACCGCGCTCTGTCGCCGCAGCTTCTCGCCGTCCTCGTAGGACTTGCGCGAGAGGTTGGCCATGATGCTCTCGGTGCGGTCGAGCGTCGCCTCGCTGCGCGCCAGCGCGTCGGCCAAGTCGCCGGCCGCCGCGCCCGGCGCCCGGCGCGGCAGCGGGCTCACGCGCGTGCGGCCCGGGAACGACAGCGCCATCAGGGTCAAGGTCGTGGTGTGGAAGCCCGACGCCGCGAGCCCGGCGCCGCCCTCGCGCCACCGCGAGGCGAACGGCACGATCTCGCCGCCGGAGTAGAAGCCGAACACCGGGGTCTCGCGCCCGAAGACCTTGCGCACCTGCTCGAGCTCCTCGCCCAACCGGCTGTGCAGGATGGCCCCGCGGCTGCAGCAGCTCACCACGAAGACCAGGTCCGGCCGGCAGCCGCCCAGACCCGCGCGGCAGCGCTGCGCCGCGGCGCGGGCGCCCGTGAGCAAAGCGCGGCGGCTCGAGAGGATGAGGCGCGCGCGGCGGCCCTGGAGGTCCTCGAGCGGATACAGCGCGATGGAGCCCGTCGAGAAGTCGATGTCCACGGGCAGCTTGAAGCTGGGCCGGCCGGAGTCGCCCTCGACGGAGAAGCCGTAACGCTGGATCATCAGCTCGAAGAAGGCCCGGTCGTGCCCGCTGCCGAGCAGGCGCCGGTAGTAGTCGATGACGGGCAGGCCGTCCACCTCGAAGACGCGGCCGCCCTTCGCGCGCGTGATGACGAACGGGGTGCCCACGGGGTCCCAGCCGTGTTCGTAGGCGAAGGCCCCGCGCGTGCCGTCGGGGAAGCTCACCAAGGCGGCGCGCGCGGCGTCGCGGGTCAGGCGCGGGCCGTACTGGAAGTTGGTCCAGAACTCCGGGTGCTTCATGCCCAGGTCGTAGTCGCCGCAGGTCATGCCGCCGAACACCGGCACCGGGCCCAGGCCGGCGCGCAGGCCGTCGAGCGTCTCGTTGTCGCGTCCGGAGGACACCGAGCCGAAGTACAGCCCCAGCGGCCGCCCGGCGCCGGGCGCGGGCGAGAGAGCCGCGACGAGCGCCTTGGCCGTGCGCCGCGGGGCGCCGATGGGCGCGGTCGCCACGCGCGGCTGGGGCCCGCCCCATTGCAGCGCGAGCGCCGCGACCGTGCCTTTGGAGACGCCCGCGTTGGTGACCTCGGCGTAGGAAGACCCGCCGATGAGGCGCTTCGCGTCGAACTCGGCGGACAACACGCGGTGGACGCGCCGTTGGTCGAGGCGGATGGAGCCGAAGGCCACGGCCACGTCCGGGCGGGGGGCGCCTTTGAGCGCCTGGCGCGCCGCCTCCGCCGCGGCGCGCTCCCCGTCTGGGCCGTGACCCAGGCCGATGCCGATCCTCACCGGCTCAGTCTAGCATTCGGCCGCGCTCAGGAGTCCACGCGCCAGAGGTGGAAGCGCCAGGTGCGCTGGCGCATGTTGTCGAGGTAGAGCGCGACGAACTCCTCGGCCGCGCGCGGCAGCATGCGCGGCGCGAGCAGCACCACGGACAACGCGTCGCGCCCGAGGTCCCAGCCCTCGGTCCCGGGCGGGGGCGCGCGGCGCAGGCGCTGCTCCAGGCTGCGCTCGGTGTCCTCGGCCGACAGCGCCAGGACGCTCTCCTTGCGCGCCACGTTGAACACCTCGTAGACGTGCAGTCTCTTGACCGGCAGGGGCGGCGGCGTCAGCGGCATGACTTCAGTATGGCCCCGCCGGCGCGCGGCGTCCAGGCGCGAGCCCCTTTTTTACGGCATTTTAACCTCCGGGTTGCGCGCCGGGGCCGCGCGCGTTATAATCCCCGTAAGATGAAGCTGCTCCTCGCCTTGCTGCTCGCGCCTGCCGCCGTGGCCGCCGATGACGCGCCGAAGACGCCGCCCGCGCCGCCGTGGATGGCGCCTTGCGCCGCCGACGCGCAACGCCTGTGCGCCGCGCAGAAGAACCGCTACGAGTGCCTCTCGTCCAAGCTGGACCAGACCGCGCCCGCCTGTCGCGTGGAACTCGAGCGCGTCTCCGGCGTCCTCGCGAAGATGCGGTCCGGCGCCGCGGCCTGGCCCGCCGCCTGCGGAGAGGACCAGAAGAAGTTCTGCGCGCAAGGCGTCCGCCGGCCCGGCCCGGTCATCGAGTGCATGTGGCGCCGCAAGAAGGACCTCAGCCCCGCCTGCCGTCAGCGCGTGTCGGACACGCTCGCCGACCTCCAGGAGTTCGCGCGCGTCCTGCCCCAGGCCGCGGAGGCCATGACCGCCTGCCAGAAGGACCAGGCCGCCTTCTGCGTGGACGCGACGCCCGGCCGCGGCGACAGGGACTGCCTGCTCGGCGTCTACGAGAAGCTCTCGCCCCGCTGCCGCGCCGTGCTGCGCAAGCCCTGACCGGTCAGCGCGCCGGCGGACGCGGCCGGAGCGTTGCGGACGATGGATGGCGCCAGGAGGGCGCCGCCATGCACCCATCGAAGACCGCCGTGCTCCGGACCCTGGCCTCCGCGCCCGCCGTCCTGCTGGCGGCCGCGCTGCTGGCCCTGCTGGCCCTGCCGACGCGCGAGCAGCCCAGCCGCCCCCGATTCGCCCGGCTCGTCGCCGAGGCCAAGCTCCGCGTGCCTGAGCTCACGCCGGCGGAGCTCTCGGCGCTGCTGGCGGGGCCCGGCGCGCCGCTGGTCGTGGACGTGCGGGAGCCCGACGAGTGGGCGCGGGGCCATCTGCCGGGAGCGGTGCACCTGAGCAAAGGCGTGCTCGAGCGGGAGATCGAGGCCGTGGCGCCGGCCCTGGACGCGGACATCGTCCTCTACTGCGGGAGCGACGCGCGCGCCGCCTTGGCCGGCGACAACCTCCGACGCATGGGCTACACGCGCGTGCGAAACCTGCGCGGCGGGCTGCGCGCGTGGACCGAGGCGGGGGGCCCGACGACGCAGGAGTGAGCGTTCCGGAGCGGACATGGGTCACGACGACGGCGAGGACCTGGTCGCGGCGTCCCGACGCCGCCTCGAGGCGGCGCGCGCGGCCGCCGCCCGCCTCCGGCGCCGCGACGCCGACGCGCGGGCGCTGCACCGCTTCCGCGTCTCGCTGCGGCGCCTGAGCGTCCTGCTCGACGCCTTCGACGCGGAGCTCTGCGCGCCCCGGGCGGCGCTGAGGACGATGCGCGCCACGCTCAAGGCCACCGGCCCGGCGCGCGACCGGCAGGTCTTCCGGCGCTGGCTCGATGCCGCGCCGCGTACCCGCCGCGCGGTCCTGGCTGCGGAGCGGGCCCCCGGCCCGTGGCTGTGGCCTCGCTTCGACGCGGCGGCGGAGCGCCTCGCCGGCGCCCTGG
>JANRKA010000197.1:0-26995 GCA_033875325.1 Elusimicrobiota bacterium | reverse complement strand
CGGCGGCGCGCGCGGGAGCGTCGGCGGCGCGCGGCGCGTCGGCGGGAGAGGTGATGAGCGCGGCGGGCGCGAACGGAGCCGCGAGCGAGGCGGCCGGAGCGGAGAGAGCGGTCGGCTCGACGCGCGCGCCGGCGCCGAGCGAGAACGCGGGCACGCGTCCGACGACGGGCGCGACCGGCGCGGCGACGCGGGCGACGGCCGCGGCGGCGGGCCAAGGGGCAACGACCACGGACAACGAGAGCAGCGCGCTGAGCACGAACCTCGTTCTGGTCTTCATCGTGGGTCTGATGGTATCACGCGCCCACCGCGCGACATACAGGTAAAGGTCCCAGGGCGTCGTCGGCAATCGCACTACGGTCCGTTGGGCCCAGGGTCCTATGAGTAGAATAGTCTCATGAGCCTCAAAGTCGTGCTCATCGAGCCCGAGATCCCGTGGAACACGGGCAACGTCGGCCGCACCTGCGCGGCCGCGGGCGCGGAGCTGCACCTCGTGGGGCGGCTGGGCTTCTCGCTGAGCGAACGGCGCCTCAAGCGCGCGGGCATGGACTACTGGGAGCGGCTCGCGCCGACGCGGCACGAGTCTGTCGACTCCTTCCTTCATATAGTGCCGCCGGACGCGGCCGTGTTGGGCTTCAGCGCGGAGGGGGCGCGGACCCACTGGGAGGCGCCCTACGCGCCGGATGCCTGGCTCGTGTTCGGGTCGGAGTCGCGCGGCCTGCCGCCCGAGCTGCGGGCCCGGCTCGCGAACAGCCTCTACCGCATCCCCATGACGGACGGCGCGCGCTAGCTCAACCTCTCGACCGCGGCCGCGGTCGTGCTCTACGAGGCGCTGCGCCGCCTCGGCCTCAGGTCCTAGCCGGGCCTGGGCCCATTGCCGCCCGGCGCGTTCCCCCACGGCCCAACCCCTTCCCGGGGCCATCCCTTATAATCCTCGATAAGACGCAGCCGTCACGAGGCACATTAAGGGGATTACACCATGACCGTAGAGAAGACCACGCTCCGCAAGTCTCTCGCCCTCACTCTCGCGCTCGCGCTCGGGCTCCTGCCCGGCGGCGGCGCTTGGGCCGCGAACACCGTCGCCCGCCCCGTGGTCACGGCCGGCGTCAGCGTGCCCGGCGTCGGCGGCGTGGCCGGCGTCGGCGTGATGTCGCGCGTCTCCTTGCCCTCGCTCTCCCTCGTCAGCGGCATCGTTCCCGCGCCCACCCTGCGCACCGAGGCCCCGACCCTGGCGCCTTCCGCCGCGCTCGAGGCGGCCGCCTCCCCCGTCGCCGGAGCCGTCGTCGCCGGCCCGGCCGCTGCCGGCGTCGAGCGCCATCCCATCGTCGGCATCCTCAACGACCTGCGCGCCCGCGGCGTCGTCATCCCCGAGACCCTCACCGCCGCCGACGCGCCCGCCCTCGTCTCTCTCGCGGAGAACCTGCCCGCCGGCACCGCCAAGCAGGAGATCCTCGGCTTCGCCCACGCGCTGGGGCAGCGCGGCGGCTCCGTGGACGCGTCCGCCGCCTCCGGCCGCATGTTCGACGGCGCGGGTAAAGCCGCCGACAAGGCCGTCGACGCCGTGGTCGCCGCGGCGCCGCAGGGCATCGTCGGCCGCGCCATGGCGCGGCTGTCTCGCGCCATCGGCCGCGGCGCTCCCGAGGCCGCGCCCAAGGAACCGGCGCGTCCCGCGAACCCGCGCGACTTCGCCGTCGCCATCAACGAGCTGCGCTGGGTCCCGGCCGACAAGGACCTGCCGGCCTCCACGCGCGACATGAAGCCGGTGGACCGCCAGCTCGTCGGCCAGGACGAGGCGCTCAAGGCCATGCGTTTCGGCCTGCAGATGGGCGTGAGCAAGGACGGCCGCATGGAAGGCCGCCACTACAACATGTTCGTCTCCGGTCCCGAGGGCTCGGGCCGCGAGACCGCGCTGCGCCACCTCCTCGAGGACATCGCGCCGAAGATGAAGACGCCCGACGACATCGTCGCCGCGACCAACTTCGACCACCCGGACAAGCCCATCATCCTCTCGCTGCCCGCGGGCAAGGCCATCCCGTTCGCCAAGGCCGTGCGCGGCTTCGTCAACCAGGCCAAGGCCACCTTGCCCAAGGCCCTGGACCAGGGCCCCGTCGGCCAGCAGAAGAAGCAGATCATGGCCGCCATCCGCGCCGACTTCGACAAGGGCGTGGCCGAGATCCAGGCCGCGGCGAAGGCCGTCGCGATGCCGGAAGGCTACGCGTTGGACTTCGTCGTCAGCCACAGCCAGGAAGGCACCTCGTTCGGCACCCGCCTCCTCTACAAGGGCAAGCCGGTGAAGGAGGGCGCCTCCGCCCCGAACCTCGAGCAGGCCGTCGCCAAGCTCAACGAGGTCACCGGCGGCTTCCAAGAGCGCTTCATGGCCATGGCCGAGAAGAACAACGAGATGCTCGCCGCGGCCGCCGACCAGATCATGAAGGCCGAGATGCAGGGCGCGGCGCAGATCCTGTCGCAGATGGCGCAGGGCATCCTGGCGGCCGTGATGCCCGAGCAGGCGTCCTCGCCCGAGCTCGAGAAGCTGCAGCAGGTCGCCAACGCCTGGCAGGAGCAGTTCGCCGCGAAGGTGGCGGCCGTCAGCGTCGAGGGCTTCGGCCTGGCGCTGATGCCGTCCAACAACGGCATCAACGTCGCCTTCACCTACGAGGGCAAGCCGCTCTCCAAGCAGAAGATGGAGGAGCTGATGTCCTCCGGCGCCTTGAACCCGGCCAAGTGGTCCACCATCCAGGACCGCCTGAAGCTCGAGGCCAAGGCTCTCATCACCGAGTTCAAGACCAACATGGAGGCGTTCAACGCCGAGGCCCAGAAGATCGCGGAGAAGAACCCGCAGGCCCAGGGCTCCCTGGGCTCTTCCATGGCCATGGCCTACGTCCAGAACCTGGTGCGCTACGCCGCGACCCACTACCAGCTCTTCCTCGGCCGCGCGCCGGCGGAGGAGTCGGACGAGTCCAACCCCCTGGCCGCGCTCATGGGCGGCCCGCGGGTGCAGCCGGCCGACGCCGCGGACCACTTCCGCGTCAGCGTGCTCGTCAACAACGCCCGGACCCAGGGCGCGCCGGTCATCTGGGAGAAGAACCCGACCTTCGAGAACCTCTTCGGCCTGGCCGACGACAACGCCCGCATGGGCATGATGGGCATGATGCCCATCAAGACCGAAGGCGTCGGCGGGCCGAGCCTGAAGTCCGGCTCCTTCCACAAGGCCAACGGCGGCTTCCTCATCCTCAACGTCATGGACGTCCTGCGCGAGCCCGGCGTGTGGCCCGCGCTGATGCGCGCCGTGCGCAACGGCGACGCGGAGATCACCGAGGGCGGCCTGATGGGCATGATGCGCGGCCGCGGCGTGAGCTACTCGGTCCCCACCAAGGTCAAGGTCGTGCTCGTGGGCTCGCCTTCCCTGCGCATGATGCTGAGCCACTACGACGAGGACTTCGGCCTGAACTTCCAGGCCGTGGCCGAGTTGGAGCCGCGCGTGCCCATCACCGAGGGCACCATCGCGGGTTACGCCCAGTTCATCAAGAACTCGGTCGCCCTCTCGGGCGGCGAGCTGCTCGAGTTCAGCCGCGGCGCCATCAGCGCGGTCCTCGAACAGGCCGCGCGCCTGGCGGACAGCCACAAGCGCATGACGGCGCAGTTCGGCGCGCTGCACGGCCTGCTGCGCGAGGCCTCGTTCTGGGCTCGCGAGTCGGGCCGCGACGAGGTCCGCCGCGAGGACGTGGCCCGGGCCCTCAAGGAGAAGCAGGACCGCGAGGAGACCTACCGCCGCCACCTCATCGAGATCTACAAGCAGAACGTGTTCGTGGTCGAGACGGACGGCAAGTCCGAGGACCAGATCAACGGCCTGGCGGTCATGGGCAGCTTCGGCGTGCCGATGCGCGTGACCTTCACGGTCTCCCGCGCCGCCGGCGCGGGCGGCATCGTGTCGGTGGACCGCAACGCCGGCAGCACGGGCAAGTCCTTCAACAAGGCGCTGGGCGTCGTCGAGGGTTTCCTCGAGCGCCTGTTCGCCAAGGACAAGGTCTTCCCGGCCAAGATCACCGTCTCCTACGAGCAGAACTACGGCGGCATCGACGGCGATTCCGCGACCTCCACGGAGATCTACGGCATCCTCGCCTCGCTGGCGGGCGCGCCGCTGGCCCAGAACATCGCCATCACCGGCTCGGCCGACCAGAAGGGCAACGTCCAGGCCATCGGCGGCGTCAACGAGAAGATCGAGGGCTTCTTCGAGCTGGCGAAGTCGCGCGGCCTGACGGGCGAGCAGGGCATCATCATCCCTAAGTCGAACGTGGCCGACCTGCAGCTCAACCCCGAGGTCGTCGAGGCCGTGGCCCAGGGCAAGTTCCACATCTACGCGGTGGACCACGTCTCCCAGGGCGTCGAGATCCTCACCGGGGTCGCCTACTCCGAGATCCTCGCCCGCGCGGAGCTGCGCCTGAAGGACATGCGCCTGGCCGGCATGCGCGAGCAGATCGAGGCCAAGAAGGAGCTCGGCATCAAGTAAGCTTCAGCCGTCCGAGACAGGGCCCCGGCCGCGAGGCCGGGGCCCTTTTTTTCGGCCGCGCCGGGCCGCGGCCGGCCCTTGACGGACGCGCGCCCGGCGCTACACTCTGGTCATGACCCGCGCGTGGCTGGCGGTCTTGCTGGGGCTTCCCGTTCCCTGCGCGGCCTTGCACGGCGGCCGGCCGGCCGACGGGCCCGAGTTCGCGGCGGTGGTCAGGGTCTACGCCGGGGACGAGAGCGGCGTCGCCTTGGGGAAGGACGACTGCGCCGGGACCCTCATCTCGCCGCGCTGGGTGCTGACGGCCGCGCATTGCGTCGACGACATCACTCAGCGCCGCTTCGTCACCGTCGTCGGCGACCCGAGGCGTCCGGCGTGGAAGGGCCGCGGCCACTGGCCGGTGAGCGGCGTGCGTTTCCTGCACGAGCGCTGGCTGCCGGACGCTCCGCCCCTCGTCAACGACGCCGTCGACTGGGACCTGGGACTGCTCCTCCTTGAGGCGCCGGTGCCGGCGGGCGTGGTCCAGTCGTTCCCGTCCATCGTCTCTCCCGCGCGCGTCGAGGAGTTGACCGGGCCTCCATCGGCGGAAGGCTTGATCGCCATCGGCTACGGCCTCGACGACGCGTGCGGCGCGGGAGTGCCCATACTCGGCGGGGGCTCCGGGGTGCGGCGTTGGGGCGCCGTGACCGTGGAGTCCGTCCGTTCCTTCGGGGGCGAGCGCCTGCGCACGGTGCTGCGCGAGGCGCCGGGCTCGCCCGCCTGCATGCGCGACGGGGACAGCGGCGGCCCGCTGCTCCACTGGCCGTCGCGCGGCGTCCTCGGCGTCGTCTCTCGTTTGGACCGGGACATGACGCCGCCGCCGAACCTGGCGTTCAAGGTCACCGGGCGGGGACTGTTCTCGCGCGTGACGCCGTATTGGTGCGACGTCTTCCATGAGGTCGCCGCGCGCACCCGCGACGCGGGCGCGGAGTTGACGGCGACCGTGCCCTGGTGCGGGCGGCGCGCGAGCCGCTAGCTCAGTAGACGGCGGGCCAGTCGCGGCCGGTGACGCGGAACTCGACGCGGCGGTTCTTGGCGCGGCCCTCGTCGGTCGAGTTGTCGGCGATGGGGCGCGAGAAGCCGAAGCCGATGAAGCGCATGGAGGGGGGGTGCACGCCGCGCTTGGAGAGCGCGGTCTTCACCGAGCGCGCCCGGCGCTCGGAGAGGTCCGCGTTGTATTCCTCGGTGCCGACGGAGTCGGTGTGCGCGAGGATGATGACCTTGAGCTTCTGGTTGCGGTTGAGCACCTCGGCGATGAGGTCGAGCGTGGGGGCGGACTCGGGCGTGATCTCGTCCTTGTCGAACTCGAAGAGTATCTTGGGGAGGTCGCCGCGCTCGATGCGGCGCTCGATGTCGGCGAGGGCCTCGCGGGCGCGGCGCTCCTCCTCGTCGGCGGAGGCCTCGCGCTCCTCGTCGCGGTCCACGAACAGCGGCTTGGGCGCGCTCGAGCCGGCGCAGGCGCCGAGCAGGAGGACGGCGAGCAGGGGCAGGGCCTTCATGACGATATAGTATCATTCGAAAAGCGGCGCTTCGACGGGGCGTAGCTCAATCGGCAGAGCGCGCGGTTTGGGACCGCGAGGTTCCGAGTTCGACCCTCGGCGCCCCGAAACGAAGCGGGACTTGACGCTCGGCGCCGCGCCGGGCATCCTTATGGGGTGAGCGCCGCGCTCCTGCTGCTCCTGCCTTTCTGCGCCCCGTCCGCCGCCTCCGTGCGCGACGCGGCCGCCGCCCGCTTCGAGAAGGCCGACGCGCACCTGGAGAAGGGGCGCTACGAGCAGGCGCGCGCGGAGTTGGCGGCCGTCAAGCTGGCGCCTGACGACCCCCGCCAAGTGCGCCGGTGGGAGCGCGAAGGCGCCGTGCGCCTGCGCGAGGGGAAGATCGCCGAGGCGCGGGCCGCGTTCACCCAGGCGCTCAAGGCCGCGGGGCGGCTGGAGGTCAAAGGGCCCGACGCCGGCCGCGCGTACGCGGGCATGGGGTTGGTCCTGCTGCGGCAGGAGAAGCCCGGGCTCGCCGCGCGTTTCTTCAAGCGCGGGCTCGACTTCGAGCCGGACGAGGGCACGCGGCTGTTCCTGGAGGAGCAGATCGCCGAGCTCGAGGCCGCGGGCCGGCCTCGCTGATCAGTCCCGCTCGCGGCGCGGCAGAGGCTTGCGGCTCGCGAAGCCCTCGTCGGTCCCGTGCCAGTAGCCGATGCGCGTCTCGCCCAGCTTCCAGCACAGGTAGGCCTCGCGCCCGTCGATGACGGCGGGGAAGTCCACGAGGGCGGGCTCCACCCCCTTGGGCAGCGCGCCGAGCTCGACGATGCCGCGGAGGCGCTCGTCGAGGCCTTGCGCCAGGAACTGGAGCTGAGCCCTCTCGATGGCATCGGCGACGGGGTCGGGAGCGCCGGCGTCCTGGCGCTCGCGCAGGCGCCGCGCCTTGAGCTCGGCTTGCGCCGCGACCTCGGCGATGGACTCGAAGACGCGCTCGAGCTCCGGGATGAGGGCCTCGGCCTCCCGCAGGGTGAAACGCTTCACGGCGCGTGCGCCGGCGGTCCGTATTTCGCGGCCGCGCGGGCGGCGGAACGCGACTTGCGGCGGCGCAGGCGCGCGACGGCCTTGAGCCTCTCGGAGGTGCCCGGCGAGACCTTCATCTCGACCTGGTCCACGAGCTCGCGCAAGGCGAGGAAGCGGTTGAGGGAGCGGGAGCGCTCGCGGTGGCAGGCCACGCGCAGCCCCAGCGGCGGGTAGTGGAGCTGGACGCGGTTGGCGGTCTTGTTGACCTTCTGCCCGCCCTTGCCGCCGCCGCGCGAGAAGGCCTCCTCGATGAGCGACGCGTCGATGGCCAGGCGCGCGATGCGGGCCTTCAGCTCCTCGAGCTTCCCCGGCGAGACGCCGAAGTCCTCGTTGAGCCTCACTCAGTCGGCGGTGATGGCGGCCTTCAGGAACTCGCGGTTGAAGCGGGCGATGTTGGAGACCTTGATCTCCTTGGGGCACGCCGCCTCGCACTCGTACTCGTTCGTGCAGTGGCCGAAGCCCTCCGCGTCCATCGCCTCGCGCATGGCGAGCGCGCGTTTGGCGCGCTCGGGCTGGCCCTGGGGCAGGAGGGCGTACTGGGAGACCTTGGCCGCCACGAAGAGCATGGCCGAGGCGTTGGGGCAGGCCGCCACGCAGGCGCCGCAGCCGATGCAGGCCGCCGCGTCCATCGCTTTCTCCGCCGTGTCGTGGCCGACGAGGATGGCGTTGGCGTCGCAAGCGTTGCCGGTGTTGACCGAGACGAAGCCGCCCGCGGCCTGGATGCGGTCGAAGGCCGAGCGGTCCACGCACAGGTCGCGCACCACGGGGAAGGCCATCGCGCGGAAGGGCTCGACGACGATGGTATCGCCGTCCTTGTAGCGGCGCATGTGGAGCTGGCAGGTGGTCGCGGCCTTGTCCGGGCCGTGCGCCTGCCCGTCGATCATCAGCGAGCACATGCCGCAGATGCCCTCGCGGCAGTCGTGGTCGAAGGCGACGGCGTCCTCTCCCTTGGCGACGAGCTGCTCGTTGAGGACGTCGAGCATCTCCAGGAAGGACATGTCGGGAGACACGTCCTTGACCGGGTACTCCCGGAGCTCGCCCTTGGAGGCCGCGTCCTTCTGCCGCCAGATCTTCAGCGTGAGGTTCATGTTCTTCTTTTCCATGGTCGCGTTCCCTTAGGCGTAGTTGCGCTGCGCGATGTGCACGTTCTCGAAGGTCAGAGGCTCCTCGTGCCGGACGGGGTCCTTGCCCTCGCCCTTGTGCTCCCACGCGGCCACGTGGCAGAACTTGTCGTCGTTGCGCTTGGCCTCGCCGTCCGGCGTCTGGTGCTCCTCGCGGAAGTGGCCGCCGCAGGACTCCTCGCGGGTCAGCGCGTCCTTGGCCAGCAGCTCTGCGAACTCCATGAAGTCGGCCACGCGGCCGGCGCGCTCGAGGGTCTGATTGAACTCCTCGCCGGAGCCGGTGACGGACACCGTCTTCCAGAACTCCTCGCGCAGGGCGGGGATCTGGGTCAGCGCCTCCTTGAGGCCCTTCTCGTTGCGCGCCATGCCGACCTTGTCCCAGACGACGCGGCCGAGCCTGCGGTGCAGGACCGCGGGGCTGGCGCCGGTCTTGTTCTTGAGCAGCTTGTCCGTGCGGGCCTGGGTGGCGGCGACGGCCTCCTTGAACGCGTCATGGCCGGTCGTCACCTTCCCGAGCTTGGTCCCCGCGAAGTAGCCGCCGATGGTGTAGGGCAGCACGAAGTAGCCGTCGGCCAGGCCCTGCATCAGCGCCGAGGCGCCGAGGCGGTTGGCGCCGTGGTCGGAGAAGTTGGCCTCGCCCAGGCAGAAGAGGCCCGGGATGGTGGTCATCAGGTTGTAGTCCACCCACAGGCCGCCCATGGTGTAGTGCACCGCGGGGTAGATGCGCATGGGCACCTTGTACGGGTTCTCATCGGTGATGTGGTGGTACATGTCGAAGAGGTTGCCGTACTTCTCCCGGACCTTGTCCTCGCCGATGCGCTTGATGGCGTCGGCGAAGTCGAGGCAGACCGCTTGACCGCCGAGCACGCCGCGGCCGTCGTCATAGACCTGCTTGGCCGCGCGCGAGGCGATGTCGCGGGGCACCAGGTTGCCGAAGGCGGGGTACTTGCGCTCCAGGTAGTAGTCGCGCTCGTCCTCGGGGATGTCCTGGGGCCGCCGCGCGTCGCCCTTCTTCTTGGGCGCCCACACGCGCCCGTCGTTGCGCAGGGACTCCGACATGAGCGTGAGCTTGCTCTGGTAGTCGCCGCTGACGGGGATGCAGGTCGGGTGGATCTGCGTGTAGCAGGGGTTGGCGAAGGCCGCGCCGCGCTTGTGCGCGCGCCAGGCCGCGGTCACGTTGCAGCCGTTGGCGTTGGTGGAGAGGTAGAACACGTTGCCGTAGCCGCCCGTGCAGAGGGCCACCGCGTCGCCCCAGTAGGTCTCCAGCGCCCCGGTGACGAGGTTGCGCACGACGATGCCGCGCGCCTGGCCGTCCACGACCACGAGGTCGAGCATCTCGCGGCGCGGGAACATCTTGACCGCGCCCGCGCCGACCTGGCGCATGAGCGCGGAGTAGGCGCCCAGCAGCAGCTGCTGGCCGGTCTGGCCGCGCGCGTAGAAGGTGCGGCTGACCTGGGCGCCGCCGAAGGAGCGGTTGGACAGCGTCCCGCCGTATTCGCGGGCGAACGGGACGCCCTGGGCCACGCACTGGTCGATGATGTTGTTGGAGACCTGCGCCAGGCGGTACACGTTCTGCTCGCGGGCGCGGAAGTCGCCGCCCTTGACCGTGTCGTAGAACAGGCGCCAGATGGAGTCGCCGTCGTTGGGATAGTTCTTGGCGGCGTTGACGCCGCCCTGGGCCGCGATGGAGTGCGCGCGGCGGGGGGAGTCCTGCACGCAGAAGGCCTCGACCTGGTAGCCGAGCTCGGCGAGCGTCGCCGCGGCCGAGGAGCCGGCCAGGCCGGTGCCCACGACGAGGACCTTGAACTTGCGCTTGTTGGCGGGGTTCACCAGCTTCATCTCGAAGCGGTGCTTGTCCCAGGACTTCTCGATGGGACCGGTGGGGACCTTCGAATCGAGCTTCATCAGTGGGCTCCCGTGCACGAGGCGCAGTTCTTGAGGAATCCGAAGTAGACCGGCAGGCTGGCGAAGCCGAGCGTGATGAGGGCCGCCAGGCCGAGCCCGGCCTTCTTCAGGACGGGCGTGTAGCGGGGGTGGCTGACGCCGAAGGTCTGCAGCGCGCTCTGCAGGCCGTGGGAGAGGTGCAGTCCCACGCCGAGCACGGCGAGGACGTAGAAGCCCGCGTAGAGCGGGTCGGCGAACCAGTTCACGACGTGCTCGAAGAGCTCCGCGCCCTTGGGGCCGCCGACCTTGTACTTGAGGGTGGCCACGTGGATGATGACGAAGAGGAGGACGAGCGTGCCGGTGACGGCCATCGTGCGCGAGCCGGGCGTGCGCGCGCCCTTGCCCTTGTAGACCGCGTAACCTTCAGGGCGCGCCGCTCGGTTGGCGAGCGTGGCGCGCGCCGACATGACGACGTGCAGCAGGAACAGGCCGACGAGACCGAGCTCGGCGACCGGCAGGAGGGGGTTGTGCTCCAGGGCTTCGGCGTACGCGTTGAAGGCGTCCGCGCCGACGAACATGAGCAGGTTGCCCGCGAGGTGCGTGACGAGGAAGCCGACGAGGAGAAGGCCGGCCAGGGCCACCATGATCTTCTTGCCGATGGACGACTCGAGGAAGTCGAAGAATCGTCCGCAGCACGACGACGAACAGGAGGCTTTCGCGTCCATGGTCACTCCTTATATGGGGTCGGAGACTAACGACGATTCTATCACGCGCCCCGAGGCCGGCTATTGATTTAGGTCAACCTCCGCGGGGCGGCCGCGCGTTGTTACTGATGTCATCTCGCCGCGGACGGCCCGCTTGTCAGAGGCCGGGGTTTAACGGTATCTTGCCGCCATGCTCAGCGCCCTCCTCCTCGCCGCGACCGTCTCCGCCGCCGAGCCGGTCAAGAACCCGGACACCTTCACCTTGCTCGAGGTCGGGGAGGTGGGGAGCCTCGATCCCGCGTTCCCCTACGACGGCGCCTCGCAGTCCCTCATCCAGAACGTCTACGAGACCCTCATCGCCTTCAAGGGCTCCTCGCTCTCCGAGTTCGAGCCGCGCATCGCCGCGAAGGTGCCGACCCAGGCCAACGGGCTCGTGTCCAAGGACGGCCGCACCTACCGCTTCCCCATCCGCAAGGGCGTGAGGTTCCATGACGGCACCGAGGTGACGCCCGAGGACGCGCGCTGGTCTCTGCTTCGCTTCATGGTCACCGACCGCGCGGGCGGGCCGTCCGCCCTGCTGCTCGAGCCCATCGCGGGCGTGCCGGGGACGCGGGACTCGACGGGGGCCGTCACGCTCGACTTCGCCGCGCTGGAGAAGGCGGTGCGGGTGGAGGGCGACGACCTGGTCGTCACCTTGCCGCGGCCCTTCGGCCCGTTCCTCTCCATCATGGCGCGCTGGTCCTACGTCGTGCCCAAGAAGTGGGCGGTCGAGCACGGAGAGTGGGACGGCTCGGCCGCGTCGTGGCGCGACCACAACGACCCGCCGAAGGAGAAGTCGTTCCTCTATCAGAACATGAACGGCGCCGGGCCGTTCAAGCTGGCGCGTTGGGACAGGACCGCCCGCATGGTCCTGCTCGAGCGCCACGAAGGCTACTGGCGCGGGCCCGCCAAGCTCAAGCGCGTGCTCGTCAAATCCGTGCCCGAGCTCAACACGCGCAAGCTCATGCTGCAGGCCGGCGACGCGGACCTCATCGAGACGCCGCGGCCCTACGCCTCCCAGCTCCAGGGGTTGCCGGGCGTCAGGCTCGTGGACGGCCTGCGCCGCCTCATGACCGACCCGGCGCTGTTCTTCACCGTCGCCATCAACCCGGTCGCCAACCCGGACATCGGCTCGGGCAGACTCGACGGCGAGGGCATCCCGCCCGACTTCTTCGCCGACCTCGACGCGCGCAAGGGCTTCTCCTACGCCTTCGAATACGACGCCATCCTCAAGGACACCTTCAAGGGCACGGCCGCCCGCGCGTTGGGCCCCATCCCGCCCGGCATCCCCGGCCACGACCCGGCGCAGCCGCGTTACGCCTTCGACCTCAAGAAGGCCGAAGCCCACCTGCGCAAGGCCCATGGCGGCCAGCTCTGGGAGAAGGGCTTCAAGTTCACGCTCACCTACAACACCGGCGGCGAGACGCGCGAGGCCGCGGCGCAGATCCTCAAGAAGGGGGTCGAGCGGCTCAACCCGAAGTTCCGCATCGACCTGCGCGGCGTGGACTGGGCCAACTTCGTGGACAAGGGCCAGCGCCGGCTCATGCCGCTCTTCGCCCGCGGGTGGATCGCCGACTACCCGGACGCGCACAACTTCATCTACGCCTTCTACCACTCGCAGGGCCGCTACCCCTCGGCGCAGGGCTTCCGCGACGCGGAGCTCGACGCCCTGGTGGAGAAGGCGGTGGCCGAGCCGTCGCCGGCCAAACGCGCCGCCGCCTACAGGAAGGTGCTCGCCCGGGGCCACGAGCTCGCGCCGGCCGTGTTCACGGTCCATCCCGCCGGCGTCTATGCCATGCGCGACTGGGTGAAGGGCTTCGTCGACAACCCGGTGAACATGGGCATCTACTACTACCCCATCGAGAAGCGGTGAGCGTCAAGACGGAGCGGGCGAAGGCGCTGCTCAAGGGTCTCAAGGCCCTGTATCCCGGCGCGCGCTGCGAGCTGGACTACTCGACGCCCTTGGAGCTGCTGGTCGCGGTCATCCTGTCGGCCCAATGCACCGACGCGCGCGTCAACAAGACCACCAAGGCCCTGTTCAAGCGCTACAAGACGGCCGACGACTACGCGCGGGCCCGGCCCGCGGAGCTCGAGGCCCTCGTCCGCTCCTGCGGGTTCTACCGCTCCAAGGCCCTGTCCATCATGACGACGGCGCGGCTCATCCGTGACGAACACGGCGGGAAGGTGCCCGACTCCATGCAGGCCCTGCTGACCTTGCGCGGCGTGGCGCGCAAGACCGCCAACGTGGTGCTGGGCGAGGTGTACGGCAAGCAGGACGGCGTGGTCGTCGACACCCACATGAAGCGCCTGGCCTACCGCTTCGGGCTGACCGACGAGGAGGACCCGGTGAAGGTGGAGCGCGACCTCAACGCCGTCGTGCCTCGCGCGAGTTGGCGCTTCTGGTCTCACGCGGTCATCTGGCACGGGCGGCGCGTGTGCAAGGCGCTGCGGCCGGACTGCGGCGCCTGCGCGCTGCGCCCGTCGTGCCCGCAGCGCGGCGTGGACGCGGACTGACCGCGGGCCTTTAACTCCGAATTTACCCGGAAGTGGGTCTTTTGGCCCAAGCGCCGGGGCCCCGAAGGGCGCATAATGAGCTCGATGCGCCCCTCGCTGCCCCTCCTCCTGCTGCTGCTCGCCGCCTCCGTCGCGCGGGCGGCCCTGCCCGCCGCCCTCGACGCGCTGCTGCGCGACCTGGAGGGTCGCTCGACGCGTTACACGGCCGGCGAGGTGAGCTACGACGGGGAGTTGGCGGGAAAGCTCGACGACCTGAAGGCTCAGCTCGAGGCCATCGCCGCGGCCCTGCCCGCCTCGGACCGGCGCCGCTCCCGCCTGCTCGAGCTCGCCGGGGAGACCCTCGAGCTGCGTCAGCGCTCGGTGCGCGACGGCCGCCGCTACGGGCAGATCGGCCGCGAGCTCGCGGCCCACGCGGCCGCGGTGAGGGCGTTGGACCGCCAGGCCGCCGCTCCGGGCGGGCCGCAGGTCCTCCCGCGAGGCGCCGGGCCCCAGTTGGCGCAGCGCGGGACGGGAGCGCTGCTGCTGCTGGACCAGGGCCGCCGCAGCGAGCCCTTCTCATTCCTGCGCGACGGCGTGGCCTCTCCCGCCGCGCCTCTCGCGCGGCCGCTCGGCCCGCAGCCGTCGTATTCGCCGTTGACGCGCGCGGAGGTCGTCATCCCCTACGCGCGGCCCGTCCCGCCGCCGCCGCTGGCGCGCGGCGCCGAGAACCCCACGGTCACGGCGCTGCAGAACGACCTCAACGTCGTGCGCCGCGCCGTCGGCCTGCGCGTCATCGGCGTGGACGGCGACTACGGCCCGCAGACCGAGGCGGCCGTGCGCAAGTTCCAGGAGGACAACGACCTGCCGCCCACCGGGCAGGTGGACGCGCTCACCGCCGCGGCCATCGCGCGCTGGGCCGGAGTCTACCGCGCGGAAGTCGCCGGCTGCGTGCAGATCGGCGATGAGAACGACGAGGTCCGGGCCGTCCAGGACATGCTCAATCGCATCGCCGGGAATCGCATCATCGCCGATGACGGTGACTTCGGCGGCCGGACGCAGACGGCGCTGCGCGCCTTCCAACGCGCCAACCGTCTGGCGCCGCACGGGCACGTGGACCGCGCGACGCTCGCGGCGCTCCGCGCCGCAGCCGAAGGCAAGCCTCCCGTCGGCCGCTTCATCGGCGGCCGCGCCTTGACCCAGCCCGGGCCGGCGCCCGAGACTTGGGATTCCCGCCGCATGCCGGCGGACGTGGCCGCTTTGGTGGCCGCCGCCGAGGCGGAGTTCGGCATCCGCCGCTTCCTCTTCCGTTCCATCGTCTGGGCTGAGGGCGGAGTGCTGGGCAACAGCTCGCGGGCCCGCGGCCCCGCGCAAGTCACCTGGAGCGCGTGGAACGCGCAGTGCAAGGACCTCGGCGCCTGGGAGCGGGTGAGCGTGAGGGGAGCGCCCAACGTCCGCTGCGGCGCGCGCATCTACGCCAGCCGCGGGGCCATGATCGGCCCGGACTACGACCCGCTCATCGCCGCCTCGCTCTACAACACGAAGCAGAAGCATTGGGCCGGCATCATCCGCGCGAACAAGGTGCCGAACTTCCCGGAGACCACGGCGTACGTCACGCGCATCTCGCGCATCTACTGCGAGGTCACGGGCGTGCGCCTCCTCGACCCGCACCGTCACCTGGACCCGAGCAAGATGAACCACGCCCGCTCGGTGGACCGCGAGATGGACGTCGAGTTGGCGCTGGAAGGCCGCGCCCCGCGGCCGGGCTGCTCGCCCTTCTAGGTCAGCGCCACTTGATGGTGCAGCCGATGGCGCGCGTCTCGGGCACGCGCACGGGGGCGGCCGGCGACCAGGTCGTCGAGGGCGTCGCGCAGGAAGCGCTTCTCCGGCGTCTTGCGGCGCTTGTGATCGCTGTCGTCGTCCACGGCGCCGGTGTAGGCCAGGCGCAGGCTCGCGTCGAAGACGAAGAGGTGCGGGGTGTGCGTCGCCTGGTAGGCGCGGGCGACGCTCTGGTCGGCGTCGTGGAGGTACGGGAAGGGGAAGGCCTTCTCCCGGGCGCGGACCTTCATGGCCTCGAAAGAGTCTTCGGGGCAGTTCACGGCGTCGTTGGAGTTGATGGCGGCCATCCCCACGCCCTTGTCCCGGTAGTCGCGGAAGACGGCGATGAGGCGGTCCTCGTTCATCACCGCGTAGGGGCAGTGGTTGCAGGTGAAGACGACGATGGTCGCCTTCGCGCCTTTGACCGAGTCCAGCGTGTGGGTCTTGCCGTCCGTGCCGAAGAGGGAGAACCAGGGGCCTGCATCAGGGCTTCTTCTGGAACGAGGTGATGTCCTGGAAGGTGATGCCGGCGCCGACGACGCGGCCGCCGGTGTCCTGGATGAGCAAGGTCGAGTAGCCGAGCACGCGGGTCTCGCCCTTGCGCTTCCACCACAGGTCCTGGCGCTTGACCGTGACCTTCTTGACCAAGGTGTCCATGAGGATCTCGGCCATCTCCGGGTTGGTGTAGAGGGCCTGGTCCACGGGCACGTTGAGCGGGGCCTCGGGCGGGATGTCGAGGATGCGGCGGGCCGCCGGGTTGCACAGCATCATGCGGCCGTGGACGTCCACGGCGACGAAGCCGCCGCCGAGGTTGTCGAGGATGCTCGCGTTGTGCGCCGTGACGCGGTCCACCGTGGACTCGAGCTTGATGGAACGCAGGGCGAGCGCCGCCGCGCTGCAGGCCGCCTCGACGAACGCCAGGTCGGAGGCGGTGAAGGCGCCGTCGCGCTTGTTGATGAGCTCGAGCACGCCCACCAGCTCCAGCCGGTCGAAGAGGGGGACGGCGAGCACGGTTTTGGTCTTGAACCCGCTGGACTCGTCCACGGCCGCCAGGAAACGCTTGTCGGCGTAGGCGTCCTCCACGAGCACGGGCTCGCGGTATTTGGCGACCCACCCGCACAGGCCCTGTCCGGCCTCGACGGGCCGGCTCTGCAGGGCGGAGGTCGCCGTGCCCAACGCCGCGCGCGCGGTGAGCGTGCCGGCTTTGGGGAGGAAGACGAAGTAGGTGGAGGCTTCGCAGTCGAGGGCGGCCGCGAGCTTCTCGAGCACGCGCGACCAGATGCGGTCGTCGTCGGCATCTTTGACGCCGTGGAGGAACTCGATGAGGCCGCACAGCGCCGACAGCGGGGTCTGTCCGGGGACGCTCATCGGGGCCTCCGCCCGGCCTCGCGGAAGGTCTCGCGCAAGCCGTCCACGACCGCGTCGGCGACCTTGGCGCGGAACTTCGGGTCGTTGAGCAGCGCCTCCTGCTCCGGGAAGATGAAGTGCGCGCACTCGATCAGCACCGCGGGCATCGCGGTCAGGCGGGCGACCGAGAGGTTGCCCCACTGCAGGCCTTCGTCGGCCAGGGGCACCCGTACCTGGAAGCCCTTGAGCAGGTTGCGCGCCAAGGCCAGCGACTGCGGGTGGTAGTAGAACACGGAGTAGCCGCGGGGCTTGGAGAACGGGTTCGTGCCGTCGGGCACGGCGTTGTTGTGCAGGCTTACGAAGGCGTCGGCGCCGCGCTCGACGGCCATGCGGCTGCGCTCGGCCAGGCCGACCTCGTCGAGCGGCGTCTGCCGGGTGCGCAGCGGCACGGCGCCGTCGCGGCGCAGGCGCTCCTCCACGGCCAGCGCCAGCGCGTAGTTGGCGTCCATCTCGCGCGTGCCCAGCGGGCCGCGGCGGCCGACCGTCTCGGAGGGGTTGTGCCCGGGGTCGATCATCACGCGCGCGCCGGCGAGCGGGTTCGACCTGTCGGTCTTCGGCGGGCGGCGCAGCTCCAGCCGCAGGGAGGAGCCGGCCCCGTCGTAGGCGGCGTTCCAGCCCCACAACGTGCGGCCGGGCTTGAGCAGCACGCGCAGCGCCAGGACGTCGGTGGCCTCCTGCGTCCAACGCACCTCGTCGACGAAGTCTTCCTTGGAGTCGTAGATGACCCAGTTGGTGTGGCCGGAGACGCCGAACAGGCGCAGCGTCATGCCGCCGAGGTCGTCATCCACCGTGCCCGCGAAGGCCGCGCGTCCGGTGAGGCTCACGCGCACGACGGTCGTCGACGACAGGGCGGTGAGGCTGACGGTGTCGCTGGTCAGGCGCGGGGCCGCGGCGCCCGAGGACAGCTCGACGTCCTTGGCGTCCACCCAGCCCGTCAGGCCCGCGTGGAGCTGCACGCGCAGCATGCCGCCGTCGCGGCCCGTGACGGCCATACGCACGCCCGGCGGCGGGTAGGCGAGGAAGCCGTTGCCCGGGTTGGTCTTGACCGCGATGAAGCCGTTGGCGTTGGGCCTGACCGACGCCCACCAGACCTGCCGCGAGGCGGCCGACGCGCGTCCGGGGCTGACGCCTTTGGCCTTGGACCAACCGTCCTTGAGCTCATAAGTCACGGACTCGGGCGGCCACTCGTCGGCCGCTCCCACGGCCAACGAGCGTTCGTAGACGCCCGGCGCGACCTCGCGCAGGTCGAGCCACTCGCCGCGGCCGTGTCGCGCGCGCACGGCCTTGCCCGGCGTGCCGCGCGCGCGCAGGACGAGCCAGTCGCCGGGACGCAGCTCCAGGTCGGCGCGCGGCGTCAGCGAGGCCTCGTCGAGGACGGGGCTCTCGCCCAGCGGCGCGGCCATGGCGCCCACGAGCACGACGCGCTCGGCGACGGCGGTGCCGCCGGCCAGGTCCAGCTCGGCGCGGAAGGTGAAGGTCCCGGGCGACACGGGCAGGTAGGCGAGGAAGCCCCCGTCGCGGTGCACGCTCACGGAGGTCCCGTTGATGCGGAAGGGCGCCGTGGCCGCCGACACGCTGCCCAGCAGGAAGGTGCCCTCGCCGGAGAAAGCGTTGCCCTCCGGCGGCCACACGAAGGTGACGGGCTCGGTGGCGACGCGCGGCGGGTAGAGGGGGGCGGCGCGGGTCTCGGGCGGAGGCTCGAGGCGCTCGCCGCGGGCGCGGCGTTGGGCGTGGGCGGGGGCGGTCGCCGCGAGGAGGGCCAGGACCGCGAAGGCGTGCCGGGTCATGGCCGTGATTCTACCCTATATAGCGAAACGGGGGGAAACGCCTGGGCCTTATGGACCCGCCGCTATTGCCCCAAAGCCCCTCGTGCAAGCGACGGGAGGTGACTATACTGACAGTCATGCGAACGCCCCTCGTCGCGCTCCTCCTGTCTTTTGCCCTGCCCGCCGCCGCTTCCTCCGTCTGGGAGCAGGAACCCGACAGCGACTGGACGCGCGAGGTGCCCGCGCCCCGCCAACCGGGCGAGCCGACTCCGCCGCCGGTCCCCGAAGGCGGCTTCTCCACCCCCGACGAGATCACCTTCCGCGACCGTCTCGAGAAGGGCCTGCTCGACCGCGTCTGCCGCGGCCTGAACCTGCGCGTCAACCAGGATTTCGACATCGCCGACCTGGGCGGCGTGGGCGGGCGCTTCGGCCGGCGCCTGCGCCAGCTGCCCAACAACCACGAGGCCATCATCGACACCATGCAGGTGCGCTTCAGCGTGGGGCACACCTTCGCCGCTCCCGACGCGGTGGACGGCGTCGCGTTCAGCTTCTGGATCGGCGCCTCCGCCGAAGGCGAGTCCGTGGTCATGCGCCCGCTCGAAGGCAGTCGCTCCTGCGAGGAGCTCGACACCTTGCTCGACGTGCGCGAGGTCAAGACCGTGTTCCCGTTCCGCCCCAACCGCATCCGCGAGATGCGCCTGGGCGAGGTCTGGCGACTGCCCATCCGGCTGAGCTGGGGCTATGCCCCGTCCGTGACGCTGACCGAGGGCACGGCCGCGTTGACCATCACCGCCGGCGGCTACAATCAGGGGGGCCAGGCCGCGCTCTCTCTCTACCGCATGGCGCCCGACAAGATCCGCATGCGTTTCCGCATCGAGGACGCCGAGGTGCGCACGAACGGCGGCTCCTTGCTCGCGACCTTCCCCGCGCTCCAGATGGCCAGCGTGGGCGAGGGCATCCTCCTGCGCCAGGTCGACCGCCTCATCGCGCGCGGGCTCAGCGACTACGTCAGCGCCCAGCTCTCGTATTTTCACGGCACCGGCCACGGCCAGCGCATCATGCTGGAGGTCATCCTCGACCCGTCCAACGAGGAGCAGCTCCAGGCGCTCACCGACGTCGTGCGCGGCGACCTGACCCGCGTGCTGCGCCTGGTCGCCGAGCGCAACGGCCTGCTGCCCGAGCGCACCGCCCGCGCCAACGCCCGGGAGCTGCGCGAGCACTACGCGACGGGCATCGGCGCCGTGGACGCGGAGACCTTCCTCGACACCTACCGCAAGGAGTCGTCGGACTGGAACCTGCACCTGCCCTTCCTGACCCGGCAGCGCTGGAACACCAACACGGGCGAGGACCGCATGGAGCGCCTGGACTCCGGCGAGGGCGAGGTCCGGATCTACCACGCCGACAAGCTGCGCGAGTCGCACCTGTTCTACCTTCCCTTCGTCGGCTCCATCGTCAAGGACAACACCTCCCGCTCCGCGCAGATCGTCACGCAGATCATCCCGGAGGGCTCCGCGCCGCCGGCCGCCGTCTACATCCGCCAGCGCGGCTTCGAGCGCATCGGCGCCTCGGGCGTGCGCGACATGGTCGAGGAGTACTCCGAGCTGACCTCCCTCATCGGCCGCGAGAGCGGCGCGCCGGGCGCGCGCACCCAGCTCCCCGTGGACGCGATGTTCCCCGAGGTGCCGGCCGAGCGCCGGATGCGCCGCAACCACCGGGGCGAGCTCACCCCCGCTCCCGAGCCCAACTACGACAAAGGCGCGATGACTTTGTCCATCCTGCTGAGCCCCGAGGGCCTGCGTCAGGTCATCCACGCCGACCCGGCCGCCATCGTGCGCGCCTGGGGCAACACCTTGGACGAGGCCGACCGCCAGTTCCTGGCCGTCGCGCAGTCGGTCGGTTTCGACGAGCGCGCCGTGCGCCGCGAGGCGCGCCGCGTGACCGACGCCGTGCACGACAACCTCGACCCGTCCTACTACACGCGGTTGGCCCGCCGGGCCACCGAGCTCGTCGCGGACCTGGCGGCCCTGCGCGAGGCGCCGAGCCACGACCGCCAGGCCAAGGCCTTGGCCCGCCTCATCGACGGCGAGGGCGAGTCCGGCCTCAAATACGACGAGCTGATGGCGGTGTTCGTCCAGCTCGCCCAACCCTCCGAGGTCCGCGCCGACTTCAACATCAACGTGAAGAAAGGCGAGAAAGGCGTCCCGAACCTGGCGTCGCGCTACCGCCTCAACGGCGGCATCGACACCGACCCCCTCATCAACCGCGCCGGCCAACTCCGCGGCCGCTTCAACAACCCCAGCTTAACTTTTAGAAGTAGGAGCCGAAGAAGATGCGGCGGCGGCGGGGTTTGGGGAAGGAGAGGTCGGTGAGCGCGTCGCCGGACTCGATGGCGGTCAGGGGCTTGCCGAAGCGCTCCAGGAAGGTGGTGCGCAGCACCCGGCCCGAGGACTTGCGGCTCTCGATGAGGCCGTCGCCGCCCGTGTGGATCATGACGTGGGTGATGCGGTCGGAGACGTCGGACTCGGTCAGGAAGACGAGGTCCCCGCTCTGCAGCTCCTCGCGGCGCAGCGGACGGCTCTTGAGCTTCTGCTCGTGCGAGTCGCGCGGCACGTCGCGGCCATGGATGCGATACGCCAGGCTCACGAGCCCCGAGCAGTCCACGCCGAACTTCGGGTCGGGCTGCACGCCGGCCCGGCCGCCCCAGTAGTAGCTCGTCCCGAGGAACAGCTCCGCGGCCCGGATGATCTCCGCGCGCGAGGCGGCGGTGGGCGAGGAGGGGGCGACGTACAAGGCGTCGGACGGCACCTCGGCAAGGCTCCCGTCCAACAGGCGCACGAAGGAGGCGCCGTTGCTCTCCGAGACGCGCTTGAGGCGCGTGCCGACGGACAAGGGGGTGATGTCGTCGCCGCGCTGCAGCAAGGTCTGCCGCGTGCGCACGACCACGTCGCCTTCCGGCGGCGGAGCCGACACGAGCTGCTCGGCGCGCAGCCAGCCCGGGTAGCCCTGCCAGGCGCCCGCGGGCAGGAAGCTGTCCTGCTCCTCGGCGCGCACGCGCACCCAGCCGTCATCGCGGGCCTCGAGCGCGGTCACGACCTCGCCGTAGAGCAGTTGGGTCAGGTGAGCCGCGTCGTCGAGCGTGGGCTTGTCGCGTTTGACCGGCTTGGACCAGAGGTCGGCGACCGGCACGCCCACGGTCAGGCGGCGCGGGAAGTCGGGCCCGATGACGTAGGCCAGGCCGCGCTTGCGCACGCGCCAGACCTGGTGGAAGGCCTCGCGCCCGTACACGCGCCGGACCTGGTCGCGCGGCTTGCCCGCGGGGTCGTAGGCGACGACCTCGCCGGTCTCGGTGAAGCCGCCGACCACGAGCAGGTGCCCGTTGGTCTTCTTATACGGCGCGCCGGGCAGCTCGCCCTCCTTGGCGGTGACGCTGACGACGACGGGACGCCCGGCCGCGACCTCGCGCTCGAGGTCGTTGAGAGACTCGAGGCGCGCGACGAAGCCGGGCAGGCCGCGGTCGCCCGCGGCGGCCGCGTTGGCGGGCCAGTTGCCGAAGAGCTGGGAGGTCTTGTCGCGGACCTCCTCGGCCAGGGCCTCGAGCTCGGTTTTCTCGCCCCAGAAGTCGAGCACCATGGACAACGAGGTAGGGGAGCAGATGTCGTGTTTGTACTTGTCCTGCGCCTCGCCCTGGGAGCGGGGGGAGACGCCGAGGTCCCGGACCGCCGCGCCGCCGAGGAAGGGCGGCGGCGCCGACGGCGCGTCGCCGTCCGACACCGCGACGGCGGCCTGGATGAGCCGCACCGGCCTCTTGCCCGCCTTGAAGCGCACGCGCAGGCGCGCGGCGGTCGCCTTGGACTTGAGTTTCAAGGTGTCCACGTCCACCTTGCCGTTTTCGTCCGCGTAGGCCTCGGGGGAGTAGAAACCGTCGGCGCGTTTGGTCCCCAACGGGTACCACTCAGACCAACCGGAGTCGAAGCGCACCCGCGCGGACAGCTCGGCCTCGCCCCCGTCCGGGACCGCCGCCGCCAACGACGCCACGAGGTCGTCGAAGGGGAACGGGGACTCGAGGTCGGCGCTCTCCAGCGTGGCCGTCGCGCCGACGGTCTCGAACAACCCGTCGGAGAAAGGCAGTCGCTTGAGCCCCGCCGCCTTGACCTTCGCGGTGTCCAGGGGGGTGCGCAAGACCACGGTATGGTTCATCGCGTCGGCTCCGGGCGCGGCATGCGACAGTATAAAGAAAAAGCCGAGCGACCGCAGGGGCCGCCCGGCTTTTCGCAGCAAGGCCGTCTTACTTGACGAGCTTGTTGCCCGGCTTCTTCGGCGGGTCGTTGGGAGCGCGGGGCGTGACCTTGGGGTTGCCCTTGAAGGTCGGGGTCAGCTCGGCGTTGATCTTGGCCCAGGCCGGGTTCTCGTCCACGGAGCCGACGATGGCACCGATGGGGCACTCCGGGAGGCAGACGCCGCAGTCGATGCAGACCTCGGGGTCGATGATCATGAACGCCTGGTTCTGGTACTGGCCGGGGTGGATGCACTCCACCGGGCAGACGTCAACGCAGGCGGCGTAGACTTCGCCGAGACAGCCTTCGACGATCACGTGAGCCATTGAGATTCCCCCTTCTTGTCGTTATACTGCAGGCGTCGTGGAACATCTTAACTCAATGCCGCGCCGCTGTCAATTCGCGCTGATTTTGACGGCGTTCTGGCCGCTGGCGGCCGCCGCCCAGGCCCCGCCCGTCACCGAGCCGTCGCCCGCCCCGGCCCCGGTCCTGTCCCCGGCCGGGGAAGCCTTCCTGAAGCGTTTCGCGGGGGTCCGCTTCTTCGGGGGCGGGGCGCTCAACTGGCGCAACGTGGGCCCCAAGGAGCCCGGCTTCGAGACCCAGATACAGGACCAGGTCTACCTTTCCGAACTCTACCTCGGCGCCGAGATCCCCGCCCACGAGAAGACGCCGTTCTTCATCGAATGGACCATGCCCACCTCCAAGCAGGGGGCCGTCGAGCTCAACCAGATGTTCGTGGAGTACAACGGCCAACGCCGCCTCAAGTTGCAGGGCGGCAAGTTCCTGGTGCCCTTCGGCCGCTACAACGAGTTGTACCGCGCCGACCAGTACCTGGCCGTCACCCGCCCCTTGCTCTACGCCTCGCCCGACGGCCTCGACCTGGTCGTGCGCCCCAACTCCCCGCGCCCGCCGGTCTCCAACGGCTACGCCGATGTGGGCGCGCGCCTGAGCTGGTACCCCGTGGTCGTGCACCCGCTGGTCCCCGTCGAGCTCACGGCCTTCGTGGTCAACGGCATCGGCGAGAGCAAGAACCGCCTGCGCACCTTCCCCAACCCGCAGAACCTGGGCATCCCCGGGCCGTCCACCAACGGCGTGCAGCCCGACTTCGGCCACGCCAACAACAACCTCGCCGACAACAACAACGCCAAGTCGGGCGGAGGCCGCATCGTCTTCGCGCTGGGCGACCTGCGCCTGCCGTGGCCGTTCCCGGAGCGCTCCGCCGACGATTCCGGCGTTTTGCTCGGCCTCTCGGGCATGGGCGGCCAATACGACCTGGAGGGCCAGCTCAACTATCACCTGCTCAGCGCGGACTTCTCCTTCGAGTACAAAGGCGTCGGCCTGTCGGGCGAGTTCATGTACTCGCGCAACCAGTTCCTCGCCCCGCTGATGGTCTCCTCGACGACCGCGAGCAACGCGACCTTGCGCTCGCCCATCCAGCAGAGCCGACAGGCCGAGCAGATATACGGTTACTTCGTGCAGGCCGTTTTCCCGCTGCTGCGCGCGCCGCCCGTGGGCGAACGCGTGGCCGGCGTGCTCGTCTTCAACCGCCTCTACCGCCGCGGGCCCCTGCTCGACTTCTTGCTCAACTACAACGACGGCTCCAACACCTTCGAATCCCTCGTCGCCTACCGCCCCGAGGCGCCCTTCGTCACCCGCCACATCGACAAATACACCGCCGGCGTGCACTGGAAGCTCAGCCGCCGCTTCGCCGCCAAGTTCGACTACTCGTATTGGGTGATGGGCAAATCCACCGTGCGCAGCCCGACCTCGCTGGGCCTCAACGACATCTACCAGGGGGCGTTGTCCCTGGTCGTGGGGTTCTGATGCTCGCCGCGCCGCTGCTCGCCGCGGCGTTGGCGGCGGCCGCTCCGACGCCGGGTTTCCCGGTGACCGTGGTCTCCGTGGAGGAGCGCGGCGAGCTCGTCGAGACCGTGTTGTCGTTCCCGTCCCCGCGCAAGAGCCCGTGGCCGGCCAACGACACGGTCTACGCGCACCTCGTCGCCAAGAAAGGGCTGGCGGGGGCGCCGGCCGTGCTCGTGCTGCCGGTGATGGCCGCGCCCAACGTCTGGATCGAGACGCGTTTCACCGAGCGCTTCGCGCGCGACGGCTTCGCCGTGATGTGGCTGGAGATGCCGACCCAGTTCCGGCGGCGGCCGCACCCGTCCATGCCCAGCGGCCAGGTCTTCCTGGGGCGCACCACGGCTTCGCTGGCGCGCAACTACCGCCAGTCCATCGCCGACGCGCGGCGCGCGCTCGACTTGCTGGCGACGCGGCCGGAGGCCGACCCCGGTCGCGTCGCGGTGTTCGGCATCAGCCTCGGCGCCATCGTGGGCGCCATGGTGTATTCGCTCGACCCCCGACCGAAGTTCGCTCTGTTCCTGCTGGGCGGGGCCGACTTCCCGCGCCTGCTGCTCGACAGCGACATGACCGGGCCGTTCGCCCGCAAGATGGGGCTGACCGCCGAGGCCGTGCGCCTGGCCTGGCCGGGCCTGGACCCCGGGGAGCGGCGGGAGGCCAACCGGGGCCGCCCGGTCCTGCTCGTCAACGCCTCCTGGGACCGGGTCGTGCCCCGGGCCAACGGCGTGAAGCTCAAAGACGCCTTCCCGGACGCCCGTCAGCTGTGGGTCCCCGGGGGCCATTACAGCGCCATCGTGCACCTGCTCTGGCTGCCGGGTTACGCCTCCCGGGCCCTCTCCGTCGCCCTGGGGCCCGACGCGGTAAAAAAACGATAAAAAGGCCTTATACGCCTTGACAGCCCTCAGAGGGGGGTTTACACTACTTATGTCGCGAAAAGGAGGCCGTATGACCAGGATTTCGTGTACCCGATTCGCCCTTCTCGCCTTCGTCTTCGCCGCCTCGTTGGGCGCGGCGGCCTGCGATCAGCAGGGTTGCGGCGGCGCCGAAGAGGAAGCCAGCACCAAGGCCGAGGAGATCGTCTGCGGCGCGGGCACCCATCTGCAGGGCGGCCAGTGCGTCGCCACCCAGGGCGTCACGACGCGGTAAGGGAGATGACCATGAAAAGCCTCTCGACGGTCGTCGGCGCTTTCGTCCTCGCGATGTCCGTGTTCGGTGCGGTCGCCTGTTCGGGCGGCGGCTCGGGCTGCGGCCCTACCGAAGAGGAGCTCAACGAGCAGGCGGAGAGCTCGACCAACCAGATCACCACCACCTGCGGACCCGGCACGCGCCTGGAGGGCAACACCTGCGTGCGCAACACGCAGCCGGTGCAGACGCAGGCGACCACGCTCGGCGGCGGCAACTAGCCCCGGCGGCGTCGCGAAAGGAGCGGCCCGCGCCTCCAAGAGGCGCGGGCCGTTCCGTTTCCGGGGAGGCGGGGCGAGTCAGCGCCCGATGCGGATGCCCTGGTTCTGCTGCTGGCCTTCCATGGCCTTGCGCGCCTCGGGGTTGTTCTTCATGATGTCGGACATCACCTGGTTCTGGTCCACCTTGGCGCCTTTGCCGTCGTCGAAGATGGCCATGAGGCTCGACGGCAGGCCCATGCCCTTGGCCACCGTGCCCACGAGGTCCTTGATGACGCGGTCCTCGTTGAGGTAGTCCAGGCCCGCGGCCATCAGGTCGGACGGCGCCTGCTTGGCCGCGTCGATGACCACCGCGCGGATGGCCGGGTCGGTGGAGTATTTCTTGACCAGCTTCCCGAAGTTCTCCGACTTGGCCACGCCTTTCATGAACTTCACGGGGTCGCGGTCGCGGAAATAGTCGTCGTTGAGCTTCTTGAGGTCGGGGTAGCTCATCCAGTCGCGTCCGTATTGGCGCACCGACGGGTACTTGGCCGTCGCCTTCATGAAGTAGGAGCGCACCTTCTTCTCGTGTTTCTTGGCCAGTTGCTGGAAGCTCTGCCCGGCCTCCTGCTGCTTGCGGGCCTTGTTGGCCGCCTGAGACGGCGACGAATCGGAGCTCGCGTTGGACTCCACCACGCGCACGCCCTCGTCGGCCTTGAGCATGCCCAGGCTCGACGCCGGGGCGGGCGCGTCGGCCGGCGCGGGCAGGGGCAGGACGGGGCGCGTGCCGGTGGGCGCGGCGGCCAGGTCGAAGCCCGAGACGTCCAGACGCTCGCGGTCGTCGCCGCGGTTCTGCAGCAGGTGCCAACCGAGCACGCCGACGGCGGAGACGCCGACCGCGGCCGCGACCAGGATGGCGCCGCCGCGGCTCTCGCGCGCGGGGGGGCCGGAGGCATCGGGCATGCCGTGATTATGACAGGCTTTTCGCTCCGGCGCCAGGCTCCCAGGCTTGTGTCCGGCGGCGCGGCAAGGAATCCGATAGGTGCGGGTGGCGCCCCGTCATATGTGACTTCTCGGGTCCCGCGATTTCCCCAGGGCGTGATAGCTGGGCGGTAGGTGTCTGCGGGACCCGAGAAGTCACATATGACGGGGCGACAGGAC
>JANRKA010000196.1:0-6806 GCA_033875325.1 Elusimicrobiota bacterium | reverse complement strand
CAACGTGTCTGTGACCGCGAACCTGTCGGTGGCGGTCAACGACGCGGCGACGAGCACGCAGACGGTGAACTGGAACACGGCGACGCCCAACGACCGGTTGGTGAGCCCGACGACGAGCACGGTGCGCAACGACTCGGGCGGGCAGACGGAGCGTTGGCAGCTGAGCACGAACGCGAACAGCATCAACACGGCGGCGGGCGCGGAGACCTGGGCGGTGTCGGCCGACAGCTCGTCGGTGGGCTCCAACGCGTTCGCGCTGCAGGCGGTGCTCGGGTCGTCCAACACCGCGGCGGGCGGGTGCCCGGCGTTCAACGCGGCGTCGTGGGACGCGTCGTACGCGCAGGAAGTGACGGCGACGCCGGCGACCTACACCTCGTCGGTGTTCGCGGACTCGACGCTCAACACGGGCGGCGGCACCCCCAACCCGGACGTGGCGGGCAACGGGCGCATGTTCGCGAGCAGCTTCCGCGCGTTGTGCTGGCGCGTGGTGACGCCGAGCACCTCGGACACCACCGACACGCAGAACATCCAACTCACGGTCACGGCCATCGCGCCCTGAGCGGAGGACGACGAGGATGACGATGGATCAGACGCGCCGGGAGGACGACGGATGAGTTGACGCATCCGACGCCATGAGAGCGCTGAGACAGGCGGACTTCGTTCGCGTGGTCACCGCGGCCCTACGGGCCGCGGCGGCGGCGTGCGTCCTGTCCCTGCCCGCTCTCGGGGTCAACCCGTCCCGGCTCAACGTCGGCGTCGCCGTCCAAGGCATCGCGGGCGTGTCGGACCTGACGGCCACCCCGGGCACCCTCAACGGCACCATCGACCTGGTGTGGACCGAGCCGCGCCGCAACGGCACCACGGGCCCGCACGCCTACGACGTACGCGTCTCCACCGTCGCGCAGATACCCGACCACGCGGCGTTCCTGGCGGCGCAGCCGCTCACCGCGTTGTCCTCCTCGCCGATCCCCTCCCCGGGACCGGGCGGAGGCCAGGCGGGCATGGTCGTCACCGGCCTGGCGACCGGGGTCGTGCATTACTTCGCCATCCGCGAGCTCGACAGCCTGGGCGCCTTCGGCGCCTGGGTGCGGGCGGGAGCGCGCAACCTCGCCAACTTCACGGCGGCGACGAGCGTGGCGCCCGACCCGGTCACGAACCTCAGCGCGCTGCCGGGCCCGTCGGGCGGTCAGGTCACTCTCTCCTGGACCGCCCCGGGCCCGCCGGTGTTGACCGAACACCGCGTCTACTTCGCCACCTTCTCCGTGGCGAGCGTGGGCGGCAGCACGACGGCGTGGTTCGCCGCCGCGGCCTCCAGCGTCTCCGTCGTGCCCGCGGTCGCGCCCGTGGGCGCGACGGAGACGGCCGTGTTGTCGCTCGCCGACGGCGAGCGTTACTGGTTCGGCGTGAAGTCCGCCAACAACTCGGGCCTGGGGGCGCTGGATCTGCTCAGCGCGGGCGCGCAGGCCGAGGCCCGCGCCAAGGGCATCGCCGGGGTGACCGACCTGGCCGCTTCGCCCGGCGCCGGCACGGGCATCGTCTCGTTGACCTGGACCACGCCCGCGGTCTCCTCCGTCACGGCGCCCGTGCTCTACCAGGTCGCGGTCTCCACCGTGGGCTTCCTGAACACCACCACCGACTTCATCGCGGCGCCCGGCGTCGCCGTCTTCTCGACCTCCCCCGTCCCCGCCTACGGCTCGGCGGGCGCGGCGCAGACCTACGCCGTGGAGAACCTGACCCCGGGCGTCACGCATTACTTCGCCGTGCGCGCCGTGGACGCGTCCACCCCGACCTTGGCCGGCGCCTGGACGCGCCTGCCGGCGGCCGGCCGCAACGCGTCCTCGTCGTCTTTGCCCTCCTACACGCCCGTGCCGCCGCTGCCGGTCACCGACCTCAGCGCCCTGCCCGGGTCGGCCGAGGGCCAGGTCGCCTTGACCTGGACCTCGCCGCAGACGCCGAGCCTCGTCCCCGTCGCCTCCTACGAGGTGCGTTACGCCTCGACGCCTCTGTCGGCCTTCGCCGGCAGCACCACGGCGTGGTTCGCGGCGGCCGCGTCCTCGGTCACGACGCCGGGCCAGGCCGCGGGCACGACCGTCTCGCGACTGTTCACGGGCCTGGCGCCCGCTTCGACCTGGTACTTCGCGGTCAAGACCGTCGACGCGGCGGGTCAGACCTCGCTCATCGACGCGCGTATGGCCGCGGCGGACCCGGCGCGGACCTTGCCCTTCAACGTCGCCCCCTCCTCGCCCACGGGCCTGTCCGCGGTGCCGGGGCTGCTGCGCGTGAGCCTGTCCTGGACCGACCTGTCCGCGGCGGGCAAGGGCCTGGACTTCGCGCATTACCGCCTGCAGCGCTCCACCGACCAGTCCAACTACGTCCAGGTGACCACGCTCACCGCCGTGAGCTACCTCGACATCCCGCTGGCCGGCGGCGTGACCGTGTATTACCGGCTGACCGCGCGCGACGCGGGCGGCTTCGAGAGCGTCGCGGCCACGGCCTCCGCGCGGCCCGCCAACCTGGTGCCGATGGAGCCCCTGGGCATCGGCGTGGTCTCCAACCCGCTGACGACCACGCTCTCGTGGTCGCCGGTCACCCGCTTCTACGACGGCACCGCGTTCCTCGGCCCCGTGCCCACGGCCGACGAGCTCAGCGGCTACCGCATCTACCGCTCGACCACGCCTTGCGCGGAGAACTTCGTCTCGTTGACCACGGTCCCCGCCGCGCAGACTTCGTACGTGGACAACAGCCTCGGGTCGAGCTACCAGTACCGCGTCGCCTCCTACAACACCGAGGGGCTCTCGCTCAACGCGCAGAGCGTCTCGACCTTGGGCGACCGCAGCTTCCAGCTCGACACCTGCGACAACATCGTGACCATGGACAAAACCGCGGGCGCGGCGCTCGACGGCGACACCAACGGGCTCGGCCACGACATCCGCATCCTGGGCGAGCGGCGGCCGCAGGACGTGGGCGGCACGGTGTTCCAGTCCGTCTCCTGGAAGGCCTACCTCGACGGCGTCACCGAGCTGACGACCTTCGTCCTGCCCAAACCCGCGCGCGTGACCCTGCGCTACGACGTGGACGGCTCCGGCGCGCCGGTGCCCAGCACCTCGCCCTTCTTCGGCGCGCAGGGCGTCGTCGCTCCCGCGGGCGGCGCGAGCGCGGCGGCGGCCGGCGCGGGCGACCTGGGCGTGTACTGGCACAACGGCGCCGAGTTCAAGAAGATGTACGGCCAGGTGGACCCCGTCTCGCGGACCGTCAGCGTGGAGTCGCCCAACCTGGGCGTCTACCAGATCCGCGCGCTGCAGCGCGCCGCGGGCGCCGTGTTCGACCTGTCGAACCTCTCGGGCCGCGTCGTCACGCCCAACGGCGACGGGCTCAATGACACCATCATCTTCACCTACGACCCCGGCCCCAACAACGCCGCGGTGTCGGGCCGCATCTATGACCTCAACGGCGGCTTCGTGGCTGACATGCGCCCGGGCCTGGTCCCCAACACCTTGGTCTGGGACGGCAAGATGAACGGCCGCGCCGCGACGAGCGGCGTGTACGTGTACCGCGTGAGCGGCGACGGCAAGACTTTCACCGGAACGGTGGTCGTGGCGAGATAAGGAGGATGGACATGAGGAAATCGATGATGACGGCGGCGGTCCTGGCGGCGGCGCTCCTGGCCGCGCCGGCCTTCCTGCACTCCCAGACGGGCGGGCTGCGTTTCTTCGGCCCGCTGTCGCGGGTCGTCACGCCCAACGGCGACGGCCGCAACGACCTGGCGTTCTTCTGCTTCGACAATCCGGCCGACTCCGACATCACCGGGAAGGTCTTCACGCTTTTCGGCGCCGAGGTCGCGAGCATGACGCCGCGCGCCTCCTCCGCGGGGACCTCGTGCCCCGGCGGCTTCCTGCCGCAGCGCGTGACCTGGGACGGGCGCTCCTCCTCCGGGGCGGCCGGCAGCGGTCTCTACGTCTATCGCATCTCGATCGAAGGGCGCCAGTTCACGGGCACCCTGCTGGTGGTGAGGTAAGCCATGAAGAACCACATGTTGACTCGCGTCCTCCGGACTTTGGCCCTCGCGGCGGTCGTCACGACGCCCGCCCGCGCGGCTTTCGAGGAGGTCGGCGTGGGCGCGCGCGCCACCGCCATGGGCGGCGCCGTCACCGCCGCCGGCGACGACGTGTACGCCATCCACTACAACCCGGCGTCGCTGGCGACGCTGGACCGGCCGGAGGTGGGCACGACCTACTCGCGCCTGCTCACCGGGCTCTCCGACAACTCGAACCTCCAGAACTCCTTCCTGGGCTACGCTCGGCCGCTGGCGGGCGGGCGCCAAGGCACGGCGGGGTTCGCCTGGAACTACCGCACCCTCGACAGCCTCTACCGCGAGACGAGCCTGTACGGCTCCTACGGGCGGGCCTTGTGGGCGCGCGAGAAGCCGGACACCTGGTACGGCGGCGCGAGCCTGAAGGTGCTCAACCGCTCCCTCGGCGGGACCTCGGCGGCGGGCAACGCGGTCACCAACACCGGCATCGTGACCAACACGCCCGACCCCGTGCTGCAGAGCGGCTCGAAGACGGCCTTCGACCTGGACCTGGGCGTGTTGTGGCGCGTCAAGCCGCGCTGGAGCGCGGGCATGATGATCCAGCACCTGCTCGAGCCGGACGTGGCGTTCTCGGGCGCGGACTCGGACCGCCTCGGCCGCAACCTCAAGTTCGGCGGGGCCTACAAGACCCCGTTCAGCGCCATCTCGGCCGACCTGCATTTCCTTAAAGCTCCGGACGGCTCCACGGACAAGGTGTTCGCGGCGGCGCTGGAGAAGTGGCTGCCGACCTTGCTGCACGGCGCGTTCGGCCTGCGCGGCTCGCTGGCGGTGGGCAGCCGCGACGTCCGCCGTCTGGGCGCGGGCCTGGCGTACCGCATCGGGCGCATGCAGGTGGACTACGGCTTCGCCCTCCCCTTGGGCGGCGTCGGCTCCGCCGCCTCCCACCGCATGGGGTTGACCTTCCGGTTCGGCCGCGCGCGCGCGGCCGAGGCGGCGCTCAGCGAGGCCCTGCTCGAGAACCTCTCGGACATGGCCGCGCCCAACACCGAGACCTACCGCTACCAGCTCGAGAACGTGGCGCAGTACCGCCGCACGGCCATCGAGGAGTTCCTGCGCCAGGCGCGTCTCGACGCGACGGACGGCCGCTTCGCCGACGCCGCGGACAAGCTGGCTCAGGCGGCGGCGTTCAACCCGGACTCCGCCCCGCTGGCGGAGAGCCGCGACCGCATGAAGGACGTGGCCGGCCCCGTGCCTCAGCTCAAGAGCTACATGAGCGTGCCGTACGAGGCGGTGCTGTACGAGGCGGCGCTCCACTACGCGGGCGGCCGCGACCGGGAGGCGCTGCGCAAGACGGCCTACGCCAAGGCGCTCGACGCGGCGGACGGCCGGGCGCCCGCGCTCGAGGCGGCCATCACCGCGCGCACGGGCCTGCAGCCGGAGGCTCTCCCGGGCACGGTCGAGGCGTCCACCGAGACCGCGGCTTCGGGCACCGAGAAGCTCGCCTGGGCGTTGATGTCGCAGATGGAGGAGGCGCTGCAGGCCAAGGACCATCAGCGGGTGCTGCAGCTCGGCGCCGAGGTCCTGCGGGTGGACCCGGAGAACGCGCTGGCTCACCGCCGCATCGGCGCGGCCCACTACGCCCTGCGGCAGCACGCGGAGGCGCTCAAGGCCCTGCGGACGGCGTACCGCCTGGAGAAGGACCCGGCGCAGCGCGAGTCGTTGAAGTCCTACATCACGGCGTTGGAGACCATCATCGACCGCTCCCGTGTCGCGCCCGCGGCGGCCCCCAGGCCGGCCGCGCCCGTGGGGCCGGGCGAGATCGAGCGTCTCTACGACGCGGGCGTGGAGCTGTACTCGCAGGGCCGCCTGAAGGAGGCCGCCGGGACCTTCAAGCGGATACTCGAGCTCGAGCCCGGGAACGTGTCGGCCAAGCGGGCCCTGGACCGGGTGCAGTCGGAGATCCTGCAGTCGGGAGGCCGCTAGAGCCTCGGCTCAAAGCGTCGGGAGCGTCGTGAGCGTCGGGCGCCGCGGCGACGGCGCCCGGCGCGGCGGCTGCCGGGGACGCGAACGCGTCAGAGGGGCTTGATGAGGGCGGCGCCTTCGGCGCGCGGGACGAGGACCCGCGCGCCGGCGGGCGCCGGCACGAGGGAGGCGCCGGTCCCGTAGGAGCGGCCGGCGCGGGGCGCGGCGTAGGCGCCGTTGGAGTGCGCGAAGCGCCGGAGCGCGCCGGCCGCGTCGATGGCGAGGAGCGTTCCGTCCGCGTCGACGGCGAAAGGCCCGACGGGACCGCCGGGCAGCGCCGCCAAGTCGAGGGGCTGGAGGTAGACGCCCGTCATCGAGCGATTGAGCAGGAATTGACGGATGCCACCGGCGGCGTCCTGGGTCCAGATGGTCCCGTTCGCGGCGAAGACGGCCAGCGGCGCGTGGTCGAGCACGAAGCGGTCCGGGCGCTCCCCGGCGGCGCGCCAGCGCAGCAGGGCCGGCGTGCCGTCGGCGCCGTAGAGGCCGTCCTCGGACCAGGACAACGAGCGCGCCGGCCGGTCCAGGTCGGCCAGGCGCGTGACGGTCCCGTCCGGCCCCGCCCTCTCCACGCGCAGGCCCCGGGCCGCGATGACGCCTCCCGCGGCGTCCAGGGTCAAGGCGTCATGGTCGGCGAACGGCAGCTCGAGGGCGTCGCGTCCGGGCGCGAAAAGGGTCCAGGACAGCGCGGCCAAGGCGGCGAAAGCGGCCGCGGGACCCGCGAAGCGTTTCCACGGGCGCCCGGGCGCCGCCTCGG
>JANRKA010000195.1:0-7627 GCA_033875325.1 Elusimicrobiota bacterium | reverse complement strand
CCTCGGCCAGCCAGCCCGCGCCCGGCCGCGGCGGCAGCGCCGCGCGCACGCCCGCGTCGAAGACCGTGAGCCCCGCCTCGTCGCCCTGGTCGAGCGCCAGCCAGGCCAGCGCGGCGGCGACGCGGCGCGCGGCGTTCATCTTCGGCTCGCGGCCGGCCCCGGCGTAGCCCATGGAGCCCGAGGCGTCGAGCAAAACGCTGACGGTCATGCGCTGCTCGGAGCGGTAGGCGCGGACCATGGGACGGTCCAGTCGCGCGTACGCCTTCCAGTCGATGGCGCGCGCCTCGTCGGCGGCGTCGTAGGGGCGGTGATGGGAGAAGTCGCGGGAGAGGCCGCGCGCCAGCGAGCGGTGGCGGCCGGAGGCCCCGCCGCCGGCGGGGCGACGCAGCGCCAGCGAGAACGCCTTCAGCCGCGCCTGCGCGGCGGGGTCAAGCCACTTCATCGAGCAGGCGCCCGATGAGCTCGTCGGCTTTCGCGCCCTCCGCCTCGGCGCGGTAGCTGAGCACGACGCGGTGGCGCAGGACGGGGCGCGCGACGGCGGCGACGTCCTCGACCGCGACGGCCAGGCGGCCGTCGAGCAGCGCGCGCGCCTTGGCGGCCACGACGAGGGCCTGGCTCGCGCGCGGGCCCGCGCCCCAGGACACCAGCGGGCGCGCGGACTCGGGGCACAGCGGGTCCTTGGGCCGCGTGGCGCGCGCCAGGCGCACGGCCCGGTCCACGACCGCGTCGGGCACCGGCACGCGGCGCACCAGGTCCTGCAGCTCGACGACCTGGGCCGCGTCGAGGACCTTCTCCAGGCGCGGGGCCGCGCCGCCCGTGGTCTCCACCACGATGCGGCGCTCCTCCTCGAAGGTGGGGTAGTCCATCAGGGACTGGAGGAAGAAACGGTCGAGCTGGGCCTCGGGCAGCGGGTAGGTGCCCTCCTGCTCGATGGGGTTCTGCGTCGCCATCACGAAGAACGGCTTGGGCAGCGCGTGGGTGGCGCCGCCGGCCGTGACCTGGCCCTCCTGCATGGCCTGCAGCAGCGCGGCCTGGGTGCGCGGCGGCGTGCGGTTGATCTCGTCGGCGAGCACGAGGTTGGCGAACACGGGCCCCTTCACGAAGCGCAAAGTCCGCGCGCGGGTGACGGGGTCCTCCTGGAGGATCTCCGTGCCCGTGACGTCGGAGGGCATCAGGTCGGGGGTGAACTGGATGCGGGAGCTCTCCAGGTCGAGGATGCGCGCCAGGCTGGTCACGAGCAAGGTCTTCGCCAGGCCGGGCACGCCCTGCAGGAGGCAGTGGCCGCGGGAGAACAGGGCGATGAGGACCTCCTCGACCGCGCGGTCCTGGCCGACGATGACGGCGGCGAGCTGGCGCCGCACGGCCTCGCGCGCGGCGGAGAGACGACGGGCGAGGTCGAGGTCCTTGGTCTCGGGGCTCATGCGGACACGGTAGCGTTTTTGCGGCTCCGACTCCAGGCGGCAAGAAGGGCCAGCAGGACGGCGGCCGCGCCCGCCGCGGCCAGCAGCACGCGCCGGTCCAGCGGCTCGGCCTCCAGCGGGACGACCGGGGTCGCGCCCACGATGCGCGGCACCGCGTTGGGGCCCGCCTTGAGCGCCGCCAACACGCCGGTGAGCAGGCCGTCGGCCTCGGGCCCGCGCGCCAGCAGGGAGTAGCCCCAATAACCCCACGGGAGGAAACCCACGGCGACGCGGCCGCCGGCGCCTTCGGTCAGCCGCGCCCACGAATACACGGCCGCCGGCCCGGCCGGGGTCGGCGCGGCCTCGGGCGGGGTGGCCGAATCGGGGTCGGCGCCGGGGACGGCCGCGACCGCGGCGCGCACGATGGCGGCCTGCTCGGCGACGGGCGTGGAGTCGTCCTCGATGCGTTGGAAGAGCAGCTCGGAGCCCGACCCCTCCATGACGAGCACGAAGCCGTCGCGCCTCTCCTTGTCCGTGGGCGCGCGCGCGCGCAGCCCGCCGCCCAGCGCGACCTCGAGCTGGCCGTCGAGGCTGCGCGCCGTCCCGGTCTCGGCGACCGCGCCCTCGACGCGCGGGTAGGTCACGGCCTCCATGAGCGCGGGGAGCATGGCCTCGGGCGCGGCGCTGTTGAGCGTGGCGACGAAGACGGTCCCGCCCGCCTCCGCCAGGCACACGGCCAGGCGCGGCTTGCCGTCGAGGTCGGCGCGCAGGACATGGGCGACGACGCCGTTGCGGAAGGAGCGGCGCTCGACGCGCCCGTCGCTCTTGAAGTCGCGCCGCGAGCCCTGACGGATGCCCTCCAGCACGTCGCGCAGGTACAGGCGAACGGCGCCGGCGTTGTCGAGGGGGACGTCCGTGACGCGCACGACCTGGAAGGAGCTGGTCTCCGGCCCCTTGAGCGTGGCCACGAGTTTGTCGCCGCGCGCGGCCGGGGTGGCGTCGGTCCAACCGGGCGGGGGGGACACGGAGAGCTGCGCGGCCGCGGGCGCGCAGAGCCAGGCGGACAGCGGGAGCGCAAGGAGGCCTCGTGTTCCTCTCATATGCGGGGGCGCCGTAGTTTAACAGCCCGTCCGGGGACTTGCAAGCGGCGGGAACCCGCGGCGCGGACGCGGCGTCCCATCGGGCGCGGCCCTTTGTATATAATCGGACCCATGGCAAACAGCGTCGGAATCAAAGAGATCCTCGTCGCCGGCGGCCCCGTGCTCGCCGGCATGATCGTGCTGTCGGTGTACTGCATGGCCTTGGTCTGGGAGCGCTGGCGCTACTTCCAGCGCATGACCGGCGGCTACGAGACCTTCCTCGCGCGCGTGCGCCAGCTCGCCGCCGACGGCAAGCTCAACGACGCCGCGCAGCTCGCCCGCGGGCACAAGGGACTGGCCGGCCCCGTGGTCCAGGCCACGCTCACCGGCCCGACCCACCGCGACGACCGCCGCCGCGCCGCGGAGCGCGCCATCGGCCGCGCCCTCTCCGAGCTGGAGCGCGGCATGTCGGTGCTCGGCACCATCGCCACGGTGGCGCCCTTCATCGGCCTGTTCGGCACGGTCATCGGCGTCATGCGCGCCTTCAAGGACCTCGCCTCCGCCGCGGGCGCGGGGCCGGGCGTGGTGGCCGTCGGCATCTCCGAGGCCCTCGTGTGCACGGCCGCGGGACTGCTGGTCGCCATCCCGGCGGTCGCCGCCTACAACCACTTCAACACGCGCATCGCGCGCTTCGGCGAGGAGCTGGGCTGGATGGCCGAAGAGGTGCTCGAGAACCTGAGCGGGGCGCACCGCTGATGAAGATCGAGACCGGGGCGGCGCGCCGGCGCAAGGTCATCGCGGAGATGAACCTCGTGCCGCTCATCGACATCTCGCTCATCCTCGTCATCATCTTCATGGTGCTCACGCCCATCCTCGTGCACTCGCAGCTCACCGTGAAGCTGCCCAAGGCCAGCTCCGGCGCGCCGGCCTCGGCGGACTCCGCCGTGACCGTGCAGATCGCCCGCAACGGGACGGTCACGGTCGAGGGCGTGCCCGTGCGCTGGGAGAAACTCGAGCGCGAGCTCACCTTGCGCGCCTCGAAGTCCTCCGGCAAGACGGTGCTCGTGCAGGCCGACCGGCAGACGCCGGTCGAGAAGGTCGTGCAGGTGCTCGACATCGCCAAACGCCTGGGCGTGGGCAAACTCGGCATCGGCGTGGTCCCCGAGGGCTCCGAGGCGCCGTGAACGCGCCGCTGACGCCTTACCTCTACCGCTCCTTCGCCGCGCACGGCGTCCTGCTGGCCGGCCTCGCCGCCTTCGGCGGCCGCGCGGCCGTGAAGGCGGACAAGGTCTATACCATCGACTTCGTCGGCTCCAGCGCCGTCTCGGTGGCGGGCGGCGCGGCGTCCGCGGCCAAGGCGACGGCCGTCGAGCCCGTCGCCTCCAAACCCGCGCCCCAGGCCGACCCCGACGAATGGGCCTTCGGCCGCCGCCGCAAGGGCGGGCGCTACGCGTTGCCGCGCCCCAGCCTGCTCAAAGGCTGGACGGACGCCGCCCCCGTCGCCCCGCAGCGCCCGACGCTCAGCCAGGGAGCCGGCAGCGCCTCGGGCGAAGCGCTCGGCGGCGGGGCCGGCGACGCCGGCGTGGCCACCGACCTGCCCAACTTCCCGTACCCGTGGTACATCTCCCAGATCCGCCTGATGCTGTTCAACGCCTGGCAGAAACGCATGCCGGGCGGCGGGGGGGAAGGCGTCGTGGTCTTCTCCATCATGCGCAACGGCGCGCCCACCGACCTGCGCATGGAGTCGAGCTCGGGCGACGCGGCCTTCGACGCCGCCGCGCTCGAGTCCGTGCAGGCCGCCGCCCCGTTCCCCGCGCTGCCCTCCGGCTTCCCCGAGTCCTTCCTGAAGATACACCTCACGCTGAAATCACAGTGACCGTCATCATCCGTCTGATGGCCGCCGGCGGACTCGTGTACGCCGCCTTCGCCGTGGCCTACCCCGACTGGGTGGGGAGCGTCTATCCGGCGATGACGCTGTCCCTCGTCGCGGGCGGAGCCGTCGGCGCGTGGTTCCTGCGCCGCATCCTCGACCTCGGCGACGGCCGGGCCGCGCTCGGTCTCGAGCTCGGCGTGGTCCTGGCCGTCTTCCTCTGGGTCGGCTTCACCATGCCGCAGAAGTCCGGCAAGGCCCCGTTCACCCAGTGGGCCGAAGGCGCGCGCCCGCGCCGCGACGACGCGCGCCGCGGCTTGGCGCGTCTCGGCGTGGACCCCGGCGGGGCCGCGGCCGGCTTGGTCTTGGCCCTCTTCCCGCGCTGACGCGCCGCAAATAAGTTACGATGTCCTCGTCGGTCCCTATCTGGAGAGGTGGGTGAGCGGCTGAAACCAGCGGTTTGCTAAACCGCCGTATGAGTGCAAACTTGTACCGAGGGTTCGAATCCCTCCCTCTCCGAAGATTTCTACACGATGACGACGAACGGCCGGTACTCGAGCCTCGACGAGTTCTGGCCGTTCTACGTTTCCCAGCACCTGCACCCCGTCAACCGGCGCCTGCACTTCTGGGGGACCACCTTGGCCCTGTTCGTCTTGGGGTTGGCCCTGGCCCGCCAGGATCCGCGCCTGCTGCTGCGCGCCCTGCTCGTCGGTTACGGCCCCGCCTGGGTCGGGCACTTCGTCTACGAAAAGAACCGCCCCGCCACCTTCCAGTACCCGCTCCTGTCCCTGCGCGCCGACTTCCGCCTGTGGTCCTACACGCTGACCAACCGCATGGACGCCGAGATCCTGCGCCTGTCCCCTTTCTCAGGTCCCCTTTCTCAGGTCGAAGAAGCGCTTGAGGTCTTCGAGGCCTTCGAGGCGCTTGCAGGAGGGGAGGGACTCCACGAAGAACTTGCCGTAACCTTTGTGGAGCAGGCGCGAGTCGAGCACGACGACGGCGCCGCGGTCCGTCGAGGAGCGGATGAGGCGGCCGAAGCCTTGGCGGAACTTCATGACGGCCTTGGGCAAGGACCAGTCCCGGAAGTACTCCCGGCCGTTCTCCTCGAGCCAGCGCTTGCGCGCCTCCTCGACGGGCGAGGAGATGTTGGGGAACGGGAGCTTCACCACCACCACGCACGAAAGCGCCGCGCCCGGGACGTCCACGCCCTGCCAGAAGGTGTCCACCCCGAGCAGGACGGCGTTGCCGGCGGCCTCGAACTGCTCGAGCAGCGCCTCGTGGCCGGCCGCGCCCTGCGCCCACACCGGACGGCCCTTCACCTTGCGGCGCAGGGCGGCATGGACCTTGCGCAACACGCGCCAGCTGGAGAACAGGATGAACACGCCGCCGGGCACGGCCTTGACGACCTCGGCGCAGGCATCGGCGACGGCCGCGGCGTGCGCGGCCTCCTCCTTCTGCTCGGGCACGCCGTCGGCCAGCCACAACGCCGCCTGGGAGCGGTAGTCGTAAGGCGAGTCGAGCACGAGCTCGCGCGCGTCGGCCAGTCCCACGCGGGCTTTGAAGTCCTTGAGCCCTTCGTCGCCCGTCGAGAGGGTGGCGGAGGTCAGAACGCACGGCACGCCTTTGGAGAACAACCCGTCGGCGAGGCGTTTGCCCACGTCGAGGGGAGCCGAGCGCAGCTCCGGGCCAGTGCGCGGCCAGGAGACCCAGCGCGCGGTCTCCGCGCCCGCGTCGGGCTTGAGGATGTTCACGAGGTCCGTGCCCAGCCCGACGAGGCGCGCGTGCAGCAGGCGCGCGTCGTTCTCCTCGGGGCGCCCCTCGAAGGCCGCGACCGTGTCCGCGAGCGCGCGGTCGAGCGCGAGCAGCGGCGCCGGCAGGGTCTGCGGCGTTTTTTCGAGGAGCTTGCCCGAGGCCTCGTCGTCGGGCCCCGTCAGGCCCCGGTCGCGGGCCAGCTCCTCCAGGAAACGCGCCGTGGCCGCCAGAGCCTCGTGCGCGGCGTCGGCGAGCGCCTCGCGGCCCAGCACCTTTCCCGTCGCGGCGGCCTCCTCGGCCAGCAGGGACATGCGCCCCAAGGTGACCTGCGAGCCGTAACGCGCGGTCGCGGCTTCCTCCAGGTTGTGGGCCTCGTCGAGGATGAGCGCGTCGTAGGCGGGCAGGCGCGCGCCCGACAGCAGCAGCGCGTGGTTGACCACGACGAGGTGCGCGCGTTCGGCCTTCTCGCGGTCCTTGCGCCACAGACAGCGGTCCCAATACGGCCCGCCCGGGCCCAGGCACAGGTCGGTGTCGCGGTGCAGGCGCCGCCACAGGTTCTCGGGCACGAGCTCCGGCAGCTTCGAGCGGTGGCCGGAGTCCGCCGTCTTGGACCACTCGCTCAACGCCGCCACGACGCGTTCGCCGCCTTCGCTGGTGAGCGACGGCTGCGCCGCCAGCCGCGAGAGGCGCTGCACGCACAGGTAGTTCTCCGACCCCATGAGCATGGCGTAGCGCAGCGGAAGGCCGCCCTCGCCGAGCACCTTGGCGACCGTCGGCAGGTCATGTTGAAGGAGCTGTTCCTGCAGGGCGCGCGTGTGCGTGGACACGAGCACCCGGCGGTCGTGCCGCAGCGCCCACAACGCGGCGGGGAGAAGGTAGGCCAGCGACTTGCCCACGCCCGTGCCGGCCTCGACGACGAGGTGGCGCTCGCCTTCCAGCGACTCCCAGATGGCTCGCGCCATCGCCTCCTGCGCCGCCCGGGGCTCGTGGCGCTCCAGGACCCGCGCGAGGGCGCCGCCGCCGAAGACGTCGTCTAGGTCCACGCCGAGATTATAACGAACGCGGGGGCGTGGCGGCGGGACGGCGGCGCGTCCGGCCGGGTCCTGCCGCCCCGTTTTGTTTTTAAAAAGCGAGGCGCAGGCACCTACCGCCCAGCTACGACGACCTGGGGAAACCGCGCCTCGCTTTTTAAAAACAAAACGAGGCGTCACCCCGCCGGACGCGCCGCCGCCCCGCCGCAATGGTGGCCTAATAGGCGGGGCAACATATCAGGCAAAAGGAATCTCGATAGACGGCGAGGAATCCCATCGGTGCGGGTGGCGCGCTGCGGCATATGACTTTTCGGACGCCGCGATTTCCCCAGGTCGTCATAGCTGGGCGGTAGGCGGCTGTGCCTCGCTTTTTAAGAACAAAACGGGGCGGCAGGACCCGGCCGGACGCGCCTGCGCCCCGCCGCCCCCCCGCGTTCGTTATAATCTCGGCGTGGACCTAGACGACGTCTTCGGCGGCGGCGCCCTCGCGCGGGT
>JANRKA010000194.1:0-2830 GCA_033875325.1 Elusimicrobiota bacterium | reverse complement strand
GGGCGGCGGCGCTGCCGCGACCAACCGCGGCGCCGGCGGAGGCGGCTCGGGCGGCGCGGTCAGCATCACGGTGGCCGACCTCCTCGGCGGCGGCACCATCTACGCGCTGGGCGGCGCCGGCGGCGCCGACGCCGACGACGCCGACGACCCGGGCGGCGGCGGCGGCGGCGGGCGCGTGGCCCTGTCCATCTCGCAGAACGGCACGGCCTGCCTCATCAGCGTCTCGACGCACGGCGGCGCCTCCGGCGGCGGCACGGCCGGGGCGGGCGCCGGCGGCACCTTCAGCTCGACGACGACCCTCCCGGCTCCCGCCCTGAGCGCGACGAGCGTGAGCTCCTACAGTGTGACCTGGGGCTGGAGCCTCGTGAGCAACGGGCAGAACTACCAGGTCTTCGACGAGCTCGACGGCGCCGTCTCCCCCCTGCTCGGGCCGACCGAGGTCGAGTTCGTCGAGGAGGGCCTGCTGCCCAACACGACCTACACGCGCACGGTGCGCGTGACGGCCTGCGGCGCGGGCACGAGCTCTCTTGACGCGGCGGCGGCCACCCTCACGAGCACGCCGACGGTCGTGGCCCAACCGTTCTCGGAGGTCTGGACCGCCTCCATGACGGTGGCCTGGCAGGCCTTCCCGGCCGCGCCCGACGAACTGAGCTCCCAAGGTTATCGCGTCGAGGCGTCCTCGACCGACTTCGGCGTCCTCTCACCCGGCGGACTGGTCCACTCGACCGAGACGACGAGCGTGTTGACGAGCGCGTTGAGCGTCTGGTCGCCCCCCCTGCAGCCCAACACGACCTACTTCTTCCGCATCGCGGGCCTGAACTGGGCGGGCGCCGTCGGTCCCTACCAGGCCATGGGGTCCACCCCGACGCTCGCGACCCCGGCGGGCGCGCAGCCCGTGACTTTCCTGGGCGTCCACTTCACCTCCATCACCGCGCAATGGGTCGCCGGCGACGCGAGCGGCTACACGCTCGAAGCCTCCAGCACGGACTTCGGCGCGCTCGCCCCGGGCGGCGTGACTTCGTCCTCGAGCACCTGGGCGCCGACGCTGACCACCCTCACGGTCGCGGAGCCTCCGTTGTCGGTGGACACGCTTTATTACCTGCGCGTCGGCGCGCTCAACCACGCCGGGCGCCCGAACTACTCCGTGCTCGGCGGCACCCGCACGCGGTTCCAGGTCAACGAGCCCCTCGCCGCCGCGACCCTTTTCACGGACCTCTCGAGCGCCGCGCTGACCGTCAACTGGGACGCCAACGGCAACCCCCCGGACTCGCTCTACCACGCGGAGGTCTCCGAAGACCCGTCCTTCCTGAGCGTGGTCACGGCCACGGACACCTACGAGCTTTTCTACGCGACCGCGGGGCTGACGGCCAACACGACCTACCACTTTCGCGTCTTCGCCTCCACGCGCGGCAACAGCAGCGGCTGGACCGTGCTTGGCGCGACCATGACGCACGCGCCATTCCCGGCCATGGCCGCGTCCCCCTTCGTCGCGGTGCACGAGAGCTCCTTCACGGTCCGCTGGTCGCCGCAGCTCAACCCGCCGAGCGTTTCGAGCTACACCGTCGTGGTGACCACCGGCTTCTTCTGGCCCAATGACTACGCCGGCAACGCCGTGCTCGCCAGCACGCGCCCGTCGGGCGCCGACGCGATGGCGACCGTGACGGGCCTGGAGCCGAACACGGAGTACCAGGTCTTCGTCGCCGCGCTCAACTGGACCGGGGCGCCGGGCGCCTACGCCTTCGCCGGCAGCACGGCCACCTTCCCGCGCCCGCCGACGGCGCCGGCGTTCGATGAGTTGTCCTACTCGTCGGCCGTCGTCACCTTCTCGGTCAACGGCAACCCCGTGGGGACGAGCGAGTTCACCGTCGTGCTGAGCACGGTCGCCTCCTACCCGCCGGGCGGCGCGGCCGACGTGGAGGCGACCACGGTCCCGACCGCGGGCGTCGTCACGCTGCCCGTGACCGGGCTGAGCGTCGACACGACCTATTACCTGTCGGTCAAGACCGCGGGGTTCGCGCACGACAGCGCCTACGCCGCGGGCGGCTCCAGCGTCACGCGGGCCGCGCCGCCGGGACCGTCACCCGACTTCACCGACTACGACCCGGTTGCGACGACGGGGTTCACGCTCAACTGGTCCTCGGGTTCCGCCGCGACCGGGTTCGACCGAGCGGGCACGACTTATTACGCCCAGATCTCCCCGGCGGCGTCTTTTTCGCCGGTGACGGCCTCCTCGCGCACCTTCAACCTCTCCGCCGCCTTCTCGGCCCTGGCCGTCAACACCAGCTATTACGCGCGCGTGGCGGCCTTCAGCCATCACCACGGGACCTGGACGGCCTTCAGCGACTTCGGCTCCACGGCGACCTTGGCCGCGATCCCGGCCGCGCCGTTCGTCTTCAACGCGGTCCACTTCTCCTCGATGACCATCCGCTGGGCGGCCAACGGCAACCCGCTGACGGTGACCACCTACACCGTGGCGTTGAGCACGACGAACGCCTGGCCCAACGCCGACGCCGACACGGTCGTGCTCACGACGGCGCCGGGCGGGGCTTTCCCCTCGGCGACGCCCACAGGCCTGAACTCGGGCACCACCTACTACCTCTTCGTCGCCGCGCTCAATCACCGCGGCGCCTCCACGGCCTACGCCTCCTTCGGATCCACGCGCACCAAGACCTCGCCCAAGACCTGGGTGGGCGGGGTGGACCTGTTGTGGCAGACGGCGGGCAACTGGAGCCCGGCGGGCGTGCCGCAGCAGACCGACGCGGTGACCATCGCGGCCAACGTGACGGTGACGGCCGACGCGTCGGCGCGCATCTCCTTCTCGAGCCTGACG
>JANRKA010000193.1:0-4187 GCA_033875325.1 Elusimicrobiota bacterium | reverse complement strand
CCCCCTGCAAGGCCGAGAGCCCCCACTGGATGAAGCAGAAGCCCGCGGCGGCCACCGCCGCCGAGGCGAAGACCGCCGCCGCCGCACCCGAGAGCTCCGGCGGCACGTCGAGGAGCCGCCCGGCGAGGAACCCGCGCGCCGACCACAGAAGGGCCGCGCCGAGCACCGCGCCCACGGCATGGTGCGCCAGCGACGTCCCCAGCGCCTCGGCCACGCGCCGCCGGTCCCCCGAAGCCCGGGCGTCCGAGAGCAGCCGCACCGTGACGTCCCCCCCGCCCAACGTGAGCAGGACCGCGTAGCCGCCCAAGAGCCCCACGAACGCATAAAGAGCGTAAGGCCCCGGCCCCAGCGACTTGATGACCCCCGGCAGCAGCGTGACGCCCAAAACCAACGCCACCGCCTGCCCCAACCCGTTCCAACCCAGGTTCTTAAGGAGAGTCCTTCCGCGTCCCGCCATGGTGCCCAATTATATGTTGATTCCGTTGTAGGAACCCACTCTCTCAGAACGGATTCGACGAAGAAAAATCGGCGCCGAGCCGCTCGCTGGCTCGCACTCTGTAAAAACCCCCGCCCGGCTCGCGCCCTTTCCCAAGCTCCCTCCGTGCCAGGCTGTGGATAGCCTGGATAACTCACGCTCGGTTGTGGGCCTGACCCGCCGGCGCCGTCCCGCCCGAGCGGGGGCGCCTCACGCCGGCGAGGCCGCGGCCTCCGGGAGCATCCCTGGTATCGTCGTCCAATACCTCAGCGCCCGCCTCAAATTGCATCCCGCCGCTTTCAAATACACAGCCAGCCTCACGCGCCCGCCCCGCCTCACCCGCAGCTTGCCCATCCCTTGCACGCGCTTGAGCTCCGAGTTCGTCGCTTCAATCCCCGCCCGGATCGCGTAGCGCTCTTCAAAATCGGACTGCGCCTCCTGGCCTGTGAGCCACTTCCCCGCCTGCGTGCGTCCCGTCGGACAGTCCACCTCCGGCACCGGGTACATCTTGCCCGGCTCCGGCTTGGACATCACCGGCGCCGGCGCCAGCAGGTTCACCCCGCGCGCGGCCGCCTCCGCCGCGTTCGTCGCCGAGCTGTAGGTCGTGTCCGCCACCACCACCTTGGGCCGGTGCCCCGCCGCCACGGCCTCATCAATCATCGGCACCGTCGCCTTCGCGTCGCTCCCGTGCGACGGCGTCACCGCCACCGCCGTGATCATCTCCACAGGATTATCCGGGGCGCACGTCTCCATGACCTGGACTTCGTAGCCCTTCCCCTTGTGCCCCGAGTACGTCACCTCAGTGTCGTGCGGCGTCTGAAGGCTGTTGCCCTTGACCTCCTGGGGAGCCTTGGGTTCTACCGGCGCGGCCCCGTCGTCTTTGTCATCGTCGTCATCGCGCGCCTTGGGCGCCCCCGCCCCGACCACGCACTGCTCCGACAAAAGCCGCGCCAGCAGCTTGTACTCTTCCATCCTGCTTATAGCCCGATGGTCCTTGAAGCGCTCCACCAACCGGTACAGGTCCCGCGCCACCACGCGCAACCGTCGCGGACCGTCCTCCTTGCGCGCATCGCGGTACCAACTCTGTTCCCCGTGCCGCCGGAGCAGGCCCGCCGGCAACCGGTCGTGCAGGTCGCGGTGTCCCTGGTAGAGCGCGTGCAGGAACAATCGTATCGTCTCGCAGAACAGCCCCAGCCGGTTCAACCTCGCGAAGTTCGAGAGGATGTGCGTCGAGTCCAGCCGCTGCCGGTCCACCCGCACACCCAAAGCCGGAATCAAATCGTCGGTCAGCCGACGAAAGACCACCGCGCCCTTCGCGTTCGCCAGGAGCTTCGCCCGGAAGTTGTGCAGCGTCTTCTGACATACGTGAGATTCTTCCGGCGTCAAGTCGAAGGCATAGTGCCAGCGCAGGTCAAAATCGAGCGCGGCCAACGCCTCCTCGTCGGTCAAATCGTTGGCTTCCTTGAGCAGCAGCGCTCCAAGCACCAGCGCCACCGACTTGTTCGGCCGACCATTGCTCTCGTCATAGAACTCGGCGAACTCGGGCTCTGCGCGAAGCAGGATCGGCAGAGCCTTCTCCCGGAACGGCCCCGCCCAGCTCTTCTCGCACGCCGCGCGCTTCTTCGGCGGCAAGAGCCCCGCCGAGCCGAACATGTCAGATTGGGGGTCCGTAGGGCGGAACATGATTTCTCCGTACGCGCGCGTACTGAGAATTTAGCAAATCACGCCGGGCCGTTCATTGCCTCCGCTCGGCGCGAGTAGCGCCGAGCCCGCGAGGGCCCCCGCGGGGCCCGCAGCGAGCCGTCGGGGGCGAGGTTTTTACGAGCGAATCGATCTTGCCCTCCGCGCGGAGCTTGGCCTCGTTCTCCCAAAGGGACTCGAGCGTGCCGCGGGCGGTCTTTTCCAGGTCCTCGCGGAACGCCGCGACCTCGGCCGGGGTCTTGAGCAGCCCGTGCTGGCGCTGGAGCGCCAGGATGACGTCCTCGAAGGGCATCACGACGGCGGCGTCCTCGGGGTCGGCCTTCTCGGAGGCCGAGGGTCCGCCGGGCTCGGCCACGGTGGGCTTGCCCCAGACGCCCGCGCGCACGAAGACGGCCGAGTTGACCGTGCCGTCCCAGGGGGTGCGCTGGGCGAAGAGGCGCATGTTCCAGTCGCGCTTCGCGGAGGCTCCGGCCGGGGTCTTCGCCTCGGCGGCCGTGAGGAAATCGAGGGAGACGTCGCCGCCCATGCGCAGGCCCTTGCCGGAGTAGCCGGCGGGCGGGGCCCGGGCGGCGCCCTCGGAGACCGTGAAGTAGAGCGGCGGCGGGGTGAGGCGCTCGTCGATGAGCACGGCCCCGTCCGGCGTCATCATGCCGTCTTTGGAGAGCGCGATGACGTGGGCCGAGATGCCGCCCACGTCCGTGGTCTTAAAGAACTTGACCCCGCGGCTCGAGTGCCACTGGGGGCCGGAGGGCTTCACGACGACCTCGGAGCCCAGGCGCTCCCGGTTCGCGGCGAGGAAGGCGGCCACCTGGGCGCGGGTCCGTCCTTCAGCGTCGTCGAACTTCGGCAGATCGGCCAGCGTGACCCCGTTGGCCGTGAAGCCGGCCTGGGCCGCCATCGGATGGGAGGGCAGCAGGAAGGCCAGCGTGGCCGGCACGCCCACGCCCTTCGCGGCCATCAGCACGCGCGTGAAGAGCTTGTCGTTTGTGACGGCCTCGAGCTCCACCGAGCTCGTCATGGGGGTGACGAGCCCCTTCTCGAAGGGGACGCCGTCGGCGCGGTCGTTGGAGCCCAGCGTGAAGAAGTTGCCGAAGTAGCGCACCAGGCGCGGCGTGTCGTATTCGGCGACCCACGGCTGGCCTTCGGCGTCGAAGAAGAGGCCCTTCTTCATGAGGATGCGCGCCCCGGCGCCGCCCGGCAGCTCCTCGCGGATGAGCCAGGAGGCGTCGAGCGCCAGGTGCACGTCTCCCGGGGCCTGGCGCCCGCCTTCGCGGGCGATGGAGAGCTTGTAGACCGAGGCCGGGGCCAGGATGGCGACGGTCGGGCGGTCCTGCGAGACGGCGTCGCGCACGCGCGTGCGCTTGACGGGGGGGTAGCCCAGCTTCGCCAGGTTCTTGTCGAGCTTGGCCAGCTCCACGCCTTCCGCCCCGTCGGGGGACCTGGGGCGGAGCCACTGCGGCAGCGAGCTCTTCATGAGGCGCAGCCCGCCCAGGTAGACGGCCGAGATCCCGACGAGCGACAGCGTGACGACCTTCATCGGCGCGCCGTCGCCCAGCAGGTCGTGGAGCGGCGTCCCCGGGGCGGAATGGCCGAAGAGCCAGGCGAAGGCCAGGCCGCCGGCGCCCGCGGCCAGGACCTCGAAGACCGTCATGAGGCCCATGATGTCCTCGCCGCGCTTGGAGGCCTCGGGGTCGTTCTTGATCTCGGTCTGCAGGAGCGCGCGCATGCGCGAGCGCAGGGGCTGGTACATCAGCTTCATCATCAGGACGGCGGGGACGGCGACGAAAAGGGTGGGGGCCGCCCAGAGCCCCATCGACGGGATGAAGGCCAGCGCGGCCGTCATCGTGAGGAAGGTCAGGAACTGGTAGGCGCCGATGCGGCCCTGGATCTTCTGCGCGTACTTCAGCAGGAAGGTCGAGGCCAGCAGGCCTCCGAGGGTGACCGCCGAGAGCAGGACGCCGTTGCCGGTGGCGCCGGCCTTCAGGATGTCGATGGCGAAGGTCGGCAGCAC
>JANRKA010000192.1:0-4196 GCA_033875325.1 Elusimicrobiota bacterium | reverse complement strand
GCCGCGCGCGGCCTGCAGCGCCAGCGCGTCCCGGCGCCGCGCGGCCAAACGCTCCTCCAGCGGGGGCAGCGCCGCGGCGATCACGGAGCGGGAGCGGGCGCCGAGCGCGAGCGCGGCCAGCGCCGCGGCCCGGCGGGGCTCGCTCGCCTGCGGCAGCGCGGCTTCGAACGCGGCGTCGGCTTCCATGAGGCGTCCGGCCAGCGCCAGCGCCGCGCCCAGGTGCAGGCGAGCGGCGGAGGCCTCCGGGCGCAGCGACGCGGCGGCGGCGAGCGCGTCCAGCGCCGCCCGGGGGCCGAACGCGTGCAGGCGGGCGAGGCCGGTCGCCCAGGCCCAATCTCCCTCGTCGATGGAGAGCTCGACGGCGCCCCAGGCGCGCCGGAAGCCGGGATGACCGGCGGCGCGGCCGCGCGCGGCCTCCAGGCCGCCGTCGAGCGCGGCGGGGTCCAAGCGCAGGACGCGTTCCAACGCGAGCACGGCCGCGGGCGGCGGCGCGCCGGCCCCGGCCGAGCCCAACGCCGCCACCGCGTACAGGAACAGGTTCTCGTCGCGGGGTGGGGAGGGAAGGGCCGGGAGGCTCCCGTTCCACTCCAGGTCGCGCCAGCGCGGCGCGGTCCGCGCGCCCGCGAGGACCGCCTTCATCGCCAGGGCGTGGTGCGCGGCGTTCCAGTGCACGGCGTCGTCGAAGTGAGCGTAGCCCGGGAAGCCGGGCGCGGCGGCTCTGCGGAAGGCCGCGTCGAGGTCGGCGACGGCGGCGCCGCGGCGGGCGGCCGCGGCCGCGAGCGCGTCGCGGCAGGCCTTGGCGCAGCGCCCGCCGAACAACGGCCGGGCGTCGAGAGCGGCCAGCGCCTCGCGGCGAGCCTCGGCGGAGCGCCCCGCGCGCAGCGACGCGCGGGCGTCGAGGATGGCCGCCAGCGACGCCCCGTCGCGCGCTTCGTCGAGCACGGGTTTCCACGCCGCGCGGGCGCGGGCGCCGTCCCCGGCGAGGAAGGCGCGCCAACCGGCGAGGAAGTCTGCGTCGCGCGGCCAGGACGCCTCGGTCGGGTGCTCGGCGTTGAGCGGCGGCAGGACGACGAGCGCGGGCACGCCCGCGGCCTGGAGCGTCGCCAGCAGCTCGTCCACGCGCCGCTCGAACGCGGCCTGCAGTCGCGCCCGGCGGTCGGCGTCCACGGGGGCCGGCGCGCGTGCGGGCCGCAGGCGCGCGGTCAAAGCGCCCAGGCGCAGGCGCCAGAGCGGCAGGAGGGGGGCGTCGTCGCGTTCGTTGTGTCCGGTCATGAGCACGACGAGGTCCGGCTCGTAGGCGACGAGCTCTCGCGCGAGGCGCTCCTCGCGTTCGCTCTCATAACCGGCCTGGCCGCAGTTGATGACCTCGACGGTCCGGTCGGGCAGCGCGGCGGCCAACAGGCGCCCTAGGTCGGAGGGCAGCTCTTGATGCAGCGCGGCGATGGAGCCGCCGACGACGAACACGCGCAGCAGGCCGCGGGGCTTGGGAAGACGGAAGGACTTGGCGCTCGTGCCGGCGCGGCGCGGCACCAAGAGAGTCGGGTCCGCGGACTCGGGCGAGAAGTAGGGCCGCAGAGGAGACTCGTAGAAATACTCGCGGGCCGGGTCCGGGCCGCAGCCGCTCGCGGCGAGCAGCAGCAAAATCGGCAGGAGGGCCGCGCGCATGGCCGATTATCGCATGGACCACACCTTGACCGGAAGGGGCCGCGGGGCTACACTGCGAGGATGAGCGAGGAAGAAGCCTACGCCAAGCCGTTGGGCTCCCCGGCCGACAAGCTGGTGTTCGTCGTCGACGACGACCCGCTCATCCGCGACCTGCTGGACATCACGCTCAAGGACGCGGGCTTCAAGACCGCCTTCGCGGTCAACGGCCACGACGCGGCCGGCAAGCTCGAGACGCTCGAGCCGCACCTCATCATCACCGACCTCATGATGCCCGGGCAGGGCGGCTACGAGTTCCTGCGCTCCCTGCAGGGTTCCGCCGGCGGGCGCCTGCCCATCATCGTCATCACCGCCAGCCAGCTCGACGCGTCCACCGTGAGGATGATCAAGCAGGAGGCCAACGTGGTGGAGTTCGTCAACAAGCCCATCAAGATGGCGCTGCTCATCGGCGCGCTGCACAAGCACCTCAACACCGCGCCGCTGCCCACGACCTCGCGCGGCCTCAACGACCGCTGACGCGCAAGTGGTAGAATCGGCGCCATGAGCGCCGTCCTCGAGGCCCGCGGACTCGTCAAACGCTACCCCGGCGCGTCCGCCGACGCGGTGGCCGGCCTGTCCTTGTCCGTGCCCGAGGGCTCCTGCCTGGGCCTGCTCGGCCCCAACGGCGCGGGCAAGACCACGACCGTGGAGATGATGGAGGGCATTCTCAAGCCCGACGCGGGCGAGGTGCTCTACCGCGGCGCCCCCATCGGCGCGGGCTTCCGCGCGGCGGCGGGCATCCAGTTCCAGGAGACGGCGCTGCCCGACCACCTGCGCGTGGGCGAGGTGCTCGACCTCTTCGGCCGGCTCTACCCGCGGCGCCTGCCGCGCGAGGAGTTGGTGATGCTCTGCGGGCTCGACGGCCTGCTCGGCCGCGACGCGCGCAAGCTCTCCGGCGGTCAGCGTCAGCGCGTGCTGCTCGCGCTCGCGCTGGTCAACGACCCGGACGTCCTGTTCCTCGACGAGCCCACGACCGGCCTCGACCCGCAGGCGCGGCGCAACTTCTGGGGCCTCGTCGAGCTCATCCGCTCGCGCGGCAAGACCATCCTGCTGACCACGCATTACATGGAAGAGGCTTACGAGCTGTGCGACGAGGTCGCCATCGTGGACCGCGGCCGCATCATCGCCCAGGGCGAGCCCGACGCCCTGCTCAAGACGCATTTCGACGGCGTGACCATCGAGCTGCCCAAGGCCGACTTCCGCGCGGGGCCGGAGCTGCCCGGCGAGCGGCGCGAGCGCGACGGCTTCGTCGAGCTGATGACCTCCGACGTGGACGCGGCGCTGGCGGCGCTGAAGGCCGGCGGCTCGAGCCTGGCGCACCTGCGCGTGCGCCCGCGCACGCTCGAGGACCTGTTCCTCGCGCTCACGGGCCGGGAGCTGCGCGAATGATCTCCCCGCGGCGCTTCTGGGCCGTGTTCGCGGCGCGCAACATCGAGTTCTTCCGCGACCGCGGCGCGTTGGGCTGGAACCTCCTGTTCCCGTTCTTCGTCGTCTTCGGCATGGCTTTCGCCTTCTCGGGCCGCGGCCAGGACGTCTTCATGGTCGGGGTGGCCGGCGACCCGTCGCGGCTGGCGCCCGGCTTCGCCTCGACGCGGCACGTCAAGTTCGTGACCTTCGCGACCCAGGAAGACGCGCTGCGCAAGCTGCGTCATCATCAGGTGGACCTGGTCGTGAGGCCGGGGCCGGGCGGGGAGTACTGGCTCAACGACTCATCGCCCAAGGGTTATCTCGTCGAGCGCGTGATGCTCGGCGCCGACCCCGGCGCCAAGCCGCCGAAGCGCGGCGTCGTCGAGGGCCGGCCCATCCGTTACGTGGACTGGCTCGTCTCGGGACTGCTCGCGATGAACATGATGTTCTCGGCCCTCTTCGGCGTGGGCTACGTCATCGTGCGTTACCGCAAGACCGGCGTGCTCAAGCGCCTGCGCGCCACGCCCCTGGCCGCCATCGAGTTCCTCGCCGCGCAGGTGGCGTCGCGCCTGCTCCTGCTCATGGGCGTGTTCGCCGTGGTCTATCACGGCGCGGACTGGTTCCTGGACTTCCAGCGGCTCGGGTCCCTGCTCGACCTCTACCTCATCTTCCTCGTGGGCGCGACCTGCCTCGTCTCTTTGGGCCTGCTCGTGGCCGCGCGCGTCACCAGCGAGGAACTGGCCGGCGGCGCGCTCAACCTCCTCTCCTGGCCCATGATGTTCCTGTCCGGCGTCTGGTTCTCGCTGGAGGGCGCCCCGCCCGCCCTGCAAGCCGTCGCCCACGCCTTCCCGCTGACCTACGTCATCGAGGCGTCTCGCGCCGTCATGACCGAGGGCGCCACTTTGGCCCAGGTCTCGCCCCAGCTGTTCACCTTGGGCGGCATGACCTTCTCCTTCCTCGCCCTCTCCGCCTACTGGTTCCGCTGGGAGTGAGAAAGGGGACAACTGAGAAAGGGGACAGGTACCTAACTCAGTTTCCACGCGGTTGTCCCGTGAGGAAACTGAGTTAGGTACCTGTCCCCTTTCTCA
>JANRKA010000191.1:0-1963 GCA_033875325.1 Elusimicrobiota bacterium | reverse complement strand
GGTCTGCTCATGACCTCCAGCTATCACACTGGATTCACGAGATGAATCCCCTCATCCGATTTGTGCAACAGAGCCCGGGCACACGAGAACTTCAACGATCCCGAATGGGACGGCGAACCTCTGGAGCCCGAGCCGCCGGGCGCTCCGAGGCCACCGGCCGATCCGGAGCCGAAGCCCCCGCCGCCAGATGACCCCGAACCGCCGACGGAAAAGGTCATCATCAAGCTCGCCGACGGGAAGGAGCGCACGCTCCAGCACATCAGCGGCACGACCTTCTGGGATGCGAGCGGCAAACCGATCTCGGCCCAGCAGTTCGTCGAGCAGCTGTTCGGCAAGCTGCCGGAGCTGTTCGGGGACGAGGACGAGTTGCGCCGAATCTGGAGCGATCCCGATACCCGCAAGGGCCTGGTCGACGGGTTGGCCGAGCGCGGCTTCGCGGGCGAACAGCTGGCGCAGATCCGCCGGATGATCGACGCAGAGGCGAGCGACCTCTTCGACGTGCTGCGCTACATCGCCTTCACCAAGGCGCCGCTGAAACGCGTCGAGCGCGCCGAGGCGCGCCGGGCCGACATCCTCTCCGACACGGATCCCCGGCAGGCCGAGTTCCTCGACTTCGTCCTCTCGCAGTACGTCGCCGAGGGCGAAGGCGAACTTGGCGCCGACAAACTCCCCGACCTGCTGGCCCTCAGGTACGGCACGCCCACGGACGCCTTGCGCCACCTCGGGAACGCCGAGGACGTGCGCCGCTCGTTCCGCCAACTGCAGCAAGAGCTTTACAAGCGGGACTGAGCTTGGCGGCTCTGCAGGGGTCCGCTTTCGGACCATGTCCCAACTTCCGTTCCTGGCGCAGGGCAGTCGTCAGTTACGACTCCCCCCGCCGACTAGGCTCCCGCCGCGGCCCCTCCCCGCGGCGCAGGGGGCGGTCCGTCACCCCTTGCGAAAGTGCGCCCACACCCGCTGGGCCAGGGCCTCGCTCACGCCCTCCACCTTCGCCAGGTCCTCGACGCTCGCCCGGCTCACCCCCCGTGCTGAGCCGAACGCGTGCAGCAGCGCCCGCTTCCTTCCCGGGCCCACGCCGTCGATCTCGTCCAGGGGGTTCTTCTTCATGTCGGCGGCGCGCCGCGTGCGGTGGGAGCCGATCGCGAAGCGGTGGGCTTCGTCGCGCAGGCGCTGGAGGTAGTAGAGCACCGGCGACTTCGGCTCGAGCATGAAGGGCTCGCGGCCGGGGATGAAGAAGCGCTCCAGGCCGGCGTCGCGGTCGGGGCCCTTGGCGACGCCCACCACGGGGATGTCGTCGACGCCCAGGTCCGCCATGATCTCCAGAGCCGCGGCCAGCTGGCCGGCGCCGCCGTCGACGAGGACGAGGTCGGGGCGGCCGAAGCCGGAGTCGTCGGGCGCGAGGCCCTCTTCCTCCTCCTTCACCAGGCGGGCGAAGCGGCGGCGCAGCACCTCCTTCATCATCCCGAAGTCGTCGCCGGGGGTGATCTCGGCCCCCTTGATGTTGAACTTGCGGTACTGGCTCTTCTGGAAGCCCTCGGGGCCGGCCACGATCATGCCGCCCACCGCGTTCGTGCCCATGATGTGGCTGTTGTCGTAGACCTCGATGCGTTCGGGCATGGCCTCGAGGCCGAAGGCCTCGCAGACGCCGGCCAGCAGCTTCGACTGGGCCGAGCTCTCGCTCATCTTGCGCCCCAGCGCTTCGCGCGCGTTGAACACGGCCTGCTCGACGATGTCGCGCTTCTCGCCCCGTTGCGGGCAGCGCAACTCCACCTTGTGGCCGGCCTTCACGCAGAGCGCTTCCGCCAGCAGTTCCCCGCCCGGCGGCTCATGGGAGGTGAGGATGAGCGCTGGGGGGTCCTTGTCGTCGTAGAATTGCGCCAGGAAGGCTTCGAGGATTTCCGCAGGTTCGAGTTCGCGCTCGTGGCGGGGGAAGTAGGCGCGATTGCCCCAGTTCTGGCCGGCG
>JANRKA010000190.1:0-15455 GCA_033875325.1 Elusimicrobiota bacterium | reverse complement strand
CGCTCCAGGCGCCGCAGCGCCGCCGCCGCCACGTCCGGCTTCTCGCTGAACAGCTCCGGGTCGCGGGAATACGGCTCGGCGCGCTCGCGGATGACTTCGAGCTCCCTCACGATGGGGCTGACGTCCGAGCCGAATTCGCGCATGATGCCGCGCCGCATCCTCAGCATGCGCCGCGCCATGCCTTCGAACCCGGACGGGGCTTTCTGCACCAACTTGGCGATCTCCTCGCCCACTTCACGCGAGACCTCGCGTATCTGCCGCAGCGCCTGGCCGGTCATGGTCGAGACTTCATCGCTCAATTGGGCGATCTCGCGCGCGGCTTGGGCGCGCTCCGGGCTGCGCGCAGGCGCCGCCTCCAGCCGCGCGCGGGCCGACGCCAGCTGCTCGCGCGCCACGCCCAGCCGCAACAGGGGCCGGGAGGCGCCGTCCGAGTATCCGGTGAGCTCGGTCACCTTCGAGATGGCCCGGGTGCGCAGGGTCTCTCGCTCGCTGATGCGGGCTTGACGCGCGCGCTCCAACTGGGGGTCGGACGGGTTGCGGTCGCGCGCTTCTTGGGCCGCCTTGACGGCCTCGTCCGCTTCCCGCATCTTCCGTCGCAGCGCCAGGTGCTCGTCATGTGAACGCCGCTGCGCCGGCGTCAACTTCTCGCGCAAAGCCGTCATCTCGCGCACCGCGAGATTGAGCATGGGCTCGGCGTGGCCAGGGCGCGATCCGGGTTTGAGGCCCGCCCGGCCCTCCAGCGCGACCACCCGCTCCGCGAGGTTGACGATGCGCGCGCCGGCGTCCACCGACTCGAAGCGCGACGCGATGCTGGTCTCCGCCTCGAGCACGCTCAGCTCCTGCCGTTTGACCGCGATGACGGCGTCGCGCCGGGCGATCTCCTGCTCGAGACGCTGCACCCGGTTCGCGCCGCGCTCGCTCAGCGTCCGGGCCGACATCAGGACCTCTCCGGGACGGGTCGGGCCGCGGATGGGCTGCCAGGTCGCCGGGGTCATCGACTGGCCGGGCGCCGCGCTCCGCTCGGCGACCTTGACCAAGGTCACGCCCGGCTCCGCCGTCTCGAAGCGGTTCGCCTGCGCGGTCTCCTGCCTCACGACTTCGATCTCCGCGCGCGCCTGCGCGTTCTCCAGCTCCGCGGCTTGGATCTCGTCGTGCCGCCTCTCCATGTTGCGCTCTCCGGCCATGCGCCGCGCGCGCGCGGCGCGCACGGATGCGATGACGGAGGTCTCGCTGCCCGTCAACTGCGAGAGGTTCGCCTGCCGGCTGACGAAACGCCACACGTCGCGCACCAGGTTCCTATCTACGGCCGGAGACGGAGGGCTCGAGGTCAGGCGCTCGATCTCCGTCATGGAGCGCCTCACCGCTTGGAGCGAATCGCCGGCCGTGGCGCCGAGGTCGGCGGTGGACTCGCGCAGACGCCGCAGGGCCGTCGCGACGTCCGCGCGCGCTTCGGCGACCGGCTCGGGCCCGACGGCGCGACGCAGCTTCTCGGTCGCCTGCACCAGATCATCGGCCGCGCGGACGATGGGCGCCACGTCGGCCGCGTCGATGCGCTGGGCTTCGAGGCGCACCTGCCGCGCCTCCTGGGCGAGGCCGGTCATCAAGGCGGCGTCCCGGGCCTGGATGCGCGCTTCGATCGTCAGGTCGATCTCCTCGTGGCGGCGGTGGGAGCTCGAGGTCCGCGTGAGGCTGCCGATCTGCTCGCCGACGGTGGTCGCCGGCTGCAGCGCGGCGCCGTCGAGCTCGTCGCCGAGGATCCAGTACTTGCGGCGGGAGTTGCGGCCCGCCATCTTGCCCTCGACGATCTCTCCCTTGAGCCCCTCGTAGGTGTTGAACTCGATCTTCGATTCCGTGCCGTAAGAGGTGAAGTCGTTCTTCGCCTGCGCCTCGAGACCCTTGGACACGGTGAGGAACAAGACCTTCAAGCCGCGGATCGCGGCGTCGGCCTCGACGAGGGGCAGGAGCCCCTCGAAATTGAGCAAGGTCTTGCCGCCGCCGGTCTTGAGCATTTGGAAGATCTGCACTTCGCGCCCGCCCTGCCCCTCCTCCACGTACATCGCCAAGGTCGTGATGAGGGCCTCGAACTGCTCGGGGCGCCAGCCCGGCAGCGCGTTGCCGGACTTGTCCTTGATGGCCCAGGACGCCCCGCGCATCTCCGTGAGATGGCGCAGGAGCGACGTGCGCTCGGCTTCCGTGACCCGCGTGTTCTTCTGGAGGACCTCCTCCATCTTGGCGACGGTCTGTTCCCAGGGGCCCTTCACGCCCGGCTGGGAGACGCGGCCGCTCGACGGGAAGGTGTGCGCGCCGTAGATCTTGTCCCAGGCGTTCAGGATCTCCTGGATGTGCGGCCGGCTCGCGTATTGGTTGCGCAACGACGACATGAGCTCCTCGCGGATGGCCTTGACCGTCTCCACGTTGTTGTAGCTGTTGAAGCGCCGCTCCTCGGCGCGCACGAGGTTGAGCAGGTCGTCGAACAGGGCGAACTCGTCGGCGGCGAGCTGCCCCCGGTTGAGCCGGGCCTTCAGGCGCGCGCCCCACAGGTCCAGCAGCCGGTTGTAGTCCTTGATGGCGACGGCGATCTGCTCCGGCGTGAAGACCGCCAGGTCCGCCTCGATGGCGTTGGGGTCGCGCAGCGGGTGTTTGCCCTCCCTCCAGCGCGCCACTGATTCCGCCAGGAACAGCGCCTCTTCCGCGACGGCCTGGGACTTCTTGCCGGGAACGCGGCCGAAAAGCCCCCTTCGCGACCGGAATTCATGGACCCTCTTGGCGAACGTCTCGGCGAACGGCCGGGTGAGGCCGGCGGAATCCACCGCGCGTTTGTTGACCGGCTCGATGAGGTCCAGGATCTCGCGCGGGACCGAGACGCCTTCCAGGTTCCGGCTGGCCGTGCGCAGGGCCCGCGCGACCTCGTAGCGCTCGAAGTAGGTCTTGAGGCCGAAGCCCTCGACGAGCTGGCCGTCCGGCGTGTTGAAGAAACGCCGCGTCAGCTCCGGGTTCTCGATGAAGGTCCGCGCCATCTTCTCGCGGGCGACCGCGATGACCTCTTCGTTGACCCGCAGCCCGTTGCGCAGCGGCGGCGAGGACTCGGTCATCCTCGTGATGTCGTAGAAAACCTTGGGGTTGACGCCCCGGTAGTTCTCCTTCACGACGCCGGCCGCCTCGTCGACGGCCAGACGGATGGCCTCCATGCGCGCCGCGGGGGTCATGCGGACGTTGGCGCTGTTCTGCTCGGTCTTGAAAGCCAGCTCGAAGACGGTCTGCGCCAGCGGCACCTTGATGCGCCCGCCGGGGATCTGCACGATGGCTTCGTCCGTCAGGTTCGCGATCTCCGCGATGCGGCTCCTGCCGGTGGCGTCGCGTTCGGCGTAGAGTTTGACCGTCTCCATGGCCCGCCGGTGCTGGTTCGCCGCGAGCATCTGCTGCGCCGGGGCGACGGGCATGAGCAGCCAGATGGGCGACGCTTCCCACGAGTGGCCGGCCGCCGTGGCGGTCTTGATGCGCCGCTCGGTCTCCAGCGCCTCGCGGTCGAGCCGCATCTCCTCCGTCTCGCCCTCCGCCGCGGGCAGCACGGAGCCCTCCAGACCGCCGTTGTAGGTCAACTCACGCGCCGCGTAGCCGACGGCCTTGCTCAGGAGCACGTATTTCGCCAACTGGTCGGCGGACGCGACCGTGAAGCTCGCGACGCCCCCCACCGCGCGGCCGGCCGTGACGACGAACGGCGGCAGGACCCGCGTCAAGGCGGCGCCCGTCTGGGTGAACGCGGGGGCGAGGAACCGGCTCGCCTGGCTCATCACGCTGGTCTCGCCGAAGAAGATCGCGCGCCGGAAAATGCCTCGAGACGCGACGTCGACCAACGCCGCGACGTTGCCCGTGACGCCTCTCATCGCGACGGATTCGACGCCCGAGGAGACCGCGCCCATGCCCCTGAAGGCGGACGACGGCATGCCGATGTAACCCAGCATCGGGTGGAAGGAATCGTTCGACCAGATGACGCCGCCCTCGAAACCCTGCCACGCCGCGTCCGCGGCGTTCTCGAACGGAGAATCCGCCCCCATCCACTGATGCTGGATGCTCGTCATGCCGGCCGACACCCCGCCGGAGAAACCCGTGAACACCGCCTGGCGGCCGCCGATGCTCGCCGTGCGCCAGCCGAACGCGCCCAGGGCCCGCATGGCCGGGTTGCTGCTCCCGAGGAACTCCGGCGCCACCTTGACGCTGAGCAGGCGCGACTCGAAATGCAGCAGCGGCTCCGACAGGACCGGCACGCGCGAGAGCGCGCCCACCGCGCCCCTCAACACCCAGCCCGCCAACGGGGCGGCCAACGCCAGCGCCACGGTCCAGGTCACGAACGAAGTCCCGGCGCGCACCCAGCTGTTGACTTTCGCCACGCTCGCGATCTGCTCACGATTGACGCGCAGCGACGAAGCGATGCGCAGGGGGTCGGTGACGGTGGTGTCCCCGCCCCCGGTGAGCCGGACCTCCTGGAAGCGCCGCGCCGCGTCCGGGTTCATCGCGATGGTCAGACAACGCGCGGCGGCCATCCCGCCGCGGTTGACGACCTGCGAGAGGCAATGCTCCGGCCCGAGGGTGGCGGCCAGCCGCGCGACGTCGGCCCAGCTGCTGTTGGCCGTGATGACGACGGCGGGGTTGTGCAGGCCCCGGGTCAACGGCAGCACGCAGTGCGTGGGCAGCCGGCGCTCCCCGGCGACGGCGCGGGCGATGCAGTCGTACTGCGGCACCTGCTCCCCGACCCGCCTGACGTTGGCGCCGTGCTCGAAACCGAAAGTCTCGCTCACGGAGGCGAACACGCCCACGCCCCAATTGCCCACGTTCCAGCCTTCACCCCACGGCGCGTGGAGCTGGCCGTTGCTGAACCAGTTCTGTCCCGACTCCGTGGCGGCGGAGTACGCCGAGGAGGGCGCCTCGACGTAGATGGAATAATCGGCGCTGACCTCGGTCAGCTCCCGCTGCGCCGAGGACAAGCCGGCCTGGATCATGTCGAGGTTGGCCATGTAATCGGGCGAGAGCAGGGCGGCGCGCACTCCCTGCAGCACCCGCCGCACGGCCAACATGCGGTCGCGCATCACGACGGACTGCTCGCCGTAACGGTCGCGCAGCCCCTGCGAGAACGGGGACGCCTCCAACGCGGCCCGCACCATGACGGAATCGGGGGAGGAGGGGTCGAGGGCCTCCAGTTGGGTGGCCACGGCGTATTCCTGGGTCGCCAACACGGCCAGGGTCAGCCAGCGCATGGCGACTTTCTCGTTGTTGCCCAACGAATCGACCAAGGCATTGCTGATGCTCTCGGCCGAGGTGATGGCGTTCATGCGGGACTGATATTCCCCGATGGCGGTCAAAGCGCCTTCCAGGTAGCCGCGCCGGGCGCGCATGCGCTGCTGGACGATGTCGTAGATGGACCAGCGCCGGCCGCGGTGCTGGCGGAAGTGCGTTTTGGCGCGGTTCTCCAGCTGCTGCCTGAGTCCCGGTTCGAGGTAATAACGCACCTCGCGGATCTGCTCGCCCATCAAGGAGGCCATGAGGACCATGCTCTCCACGTTGAGCGACTGCAGGATGTCGTCGTATTGGTTGCGGAGCTTCCAGTAGCCGTACTGGAACATCTCGACGTTGTAGTGGCCGGTCTCCGGGATGAGCGGCACCTGGCGCGGCCGGTCCGCGTTCATGATGCGCTGGTTGTCGCGCAGCTGGCGGTTGTAGGTGAGGACGCGGTTCTGGTTCATGCGGAACGCCAGGCAGTCGCGCAGGCCCGGGTCCGTGTAGGGGACGTTGCGCGCCCTCGCCTGCGCGCGCGCGGCTTCCTGGTTGCGCCGGCAGGTGTCGGGCGGGTCCCAGAACTCGGTGCCTGAGCCGTCCGCCAGCGCGACCTGCTGGTACTGGGGCTCGCCTTGCTGCTCGGCCGTGGCGAGGCCGGTCATCAAGGCCTCGGTGAGGGTGCCCCACTGGAATGTGTCCTCGGCGCCGCCGGCCTCTTGGGCCCGCGCCGTGATGTCGCCGAAGCGCCCGCGGAAGGCCGCGATGGTGCGCTCCGTGGCCGCGCGTTGGGCGTCGTTGTAGGGGCCGGCCTGGCGCAGCCGGTCGAACGAAGGGCGCATGGCCGTGACGGCTTCGGCCGCGTTGTAGCGCGAGCGCAGGGTCTGATACAACGCGACGCCGATGGGCGTCAGGCGACTGCCCGTGGTGAGGTAGCTGCGCAACACGTCGGAGGGACCGCTCACGACGCCGGTCCTCTCGAAGAACCTCATCGCCTCCGCAGGGTCGAGGCCGTCCTCGGCGCGGGGGATGGACGGGAAGGCGGCGAGCACGAGGCTCGCCGCGCACACTATCGCGAGGGTTTTCCGCAGGAATCGTGGCATGGGGGCGCCCGTCGAGGACCCATCCCAGTTTAACACGCGCAGGCCCCCTTGTCAGGGCCTAAAGTCCCTATAAAATAAGGGACCCGGGACCCGGGCCCCGTAGGCCCAAAGTCCCGGGTCCCATCAAGACCTTACAGCGGCTCGTTGGTGCAAATCCGGGTCGCCTCTTCAGGCTGCATGCCCCACCACAAGACGGGCCCGACTCGCGTGGCCGGCGTGGCAGCCGCCACTGGAGCGGTCCGCAGACACCACACGCCGCGCTCGGCGGTGTGCCCCCTCGCCGCGATGAACGACGCGGACCCGACGGGGACGACCGTGTCCTTGTAGCCGCGCAGGCCGATGCGATCGGCAGAGGGAGCGGGATACCGGTTGGCCCCCCCCGAGAACACCAGGATGTTGGCCGAGCGGCGCGACTGCGTCGACTCGTCGGGCAGCCTCTCCTTGTACCTCACGACGAGGTACCACTCCCTTTCGGCCGCCACGGTCGTGGTTTTCGCGTAGATGACGGCGTCCGAGGTCCCGACGCTGCCGGTTTCGGAGTCGTACAGCGTCGCCGGGTGATTGCCCGGCAACATGGTTTCGGCGGTGAACGGGCCGTCATCCACGTTGGAAGCCGGGGAAACGGCCGTGGACCCTTCCGCGCCCGCGGCAGGCGGGTTGTCGCCCGCGGTGCGCTGGACCTGCTCCACGCGCGGCCAGATGATGTACTGCGCCCCATCCGATTTACGCGTGATCTGGATGTTCCCCGCGATGGCGCTGCCGATGGAGTATTCCGCGGGCGCCGTCACCTGCGTCGCGAGGTTGCGCATGACCGCCGCGCGGTCGCTCTCGCTGTAGCGCAGGCGGTTGGTGAGCGCGTCCATCAACACGTCGTTGTCCTTGAGCCAGAGCATGTCCCCCGCCGCGCCGCCCAGTCGCGGGAGGCTTCGCAGCGCGTTCGCCTCGAAAAGCGCCACGGTCTGGAAATACGGACGCGCCGGGTTGCCGTTCGCGGGCGGCAGCTCGGCCGGCAGGTAGATGTCCAGATAACGCGCGGTGCCGTCGGCTCCCTCCCACGTCACATAGTGGGAGAAGGTGCGGAAGTTCCTCACGTTGCCGAAGCCGACCTGGTTGCCCGGGACGAAGCCCTCCGGGGTCATCACGAGGTAGTCGGTGCCGCCGTTGCTGTTGGCCGCCGAGCGCAGGGTGTAGCCGCGAGTGCGCGCCTCCGCGGAGAAGTTGTCCTGCGCCAAAGTGTAGCCGGACGCGTCGGCCAGCTGTCCCGGGCTCGCGGGGCCGCCCGACGCGGGCCCGTCGGCCGCGGCCGCCGGTCGCGGCGGCGGGTCGCCGGCGCCCTCGCGGACGCGCCAGGCGCCGTCGATGAGCTCGAGGTGGTAAGGTTGGCCGTTGATGAGCCCCATGTCCGGCTTGATGCCGGGCGCCGCCTCGAAGAGGCCGTTGGCGTTTTTAGTGCCGATGACGGCCACGGACGCGGGCAACATGCGCATCCACTGGGCGACGCCGGTGTCCGCCGCGAGCTCGCGGGGCAGGAAGATGACGGTGCGGTTGGTGCCGCTGCCTTGGATGAGGGGATAATACTGCTGCCCGCCGATGGTGACCGTCGCCTCGGCGTCGGGCGCCGCGCGGCCGCCGCTCTGCCGCTGCGCCTCGGCGCGCGCCAGACGGCGTGCCTGGGTGTAGAGCGCCTCGGACAACGCGTTGGCGGAGGTCTGCGTGCCGGAGCCGGCCGGCTGGCTCTTATGGCGCAGCCTCATGGTGAAGTTGCCGCTCGGGTCGCCGGTGATGTCGAGCACGAGGTTCCAGCGCCCGGGGGCGTGAGTGACCGCGTTCTCTCCCGTCTGAGTGATGGGCACGCGGCGGATGTAGGGCGGGTGGACGTTGTTGTCGTAGATGGCGACATAGGTCGTCATCGCGCCGGTGGCCGGGTCACGCTGCGTCTCACGCTTGAGGTAGTAGTTGAAGGTTCCGCCGGGGCCCGTGACGGGCACCTCCACGCCGCCGCGGCGGTACAGCTCCGCGTCGGGGTTGGGCGCGAGGGTCACGCCGCCCGCCCCCGGACCGACGGGGACGGCGATCGGGCTGTCGCCCGCCGCGACGCGGTTGCGCAGTTCCTCCTGAGTGAGGTTCAGCGAACGCTCCGCCATGCCCGCCTCGATGACGCGCCGCGCGGCGGCGGCGGCGTGCGCCAGGAACAGGCCCGTGTCGTCCACGAAGCCGACGCGGGCGATGCGGCCCTCGCCGGCGGCCGAGCGCCAAGGCGCCACGCGGGTGCGGTCGGCGCGCTCGTAGCCGTCGGCCAGATAGGCGGGCAAGGAGCGCCGCCAGTCGTCGGCCGCGTCGGAGGGGCGCAGGCGTCCGGCCAACGCGGCGTCGGAGGCGATGGACGGAGCGGGGTTCGCGTCGCCGACCACATAGTAGAGGTGGGCCACTTCGGCGGGCGTGGCGCGCCCCGCCCATTGCGCGACCGTGCCGCGAAGGTCGCGGACATGGCCCTCGTTGTCGGCGATGTCGGCCGCCACATAGCGCGGCCCGCGGTCGTCGCGCGACATCACAAAATCCCCGAGCCGCTCGCCCACGCGCGTCTTCATGGGCTCCTCGCAGGCGATCTTGAACGCGAGGATGTTGACGACGACCGTCTCCTGCGCGTTGGGCCGGGAGCAGTCCACTCCGGCGGCCGGCTGCGGCGTCGCGTGCGACGTCCCCAGGGAGAGTCTCCCCAGGGACGCGGCCAGCAAGGCCGCCATGATGGGATATCGGGGGTTCATGGCGTTCTCCAGTTGCGTCTAAGCCTGATTATGCCTCAGCAGCCTCCATCCGGCATGGGTCCAAAGACCTAGTCGTGTCCCATCGCGCTCATGTCTCCACCCGCGGCCGCGGGCTGCGCAAGAGGCGCGGCTGTCGCCGCTGCGGCGGGCGCGGGCGCCGCCTGACCCTGCTGGTTGAGCGTCCCCAACTTCGTCTCGATGCCTTGGCGGAAAGTGCCCTCTTGCCCACGCGCGCCGGGCTGCGCGGGCTGCTCCGCGACGCCCTCGCTCGGAGCGACCCGCTCGCTTCCGATCACGGCGCGAGTGAGCGTCTGGACGGCGGTCCCGGCCTGCTGGATGGCCGTCTCCACGGCGGCGCGTCCTTCAGCCGGGGAGCCGGCTTCGGTCCACGCCCTATGCGCGTCCCGGGCCGCGATCAGAGCCGTCTCGGCCGTCGCCACGTTGCCGTTGGCGGAGACCAACACGCCGTTGACCGTCTGCGCCTGCCCGACGAACTCCGCGCTCTGATAAGTCGTCAACTGAGGCAGAGGGCGACCGACGGCGGTGTTCGCCTCCGTCTTCGTCTCGGCCAGAGTGCGGAACGACGCGTCGCGGTTGGCCGCGCTCTCGATGTTGTCCAACGCGCTCTGCGCGGCCGCTTGCGCCCGGACCAACGACACGACCTTGGGGGTCGTGCCGCCCTGCGCCGTCGCGGCGAGTTCAAGGCCCGCCATCGCCTCGGTGAGGGTCTGATGCGCCCGCGTCCGACTATCGAGCTCGGTCACGGCCGGCCGATAGGCGGCGGTGGCCGCGGCATCCCAATTGCGAGGCTCGCTGAAAGCCCACTGGCGGGTCGCGCCGAAATACGTCTCCGGGGTCGTCCCGTCGATGGCCGTCGTCAACGCTGCGCGAGCGGCGTCGAGTTTGGTCTTGGCTTCAGCCAAAGCCGAGCGCGCCTCCGCGACCTCGGGCGGTATCTGGTAAGCCGCGACAGCCGCGCCGCCCTGAGGCGCGACCGCCTGGCCGAGCTTTTGCAGAGCCGCGGTCATCTTGGCATTGGCCACGGTGTGCCGTCCGACGACGCTCATGCCCGCGTCCACCGCGGTGGCGTCGCAGCCGGCCGCGCCGCCGACGAGGCTGTTGTAGCCGGTCAACACGGCACCGGACTGCCGCTTGAGCGTGCGCGCGGCCGTGAGGTCGGTGCCGCTGAGGCTGCCGAAGGTCATGGTACCGCAGACCTGCGCCAAGTTCTGACGCCCCGTGCCCGTCTCAGCCGCCACCGGCGGCTGCGCGCCGGTCAAGCCGCCGGACTCGGGGCCGGCCGCCGTGTCACTGCCGGTGGCGCCGGACGCGACGGGGCGGCAGCGCGAGCCGACCGGAGTGCCGATGCCGCCTTGGCCGTCGCCGGCGCCGCAGCGCTTCATCGAAAGGCTCCCGTCAGGCTGCGATTCGAGGTAATAGGTCTTGCCCGCGCACTTGGTCTGGTCGACGGCGACCTGCGAGTTGGGAATCGCCGACGCGAGGCCCTGACACGACCAACCGGCGGTAGAGGAGGGCCCGAAGGTGCCCTTCAACAGCTCGCCGAACCCGCCCGCGAGGGGCTCGACGACGCCCTTCATGACGGCGGTTTTGGCGGCCTCCTGGCCGAGCTCGAGCGGGAACATGGCCCGCTTCTCCTTCATCTTCCACTTCAGGTCGATGGCCTTCTCCATCTCCTGCTTCTGGCGCAGGAAGTCGAGGGACTCGCCGACGGACTTGGAGCCGCCGTTGTTGTTGCCGCCGGGGCCCTTGTCGGAACCGCCCGCGCCGCCGCCGCCCGCGCCGCCGAAGGCGGAGCCGCTGGGAATCTGCTGGGCCGCCGCGGTCTCGAGGTTGCCCGCCGCGGAGCCGCCGCCGCGGTTGAAGATGTCGGCCGCGTTGCCGGCCGCGCGCTTGAGCGCGTCGCCGCTGGAGCCCGAGCCCGGACCGCGCGCCACCCCCTTATAATTGGACAGGGGACGGACGTTGGACAGGGAGTTGCTGCCCGCCGCGCGGTTGGGCGCGTTCTGGGCGCTGATGGGGGCCAGGCCCGCGCCGGCGCTGGAGCCGCCGGACACCGCGCCCAGGCCGCGCAGGCCGGAGCCGGTGATGCCGGGTTTGGGCACGGGCAGGGCCGCCTTGCGCGTGGCCGCGCCGGCCGCGCGAGCGGCCGCGTTGGCGAGCGCGTCCTTGAGGTCGGGCTCCTTGCTCGAAGACGGAGGGGCCACGGGGGGCGCCATGGAGCCCGCCGGAGGCTGCTGCTGCGCGCCGGGGCTCATCACGAGGGCGGAGGGGTCGCGCACGTTCAAGGGCGTGATGACGTCGCCGCCGCCGCCGATGGCGCCGCCCGGCGCCAGGCCGGTGATGCCGCTCTCGTAGGGGCTGGAGCCGGAGCCGAACAGGTTGGAGCCGCCTTTGCCGCCCCAGCCCTGGGTCATGGTGCCGTCGCCGCTCTCGGGGGCCATCATGAAGTGCTCGGCCAGGGGCGCCATGAAGAGGGTGCCCAAGCCGGCCAGGATGAAGGCCAGGTCCTTCTTCTTGAAGGTCTTCAGGCGGTCGATGAGGGACAGGCCCGCGGCCAGCCCCTTGATCTTCACCTGGGGCTTCTGCGCGTCCTTGAGCGTCGGGATCTTGGGCTGCTCCATATCATGCTCCTTTATTGGCTGACGGCGTGGGCGCCGTCCTGGCTCTGAACGCCTTTATCGTTGGGGCCGCCGCGGTCGTCGCAGGTCATCTCCTGACCCTTGCCGGCCGTCAGCGGGCACGCGTTGGTGTGTTCGTTGCGGATGCGGGCGTAGTCGCGGCACGCCTGCTTGATGCGGTTGCCCTGCGCCTTGCAGCGCTTGGCCTTGCTCTTGCTGCAGCCTCCGCTGCCGCAGCCCATCTGCTCGAAACGGTCGGACTCCGCCTGCATCTGCGCCATGGCGTTGTTCTCGCTGTCGCGGTACTGCTCGTCGAGGTCGCGGCACTTCTTGGCGTCGGCCTCCATCTGCGCGGCGTCGCGCATGTAGCCGTCGGCGACGCTGCTGTCGGGGATGGAGGGCGAGGTGCCGTCGATCTCGGGCGCGTTGAGGATGTCGGTGTTGGCGCCGGTGATGCGGTTGCCGTCGTAGACCGCGCCGGTGTTGGCGGTGGCGAACTCGCCGGGGCAGCCCGGGGGCACGCAGTTGGGCGTCGTCGCGATGGCCGCGCGGCCGCGGCCGTCGGCCAGCTGGGCGAAGGCGCGATGGCTGTTGACCGAGCGCGCGGAGATGCCGCGCTGCACGCGCGCGCTCATCGCCGCGGCGCGGGACTGGGAGAGGCGGCCCTGCGTGCCGCCCTGGATGCGGCCGCGCGGGACGGAGCCCGGGTCGGTCGTGGCCAAGGCGCCGCGGATGTTGTCGCCGGGGCGGGTGCCCGCGCCGGTGCCGTCGCCGAACATGCCTTTGCCCGCGTAGGCGCCCGCGCCGACGGACATGCCGGCGGAGTTGAGCGCGTCGGCGCGGCCGGCGAAGCCCAGCAGGTCGCGCGCCCCGGGGGCGAAGCCGCCCGCGTTGGCGTCGCGCACCAGGCCGCCGCGCTGCTGGGCGAGCAAAGCGTCGTCGATGGTCACGCCGGACTCCGCGTCCTTGGAGTCCTCGGGCGTGAGGATGCCGGCGACATCCTTGCCCTCGGGCAGCTTGCCGTGCGGGTAGCCGCCGCCCTCCAGGTCCTGACGGCGGCCCTTGACCATGTCCAGAGAGCTCGGTCCCGCGCCCTCGGCGGGTTTGCCGAAGAACGGCCCCCAGCCGACGGGCCGCGAGCCGGACTCCTTGGCCTGGCGCAAGGCGGCGATGAAGTCGTCGTAGGAGCGGGCCCCGCCTTTGACGAAGAAGCCCCACTTCGAGGTGTCCACGCCCATGCGCGACGCGACCCACGCGATGCCCGCGACGAGTTTGGTGCCGCCGGGCAGGTTCATCAAGGTCGCGGCGGGCGCCACGAACAGGAACGACGACAAGGCCACGAGCAGCAGGAGCGCCGACAGCGTCCTGTTCTCCTTGATCCAAAGCAGAATAAGGCCCAGAAGGCTCTTTTTCTTGTTCCGGTCGAAGAATTTAGTGGCCATATCGTTGTTTTCGCCCGTCCGCGTCAGTGTAGCCCCGTCTCATATCACTGTCAATGCGTCCTGCCGCCTTTTACCGATTTTCAATAAAAGCCCGTTTTAGGGCACCGGCCCGCCGTTGCCTTCCATGGTGACGGGGGTGTCGCGCTCCGCGGCGACGTCCTGCTGGACCGTGGTCTGCGCCGGCTGGTAGGTCTCGCGGCTGCAGCCCGTGCCGCCGTTGGCCAGGGCCTGGTCGGTGCAGTCGTTGACCGCCTGCTCCTGATAAGTGCCCAACCCGTATTGGCCCGCGAGCGCCGAACCCATCTGCTTGGCCATCGCGGCCATCTGGGCGGCCTGCTGCATGAGCATGGCGCCGATGCCGATGAGCACGAGGCCCAGGGCGATGAGGATGCCGCCGATGCCGAAGAAGGTCAAGGTCGCGCCGATGGCGATGAGGGCCGCGCCGATGACCATCAGCATCATGCCCATCATCTTCATCTTGCCGGCCTGCGCGGCCATCTTCTCGATGTTCTTGAAGGCCTGGTCCAGGCGCGGGTCGCCCTGCACCGCGTTGGGCGTCTGCACGTCGGGCACCGAGGTGAGGTCGGGCGCGCCGGTGCCCACGCCGGCAGGCGTGTCGCCCATGCCGACGCCACCGGGCGCGTCGAGCTCGCCGCCGTTGCTGCCGGTCTGGTCGAAGGCGTCGGAGGCCGCGCGGCTGGCGCCCTCCGCGCTGTTGGAACCCGCGCCGATGGCGGACATGCCGCGCGCGACCTTGAGCTGGCCGAAGGCGCGCTGCGTCTTGGCGCGGTTGGTGGCCATGCGGGACGCGCGAGCGGTGCGGCCGCCGCGCTTCATGGCGCCGAGTTTGCCGTCGGCGGCCTTGGGGATGCTCAGCTTCGAGTTCGCCAGGCCGGTGTTGAACTTGGGCGCGTTGGGGTTGCCGCCCGCGAAGATGTTCTTGTTGCCGAAGCCCCCGCCGAGGTCGGAGGTGAGCTTGGCCCCGCTGAGGTTGTGCGCGAGTTTGTCCTTGGCCGCGGCCGCGCCGGCGTGCGTCTCGTCGATGGTGCCGGGCTCCATGGTGTCGGCGGGAGCCTCCTCCGTCTTCTCCTCAGGCTTGGCTTCCTCTTTCTTGGCCGCCTGAGCCGCGAGCGGGTCGAAGCGGATGTCGCCCTTGCCGGTGATGGCCGTGCGATCGCCGCCGGCCCGGTCTATCTTAAGGGAGGAGCTGAGCCCGCCGAGGTTGGGCAGCATCGTGCCGTCCGCCCCGCCGCCGCGCAGCATCGCCAGGCCCACCAGCCCCGCGCCGCCCACCATGAGCAGCGCGCCCAAACCGAACAAAGCCTTGCCCATCGTGGTGGCGATCATCGCGTTCAGCCACGCCGAGAGACCCGAAAAAGCCGCCGGCGAACCGACGCCCGCCGCCGTGCCCGCCGCCGAAGACGCCGCGCTGGCCGCCGAACGCGCCGCCGCCGCGGACCCGCCCGTGGCGCCGCCGAAAGGAGAACCGCCGGGCTTGGCCGAGCCCCAGGCCGCGCCGGCCTTCTTGCGCTCCTTCTCCTTGCGCTTGAGGTCCGGTATGTCCACCGCCGGCGCCCCGTCGTTGACGCCTTCGAGATCCTTGTCGTTGGCCATGGTCGTTTACCTCAGTTCATCGAGCCCGAGCTGCCCTTCCCACCGAACATCGAGCCTCCCAACATTCCGACCGCAGACGCGATAGCAGCGGCTGCAGCATATGTGGGAACCGCCGGCGCGGATCCAAGCAACTCGAATCCGAACGCAAGAGCGGTGGCCGTCACGAATGCACCGGACGCGGTATAAATACCACCGATGACAGTTTCACCCTGAGCGATTATGGCGACGCCGAGCATTGCCACCATTGCGCCAAGGATGCCCATAATCCAGGCGAAGTATTCCGCAATCCAGGCGCCAATGCCCGTATTGCGGAAGGCCGCCGCGATGATGGAAAGAATCGCGATAACACCAAGCAGCAAGATGGCAGCATTCACAAGTCCTTGATATTTCGTTACATTCTTGCCTTTCGGTGTGGACACGTTGGCCGTGTCAGAGTCAGGATTGATGGCAGAGCCGCCGCTGTCCGGGTTGACCGAGCCGCCGGCGTCCACGCCCGCGCCGCCGGTGCCCGCGCCCACGCCGGGGCCGGAGATGACGTTGCCCGCGCCGGAGTTGTTGTCGAAGGCCTGGCTCGCGGCCTGGGCCGAGGTCTCGCCCTTGCCGGCGCTGACCGCCTGGCGCGAG
>JANRKA010000189.1:0-16881 GCA_033875325.1 Elusimicrobiota bacterium | reverse complement strand
CGGGGCGCCGCGCGCGGCGCCAGGACGGGGCGAGGCGCGTCGGCGGTGGCGCCGAAAGCGGCGACGGCCCAGGTCAAGATGGCGAAGAGTCCCATCGGCACCCCTACAGTGTAGTCGATTTCACGCGCCGCGCCTGGGCCTTACGCCCTGGCGTCGCCTGGGTCCCGGGGCTACACTTATAGAAGGAGATGCCGCCTATCGAGCCCCGCCTCACCTCCAACCAGGAGAAGGTCATCCGGGACAAATACCTCCGGGACGACCCCTCCCCCGCGGCGTGGCTGGAGCGCGTGGCCGGCAACGTCGCGCTCGCCGAGGTCCTGCTCGACCCCCGCGCGGCCTCCTGGGGCGTCTTCACGGGCGTCAGCTTCCGCGAGGAGCGCGGCATGCGCCTGCTGCACCCCGGCCTCGACGGCGAGGAGGCCCGGCACGCCAACTTCTCCCGGCTGCTGGCCAACGCCGAGTCGGCCTGCCGCCGCGTCCCGGAGGCGGCCGCGGCGCGCGACGCCTGGGCCGGCCGGTTCTACGGGCTGATGGCGCGTTGGGACTTCCTGCCCAATTCGCCCACGCTCATGAACGCGGGCCGCCCCCTGCAGCAGCTCTCGGCGTGTTTCGTCCTGCCGGTGCCCGACTCGCTCGACGGCATCATGATGGCCGCCTCCGCCGCCGCCGCCATCCAGAAGTCCGGCGGCGGGACGGGGTTCTCCTTCTCGCGCCTGCGCCCGGCGGGCGCGGCGGTTCGCGGCACCTCCGGAGCGGCGTCGGGCGCCTTGTCGTTCCTGAAGCTCTTCGACGCCCTGACGGCGACCATCAAGCAGGGCGGCACGCGGCGCGGCGCCAACATGGCGGTGCTGCGCTGCGACCACCCCGAGGTCCTGGACTTCATCCGGCTCAAGCGTGAACCGGGCGCGCTGGAGAACTTCAACTTGTCCGTCGGCGTGGACGCCGCCTTCATGCGCGCCGTCGCCGAGGACGCGTCCTACGACCTGCGCGACCCGCGCGACGGCCGGCCAACCGGCCGGGTGCGCGCCCGCGCCGTGTTCGACGCGATGGTGGAGTGCGCGTGGGCGACGGGCGACCCCGGTCTCGTCGTTCTCGACCGCATCAACGCCTCGGGCTCCAATCCGACGCCCGCGCTCGGGGACATCGAGGCGACCAACCCCTGCGGCGAGCAGCCGCTGCTGCCCTGGGAGCCGTGCAACCTGGGCTCGCTCAACCTCGCCCGCTTCGTCGCCGGCGAGCCCTTCCGCGCCGCCTTCGACTTCGCGCGCCTGCGCGTGGCGGCGGCGGAGTCGCTGCGTTTCCTCGACGACGCCATCGAGGTCAACGACTACCCCCTCGCGGAGTGCGAGGCCCTGGCCAAGGGCAACCGGCGCGTCGGGCTGGGTGTCATGGGCTGGGCCGAGGCGCTGGCCCTTTGCGGCGTGCGTTACGACGCGCCCGAGGCCCTCGAACTGGCCGAACGCGTCATGGCGTGCGTCAACGACGCCGCGCGCGACGCGTCGGTCGCGTTGGCCCGCGAACGCGGGGTTTTCCCCAACTGGTCCGGCTCGGTCTACGACCCGGCGTCGCCTCACTTCCGCGGCGTCGAGCTCCGCCCGCGGCATTGCGCCCGCACGACCGTCGCGCCCACCGGCACCATCGCCATCGCCGCCGGCCTCCAGGGCGGCGGCATCGAGCCGTTTTTCGCCCTGTCCTACACGCGCTACAACGCCCGCGCCCTCGAGGCCGCGGCCGCGGGCCGCGTCCCCGATGAGGCCGATATCTATCGCGAGGAGTCCCCCCTCATCACCGGAGCGGCCGCGGCCGGGCGCGAGAGCGTCCTCGTGTGCGCCCATGAGATTCCCGTCGAGGCCCACGTGCGCATGCAGGCCGCTTTCCAGCGGCACACGGACAACGGCGTCTCCAAAACCGTCAACCTCCGGGCGGACGCGACGACGGACGACGTCCGCCGCGCCTATCTGCTGGCCTACGAGCTCGGTTGCAAGGGCGTGACGGTGTACCGCGACGGCTGCAAGGGGCGCCAGGTGCTCAACCTCGGAGACGGGGGCTGCGGCCGGGCGACCTGCTCGTGAACGGAGTGCTACAATAGCGCCCTTGAAAAAGGGAGTTCCCCGGACCGTCCTCATCGTCAAGTTCGAGGCCCTTGGCGACGCGCTGCGCACGAACAGCCTCGTGCGGCCGCTGGCCGACTCCGGCGCGCGCGTGACCTTCCTCACCAGCCCCGCCGCCCTGCCCCTGCTGCGCGCCACGCCCCGGCTCGCCGCGGCGTTGGGCCTGCGCCTCGACGACCCTACGGCCGTCGCGGCGATGAAAGCGCGCCTCGCCGGACGCTTCGACCTCGTGTTGAGCCTCGAGGAGCACCCCGCCGCGGCGGCCGTCGCGGCCGCGGCGTGCCGCGGCGAGCTGCTGGGCGTGCGCGACGAAGGCGGACGCCTGGGCTACACGCCTTCGAGCGCGCGTTACTACGACATGAGCCTGCTCCACCGCGACGCGGACGGCGGCCACGCCGCGGCCGACGCCGTGAAGAAGGCCAACCGCGACACCTACGCCGGAATCTGGCTGAAGCTCCTCGGCCTCGCGCCGCGCGAGCGCCCCGTCCCCGCGCTGCGGCTGACGGCGCGCGACCGCGCGGCCGCGCGCCGCCTGGCCGGACGCCGTCTCCTACGGGGCCGCGGCCCGGTCCTGGGTCTCAACCCGGGCGCGGGCGCGCGTTGGCCGGGCAAGCAGCTGTCGGTGGAGAAGGCCGCGCGCCTGCTCCTCGCCCTGCGCGCCGCGTTCGGCGGCCCGCTCCTGCTCATCGGCAGAAAAGACGACGCCGAGGCCGAGCGCAACGCGCTCATCGCCGAGACCGCGCTGCGGCGCGACCCCTCCTTGCCCATCGTGACCCACCCGCGCCTCCCGCTGCGCTCGTTCGCCGGCGTCGTGGAGCTCTGCGACGCGCTCGTCACCACCGACAGTCTCGCCGCGCACGTCGCCGCCGCGGTGGGCGTGCCCGTCGCGTGCCTGGTGGGACCGACTTGCGCGCAGGAGCTCGACCTCGCGCCCGGCAGCTCGACGCTCACGCCGCCCACCGGCTGCTCGTGTTTCTACGCGGCCAACTGCTCGCGTCCCGTCCCCTGCCTCGACGACGTCCCCGACGCGGCCGTCGTCGCCGCCGTGCGGCGCTGCCTGCGATGAGCCCGCGCGGCCGGACGCCCGCCGCCGGCGGTCGTCAAGGCTTCGGCTCGGCGGCCGCCAGCCCCCGGCGGAAGGCGCGCAGCCACTCATCGAGCGTGTAGGTCTCGCGGAAGTCGCCGATCTCACGGCGGTAACGCTCGATCTCGGCGACGACCTCGGCCTCGCGCAGCTCCCCGGAGACGAGCCGCAGCCCCAAGTGGCGCAGGTCGCGCGGGCGCAGCAGCCGGTACTCGTGGCGCGCGAGCCAGACCACGGGCGCCTTGTCGCGGCGCACCATCACCAGCGACTCCGAGTCCCAGTAGACGAGCGCCCACTCCGAGCGCGGCATGGCGAAGGCGGTGAAGGCCCTCCACGGGACGATGGCCTCGCCGCCGAGGCTCGCCCGCACGACGTGGCCGTTGTTCTCGAGCACCGCGAGCTCCACTCCCATCTCCTTCATGAACGCCTTCCAGCGGCCGGGATGCGCCTCCGACGCCGCGGTGCGCGCGAGCAGTCCCGCGAACAGATAGCGGCCATCCATGAAGACGCGGTAGTGCGGGTGGAGCGCCAGGTCGAAGTAGCCGCCCATGTTGTAGCTGTTGAACATCTTCAGGCCTGAGAGCTCGGCTTTGTGACGCAGGAGGAACGCCGCGGTACGCTCCGGCGCGATGCGTTGATGGCTGTGGATGGCCCGAAGGAAGCCCTGCTCGCGCATGATCCCGCCGGCCCACCATGAGCCGGCGACGACCGAGGCGGCCAGAGCCCACGGCCGCGCGAGGCGCCACCATGGCGGAGACTCGAGCGCGCTCCACGCGCGCAGGCCCAACGGGTACAGAAGCAGCACGGCATAGGCCGTGGTCCGGAAGGCGCGCGAGGCGAACGCGGCGAAGACGAGGAGAAGGAGCACGTGTTCGAGCGGCAGGCGCGCGCCCCGCGCGATGGACCAGAGGAACCCGCCGAAGGATAACAGCAGCGCCGCCCAATAACCGCGCTGGTAGGCGTTGCGGAAGCCCGGCTCGCTCCACTCGATGACGAGCTCGCGCAGCGCGCCCAGGTCCTTCCAATGCTCGAAGAACACGGTGTAGAGGCGCGGGCCGTAGGGGTTGAGCACCGAGCCGGCCAGGCCCGCGGCGGCCCAGGCCAGCGGCGTCGGCAGCCGGCGGCGGTCCGCGGACTGCGCCCACTCGCCGAGCGCGTAACACGCGCACAGCCCGATGCCGACGGGAAAACCCGGGTGGAGGTTCGCCCAGGCGGCGTAGAGCGCGGCGTGCGCGGCCAGCGGCGCGCGCGCGCCGGGCAGCGGCAGCCCCAGGCGCCGCCGCTCCAGGGCATGAAGCTGCAGCAGCGCGAACTGCAGCGAGAACACCTCGGGGCGCGCGTCGAGGAACGGGAACAGGCCGGCCAGGAAAGCCGGCGTCGCCAGGGCGACCCAGACGGCGCCGAGCCGCCACTGGCGCAGCAGGAGGGTGAACTGCGCGGCCAGCAGGGCGAACTGCGCGCTCTTGAAGGCCCACAACGCGGCGTCGCCGCCCGCGCGCCACAACCCGTAATAGAGAAGCTGGGTCGCCCACTCGAAGTCCAGCCACGGCCGGCCGGCCATGGTCCAGGACAGGAAGTCCACGCGCGGCACGCGCCCGTTCTCCGCCATCCAGCGCCCGGCCGCTATGTGCCAAGGCAGGTCCGGATTGACGATGGGGCCCAACGCGACGGCGAGCGCGGCCGCGGCGCCCGCGGTCAGCAAAGCGGCTTCGGCCGCGCGGCGGCCCGGGCGCGTCACGGCCAGGCTTTGGCGCTCGGGCTGACTTCTTTCCAGGACTTGCGCACCAGCACCACGTTGAGCATGGGCAACGAGAGCGTGTCGTCGTAGAACACGACGGTGTTGCCGCTGGCGTTCCAGTTGCCGACCACCCACACGGCGCCGTGAACGTCGGCGTCGCCGCCGGAGAAGTCGATGTTGCCGCCGACGTAGAGGAAACCCTTGAAGCCCAGGTCGCTGCCGACGGGAGAGCCTTCGGCCGTGGAGTTGGTGCCCAGGACGTAGTAGTTGTTGGAGGAGCGGTTGCCGATGTCGCCCGGGTACTGGTTCTTCGAGGTGGTGTCGATCTTCTGGTATTCGATCCAGGCGTCGGCGGGCACGCGCATGTTCACGGTCTGGGCCGGGTTGGTGCCGTAGTAGTCGCTGCCGAGCATGGTGGCGTTGCCACGGATGATGACCGTCCCGTTGACGCCCGTGCCGTTGAGCGTGACGTTGGCGGAGTCCCAGTACCAGATGTGGTTGCTGTTGTAGCGGTTGTCGCGGTAGAGGTTCGTCACCGAGCAGGTCGTCACGCAGCCGGTGTTGCACGGCACCCGGTTGTTGCCCGTGGAGTTCCACGAGCCGTTGCAGTTGTAGGTGTTCGTCGCCTGCGCCGAGGACTTCATGGCCGCGAAGTCGAACTGGGGCAGTTCCGGGACGTCGTAGGAGGACCACCATTCCAGGTTGTCCGTGTTGGGCGGGGTGACGCCGTTGGTGTCGTAGGGCAGCACGGACTGCTTGGAGAGGGCGCGCGGGTAGTGGCGGTTGTAGGCGGTGCCCGTGCGGTTGATGTTGTTCCACGCCATCACCGGGCCCCAGTGGGAGATGGCTTGGCCGGACTCGGTGAGCGCGGCGCCCGAGATGATGGCGCCGGGCGCCGAGGTGTTCTGGTAGACGACCTGGATGGAGCGGGTCTCCTTGCGGTGCTCGTCGCGGCCCTCGCCCCAGACCATGACGACCGGCACGCCCGCATAGAGCCCCGAGCTGAAGTTGATGCGGTAGGTGCCGCTGGAGACGTCGTTGTAGGTGACGTCGAACTGGTAGCCGGGGATCTGGATGGCGCTGACCGCGTTCTCCCAGGTCGTGGTCGTGCTCTTGAGCTTCCACATGCCGCGGTCCACGGCGGCTTCGGCCAACGCGAAGGCATGCGAGGCCTTGGAATCCTTGACCGCCATCTTCGTGTCCTCCTGCACCCACTTGACCATCGCGGGCACGATGATCATGAGCAGGAGCAGCAGCATGACGACGCCCGCCAGCACCTGGCCGGAGCGTCCATCCCGGCGCGAGAGGAGGCTTCTCATCAGTTCATCACCCGGACGCGCTCCGAGGCCATGTGCAGCGCCTTGGTGCGGCCCTCGTAGATCAGCGCCTCCAGCGTCATGGACACCGACATGATGGTCATGTCGTCCGTGCGCGGGAAGGTGAACGCCAGGTAGCGCACGTTCTTGGACATCACGCGCGTGCCGCCGTTCTCGACGAGTTGGAACTCCTTGCCGACCTGTTGGAAGGTCAAGGTGTCTCCCTGGAGCTTGGTGAAGGTGAGCCGCGAGCAGAACGGCTGCGTGTTGTCGGCGCGGTCCACGACGATGCTCGAGTATTGGGCCTGGTGCAGGGCGCGGGTGACCACGTACATGATGGCGCGCGACTCGCGCTGCAGCTCGGCGCGGGTGCGCGTGAGGATGTAGTAGCGGTTGACCTGCACGAGCACGCTCGCGCCCACCGTGGCGAGGATGCCGGTGATGGCCACCGTCATCATGGCCTCCGTGAGCGTGAAGCCGCGGCGGTTGATCCTCACCATGCGAAATCCTGTCCGGTCAGGGTCGCTCCCGGCGTGACGGTCACCGCCCCCAGGTTGGTCCCGGTGATGGTCACGGCGCCCGACGGGCTGATGGTCGTGTAGTAGCCGTAGAGGAGGTAGGAGCCGCCGCGCAGGTCCAGGCTGTAGGTGCCGTCCTCGTAGCTCGAGGTCATGTAGTAGGGGTCCACGGTCAAAGTCGCGCTGCTGATGGTGGTGAGCGCCGGAGGCGTTCCGGAGAGCGTCGCGCTCGACGCGACGATGAGCACGCCCGTGGCGATGGGCGCGCCGCCTGCGGTGACCGCGCCGGTGATGCGGCCCATGGCGCCGCTGATGGTGAAGGTGCCGCCGTGCACGGTCGCGCCGACGGTGACCGTGACGGCCAGCGAGGACGGCGTCGCGGTCTCGATGGAGTCGATGGCCGGGGACAGCGTGTAGGCGCCCGTCGCGACGTTGACGGTGGTGAAGCGGCCGGAGGCGTCGCTGACCTGCTGGTCGCGCGCGAAGCCGTTGGAGTCCAACGCCGCGACCGCCACGCCGGGCAGGGCGTTGGTGCCGTCGCGCGTCACGAAGCCGGTGATGCGCCCGCCCTGGGTGAGGACGAAGTCGACGTCGCTGACGATCTCGCCGGGGTCCACGACGATGGACTGCGTGAGCGCGAGGTAGTCGGCGTTGAGGTTGCCCGGGTTGGCGGTCACGTCCACCGTCCCGGGCGAGGAGACGCGCAGGAAGTACACGCCGCGCCCCGTGGTGGCGGCGAGTTGGTCGGCTCCGGCGCCGCCGGGGCTCACCGTGATGGCGGGAGAGATGGCGACGCCGGCGATGTCGGTGACCTCGCCGGAGATGAAGCCGTCGGTGAGCGTGGTCGACAGCATGGTCGTGCTGCTCGGGAAGGTATAGACCGAGCCGGAGGCCGCGATGGTGACGGTCGCGTTCTCCAGGCCGTAGCCGTTCTTGGAGATGATGGCCGTCCAGGTGCCCGTCGCGACGTGCTGGAGCGTGAACTCCGCCGAGGGCGGGTCGGCGCCGTTGTTGTAGGCCGTGGCCGGGCTGGAGAGGCCGTCGTTGGCCGAGATCACGGCGCCGAAGGCGGGGACGCCGGCGATGACGGGCATGGTCGCGCCCGTCGTCAACGGCGCCACCAGGATGGTCGGGTAGACGGCGAAGTCGTCGGCGTTGTCGTTGGAGTCGTAGGCCCCGCCGTAAACCTGCAACCCTTCCGCGGCCGGCGCGTTGGTGGCGCTGGCGATGCGCACGACCTGGCCGCCGTCGGGCAGGCCGTCGGTGGCCGCCAGCTCCAGCGAGGTGCCCTCGTTGGTCTCGGCCCCGTTGTCGAAGTCGTCCCAACCGACCTTGTCCACCTCGGCACCGGTGGGCGTGCGAGTCAACTCCAACCCGCCCGCCTTGGTGGTGCGGATGACATCACAATAGAAGGCGCCGCCGCAGGAGGCGATGGTGGGCTGGTAATAGGCGTCGGCCGAGACCCAGTTGCCGGCCACCACGAAGAAGGTCGCGTTGGCGATGAGGTAGCCGGAGCGCGGCGGCACGTAGCTCGACACATGCGTGAAGTTGAACTGCTCGTCTGTCACGTCGAAGGTGGAGTTCTCGTCAAGGTAGCCGAGGTTGATCTGCTTGCTCGCCGAGGCCCCGGTCTCGCCGATGTTGATGGCGGCGGTGGTGGGGTTGAACAAGGTGACGTATTCGATCGTATGCTCGCTGCCGTCGCCGACGACGGTGTAGGTCGCGGCGACGACTTGGCTGATGACGAGGTCCGGATGATACCAGGCGGTGCCTCGCACCGTTCCCGACGACATCTTGTAGAGGTAGAAGTCCTGCGTCTGCGTGGCGTTGGCGGCGGCTGTCACGGTATAGAAGGAGCGGAAGTAGCCCGGCGCCGTCGCCATCAAGGTGAAGATGCCCGGGGCGACGTTGATGGAATAGGCGCCGGAGGCGCTCGTGTAGTCCTGCCAACCGAGGTTATCCGCGGCGTTGACGAGCGCGTGCTCGATGGCCACGGGCGTGGGTTCGCTGCTGCGCACCATGCCCGAGAAGATGGAGTTGCTCATCACCGTGTCCGGGTTGCTCATGAGGCTCGTCACGGAGTAGCGGCGCTTCTCCCCGCCCTGCGTCCAGGTCACTGACACCGTCACGAGCTTCATGCCGGTGTCGGGCGTGGTCGGCGCGAGCGTGATGAGCGCGCCCGAGTTCTCCTGCGCGACCTGCACGAAAGTGTAGCGCGTGTAGGAGACGCCGCCCTCACGCAATGATTCGGGCGGGAAATAACCCGAGTCGTAGGCCAGGGCCGGGGTGTAGTCGGTGTTGTAAGCGGGGTCGGTGGTGACCAGGACCTGGTAGTAGTTCTTCTGCTTGAGAATCTGCATCTTCTCCTGGGCGAGGTTGGAGGCCAAGGTCTTGTTCTTGGACGCCTGGAGGGCCCGCTGCACGCCGCCGAAGGTCGCGGTCAGGCCGAGGATGGCCACGGCGAGGATGACAGCCGCGACCATGAGCTCGACCAAGGTGACGCCGGAGCGGCTGCGGAAGAGACGCATCTGCGAGAGAGTATAGGGGGTTTGATGGGGCTAATCAAGGCGACTTGGTCACAGTTTCGCTTTTATTTATAAATCGTTTTGATTGACAGGCCGCGATGCGGCGCTTCTCCTGCCTTCGCAGGCATCCCACTCGACCGCAGCTGCCGCGCTCTTCGACGGCTTCATGGCTACAACAAGGACGATAACTGATTTAATTGGGCGGATCGATTCAGGAAAGGGGCTATGAAATCAGCGCTGGTCAGCGGGGCGACGTCAGGCATCGGCCTGGAAATCGTGAAAGGGCTGATTGGAAGGAACATCCATGTCTACGCGCTCACGCGGACGACGACCGAGACCAACGAGCTCACGAATTGGCTTTCAGGAGCGGGAAAAAACGCGTGGTGCACGCCGCTTCAATGCGACCTGAGAAAGATCGATGAGGTCGAGCGGATGTTGGGACTGCTCGAATCGCCCCCGACGATCTACGCCTTGGCGGCGGCCGACAATGCCTTTTCAGGATTGGAGGGGACATCGTACGCGGATGCGGACGCGATTCTGACGGTCAATCTCCTGTCCACCTGGCGGATCATCAAGGAGATCAACAAGAAGAGCGCCGATGAAAGATACCTGCTCCTGTTTTCTTCCTCGTCGTCGTTAAAGCCGATGCCGTCCCAACTCGCCTACCACGTTTCGAAATGCGCGCTGAACGCCCTGTTCAGATCCGCATATGATGAGCTCCGGAACAACAACGTCTGGTCTTGTTTGGTCATCCCGAGCTCGGTTAACACTCGGTTTTGGGATGGGAAGACGCCGGCCCAGAAAAGAGGGAAGTTCCTCGGAGCGGAGTTCGTGGCTTCCGCGGCTCTCGACGCGCTGTTCAAGAAAAAGAAATATTGCGTCCTCGGCCTGAGCGCCAAGCTCCAGTTCCACCTGTTTCAGATCCTGCCCTGGAGCGTGACCGATTGGCTGGTCGCGTTCCGGGAAAAATCAGCGTGCAGAACCTGATATTAAGGCCTCGGACCAGCGGGGAACTGACTTACCCGCTCATGTCCGCTTATTGGGCGGGCTTTTTCCACCACCATGGACAAGACTGCGAGGTGGTGGATCTCAATCTGCAGAGCGGATCGGGAACGGAGAATTACGACTCCGTCATCGTGATGCCGCAAGCGATCGACGCCGACGTCGCCGCGGAGCGCGAAGGGATACTGGAAGCGTTGGCATTGGGACGGAAGCTGTCGAAAAAGACCTTCGTCGTATCGACGTCCGCCAAATTCAAAAGACTGCTCGAAACCACGCCTGGGCTGGGCGGGGCGACCGTCCTGGACGCTCACGACGTCGCCGGGTGGTCGAAAGTGTTCGGCGTCGACGCAGCCCCCCGCGATGACATCTTCCGCTATGCCCCCCGGTGGGAAAGCATCAAACACGACTATCCCGGTCCGTTCATCGGATCCGGAAGCTCCCTGCCGCTGATGACGTCAAGGGGCTGTGCGTCGGCCTGCCTGTACTGCAACGATAAAGACGCGCATCGAGGCGTGGCGGATGACGACGTTTTAACGGCGGTAAGGTCGGCGATGTCTCTGGGCGTGACTCGCTTCGTCATCGAAGACCAGCAATTCAACGAGTCGGACAACGTCTCGAGGTTCTGCGCGCTGCTGCAAAAAAACGACTTGCGGATCCGCTGGCAATGCCTGAGCGGGATCTATCCGTCGCTGAGCCGGCCCGAGGTCGAGCTCATGAAGAAGACCGGGTGCGAGCACGTGGCGCTCGGGATGGAACACTGCGACCCCGCGGTGCTGAGGAGCGAGGGCCGGCTCTGCGACCCGGAACGGGCGTCGCGGACCATCGGACTGCTGAAAGAGCACGGCATCAAGGTGAGCGGCTACTATCTCTTGGGTCTCGGGAGCTCGAGCTTCTTCAATGACCTGCGCATGATTCTGAACGCGAGTCTTTCCGAGTGCGATTTCATCCACTTCTCCGTTTTAAACGGGAAGCCCTCGAACCGCCTCTTGAAGATCCTGGGATATGCGGTCGTCTACCTGTCCCCCAGGAGATCCATGGCCGTCCTCAAAACGCTGCTCGCCTCCCCCTCCAAGATCGAAAAGATCCGCGCGAAGTCGCGTCGCATCTTCAGTTGACCCCGCCGGAGGAGGGGATTCTCCGTCTATTTCGACAGGAACAGATAGTTGCCGCCCTTCATGAGGAGTTTTCTGGCGAGATAAGGATTGACGACGAGCTCGCTCGCGAGCCTCGAGGCGGTCTTGAAGACGTTAGGCCACGAAAAGATGCAGTAGAAGTACATCTTCTTCTGGAATGACTTGAGCTCGTCGACGGGAACAAGGCCATAAGCGGACGTCGTATTGTAGTGGTGCGGGTTTTCACGCATGTCGCTCGGGGTCTTGTACAGCTCATAGGCCGGAGAGCCCTGATAGGGCGTGAAGAACGCGACCTGGATCAGATCGGGCCTGATCTTCTTCAGCAGCTCGTATGACTGCTCGAGATCGTCACGGGTCTCGCCCGGATTCCCGATCAGGAAAAAGGCCACCGTTTTTATGCCCACCTTCCTGCAATGCTTGAACAATCGCGGAGCCGAATCGATGTCGTTGTTCTTGCGCAAGGTCTTCAAGACGGCCTTCGAACCGGACTCGATCCCGAATCCCATCGAAACGCAGCCGGCCTTGGCCATCCAGGTCAAGAGCTCTTCATCGACGTTGTTGATGTTGGTCTGACAGGCCCAGCTGATCTTCACTTTTCTGCGGACGATCTCCTTGCACAAGGACATCGTCCTTTCCCTGTCCCCGGTGAAGAGGTCGTCTCTGAATTGGATGAAAGTGATCCCCAGCTTCTTCAGGTACAAGATCTCGCGGATGACCCTGTCGTTGCTGTGAAAACGCAGCTTCGTGCTCTCGGAATTCCTCAGCGTCGGGGAACAGAAAACGCATGGATAAGGACACCCTCTGGAACTCAACATGAATCCCTGTCTCTTCTTCATGAACAGAGGGGTCGGATAATAGGAGTGATACTCCTTGCCGATGAAATGCTCGAAAGCCGGCATCGGCAGCTCATCGAGATCGACGAGCGTCGCCGGGGCGGGATTGGACGCTATTTTCCCGTCGTCATCCAGATAGGTTATGCCTTTGACCTGGGAGAGCGGGCGATGATGCTTCAACGCATCGAGCAGCTCTTTTGCCTTCATCTCCGGCTCCCCTTGTATCGAGGCGATGAAATTCGACCCGGGGAACAGGTAATTCTGGTGATTGCCGTGAAAGGCCTGGCCGATCCCGATCAAAGAAACGCCGTCGAGCTGCTTGCTGATCTTGAGCAGCTGAAGCAGCGTGGGCGTTTTGGCCTTGACGATGACGAAGTCCGGCGAGAACGCCTTGATCTTGTCCAAAAGCTGGCCTTCGGTGTAGCTGAACGCCTCGGTGTCGATGATGTCGATCTCATAACCGAGCTCTCTGGCGATCGTGATGATGATGGCCATGTCCACCGGAGCCATCACGTTCTCGGGATGCGCGAATTTCTCCGAATAAAACGACGCGAAGCGCAGGAAGAGGATCTTCTTATCGGCTTGCTGATTCATTTTCCCTCGATACGGCTCGAGCGCCGCTGTTTCATTCCGCCGGCCATCAGTTCGGCGATCTTCCAGTCTTCTTCGTCATCGATGTCGAGAGCTTCGCTTTTATCGATCTCGAACATCTTGTGATTCTTTCCGATCCTGGAGCCGGATTCGAGGAACGAGGCCTTGCTGAAGACGTACAGGCACGAATTCTCGAAAAAAAGCGGGCTCAGGTCCTGCGTCTGAAGCAGCACGCCCGCCTGGTGATTAACAGGCGCGCCGGCCGCATCATACAGTCTATTCTGGAATCTCGTCACGCTGAACAAGCTGTCGCAGCCCCCCTTGAAGAACGCTCGGATGGCGTCATCGATGCTGGCGGTCTCAAGGAACGGATTGGTCGCGTGGCTCATGAGGATCGTCTCATGCGAGAATCCGTTCAGATCCGATCGGATGAGCGCATTGGCGGTCACCCCCGCCCCCCTGAGATCCTCCGGGCGCGATTTGATCCTGATGCGCCCATCCGAAGGGAGCGAGTCGAATCTTTCCGGCACGTCCGTGTTGATGACAATCTCGTCGACAAAACGGCTTTTACGGAGCGCGGCCACTATCCACGCGTACAGCGGCCGATCCCCCAACATCCTGAAGTTCTTGTTGGCGACCCTGGTCGAGTCGGCCCTTATGATGAGATAGGCGGAGACCTTCACAGACATCTTCCGACCTCTTCCACGAGCCTTTGCCTGAAGCTCGCCGCATCCTGACCGTAGCTCTCGTCGAAATACCTGAATCGCTCGCTCCAGTCCCCCTGGTAGAACTTCTTCACCGCATCCAAATCCACGTCATCCACGCTCCGGAAATACGGGACGATGCCCCTGCTCACGAACGGATAGAAATCATGCGGCACCGCGTCCAATCCGTCGACGTGGATCGTAGGGACGCCGAATCTCAACGCCGTCAGGTGAACGCTGCAGCTGGCGGCGAAGATAAAGTGGCATTTTTTCAGGTCTTCGATCGCGACGGCTGACGCCGGCGAGACCTCTATCCGCGGGTTTTCCCTCAGCGCTCCGATCAGCCGGTGGTTGCGTATCACCTCGTTCGGGTGAGGCCGAAGGACGATCTTCTTCGGATCGAACCTTCTCGTGATGTCTTCGATCACCCGAAGGAGCTTCTCCGCGTCCGTGACCAACGACAAGAAAACGCCGATCACCGGCTCGCGCTCATCCAAGGCGTCGAGGTTCAGCGCCCGGAATTCCCCCTCGACCCCTTTGAAGAATATCCGCCCGGCCGGGGGGCCCGCTCTCTTGTACAGATCGGCCAGCGCGTTGCCGTCCAACAAAGAGATGTCGCACACGAGCCGCGGCGGGCCTTCGGGGATGTGTCCATGATTGATGTAGAGGCTCTTGATCCCCGACCGCCTCGCGGCGAACGCGTATCCCATCGCGTAAGGATTCGTGTCGCTTGAAACGACCACCAGCTTGACGCCGGAATCACGGAGCTCGACGACCGCTTTCGCATAGAACATCAGCGTTTCCGCCAAACGGCAGGAAACGAGGAAGTCGTTGCGCTTCGCGAATCGGGCCGCCAATCTGAATTGTTTGAGATTCACCAGCTTCAACGACCCGGCCAGATTGAGGAGGTGGCCGATCCGGAATGCTTCGACCTTGATCTTCTGCAGCTCCAATCCTTTGAAGCTGTCGGCGATGAATTCGATCTGCCTTTCCTCGTTCCTGTAGGCATAAACGGCCAGCGCCGTCGTCGCGCTCTCGATCCCTCTCAATTTCAGGGTGGACGCGAATCCCCAGAGCCAGACCATCGCCGCCTTCAAAAAGAACGGGGACGCTCCGTAAACCGCCAAAACGGCTCGGATGCCGGGTTTGCGACTGCTGAGTTCCGCGAAGACGAATTGCCTGAACTCGTCGGAATCCTTGCGCCGTACAATTCTAAGAGCTTGAAGAAGTTCGCTCATGCCGCTGAAATGGTGGGCGGGTGAAGGGCCGGGGGACGCCGCGGCCGGCATCGATTTATCCGAAAGAGCTCAGTCCCTCGTCAAAACAGCTTTCGATGATCCGAAAGTCCGTGCCATAAGCGATGAAGGTGCAGCCTCGATCCATCGCCCTTCGTATTTCCTGAGCCCTCGGCTCGACGACGTGCGCGCCCATGGCGCGGTCGTTCTTTCGGGCCGATGCGGTTATCCGATCGACGGCCTCGAGAAAGTCCTTGTGCTCGAATCGTCCCGGTATGCCGAGAGAAGCCGACAGATCGTAGGGCCCGACCATGATCCCGTCGATCAGCTCGCTTGCAGTGATCGAGTCGATGTTGGAAAGCGCTTCCACGCTCTCCACCTGAGCGATGAGGACCGCGCTGCGCGGCAGCCATTCCAGATACTCCCGGTGCGCCGATTTCTCTCCGAATCGGCTCGCCCGGCCCAGCCCCATCCCTCTTGTTCCAAGCGGCGGGTAGTGCATCGCCGAATGGGCTTTTTGGAGGTCGGCGACGCTGCCCACCATCGGAACGATGATCCCCTGCGCGCCCGCATCCATCACTCTCTTGATCTCCGTCGCGTCGTTCTCCGAGACCCTGACGAGCGGGCACTTGCGCGACAGGGAAGCCGCCCTGATGTGGTCCGAGATCTCGCTCATGCTGAGCGACGAGTGTTCCCCGTCGATGGCGACCCAATCGATGTTCTTATTCTGGCAGATGATCTCCGTTACGGTCGGATCCTTGAGCGTGACCCAACTGCCGAAGCAAAGACTCTTCGCCCTGATCTTCTTCTTGAGCTCGTCACGCATCCAAGTGATACTCGATGTATTGGGTCACGATGTGCCCGGCGATCATGTGGATGTCTTCGGCCTGACCGGGGTCCTTTGAAACGACCGGCACGTGATATTTCTTGGTGCAGAGGTCCGCCAGTTCTCCTCCGCTTCCGCCCAGGAAGCAGATGACGGGACTGCCCTTTGACCGGGCATAGCGGGCCGCTTTGATGAGGTTCCGACTGTTCCCGGAGGATGAGAAGATGACCAGGATGTCTTCCCGGTCCAAGTGGACCTCCAGCTGCTTCGAGTAGACGTCCTCGAATGAATAGTCGTTCCCGATCGAGGTGATCTGAGCAGCGTGCTCGGACAGACAGACCGTCCGGATCGGTCGTGCCCACTTTTTTGTCACAATGGATAGCCCCATGGCGAAATGGGCCGCATTGAGGGCGCTTCCCCCGTTGCCGATGAGGATCACCTTGCGCGTCGTGCCCTGGATGCCCTTGATCGCGTTCACAAAATACTCCAGGTCCCAGCCGCGCAGACAGTCCAAGTATCCTCGGATGTCCGAAACGTATTTCTCCTGAAAACTCTTGATATCCGGGCGGTCACCGTTCATCTTTCATTCCTCTCGGGTCGACGAGGGCATTAAACCACTTTACTTCGCCCTTCCGGAAGCGCGCGCGGTCTCGCCGGGCGCCGCGCCTTCCACTCGTGAAAAGTTATAATGAGCGTCCTTCCGGCACAGCGATGAAGCGGCGAACCCTCGACGTGTTGTGGCTCCTGCACCGGCCGCCCGAACCGGGCGGCACGCGCGAGCAGCGCGCGGCCTGGAACGCGCTCGTCGCCGGCGCGAAGGCCGGCTGCGCGCCGGTGGTCCTCGCCGAGACGCCCCCCGCCGCCTGGCGCGAGCTGCAGGCCGCCTACGGCGGGCGCGGCATGGAACTGCGCCCCGGCTGGACCGCCTCGGACGAGGCCTTCCTCAGCCGCCTGCGCGCCGAGCTGCGCCGCCGGCGCTTCGACGCCGTCGTGGTCAGCGGCGCCGAGGCCGCGAGCCGCTGGCTGCTGCGCGCCCGCATGGCGGCGCCCGAGGCCCTCATCGCCTGTCATCTGCCCGACCCCGACGCCTTGACCGCGGCCCGCGCCGGAGAGGGCCCGTCGGCGGCCGCCGCCCGCCGCGAGGCGGCCCGGCGCGCCCTCTCGCAAGCCGACGAGGTCTGGTGCGACGACGCGCGCGGCCTGGCGGCCGCCCGCGCGCTCCTGCGCGGCCTGCCCGCTCCGGCCGTCACGCTCACGCCGGTGCC
>JANRKA010000188.1:0-10118 GCA_033875325.1 Elusimicrobiota bacterium | reverse complement strand
CGACGCTCCGCCCTCCAGTGCCATGCCGGGATTGTAATATACTCGGGTCATGCTCTCCCTCCTGCTGCTCGCCGCGCCCCTGGCCGCCGCCCCCTCCGGCTCGAACCTGGAGTTGCTCGCTTCCGCGCCCTCCGCCGCCGTCGTCAACGAGGTCATCGAGCTCAAACCCGCGGCCGGGCACCACTTCGGCGTCGAGGCGCCGCAGAAGTGCGGCGGGGCGCGCGCCCTCGAGGTCACGCCGCGCCGCTTCCGCTGCCGGCTCGACCGCCCGGGCGCGGCGCCGGTCGTCGCGAGCGTGTGCGATGACGCCAAGACCTACTGCAAGCAGGCGCGGTTCTCGGTGACCGTGACCGGCGCGGCCGCCGCCGCGAAGGCCGCGGCGGCCCACGCCGCCCCCAAGGGCGGGCGGCACGGGCCGGCGGGCTTCGTCTCCAACGACCCCGCGGCCGCGCTCGCGCGCGCCAAGAAGGAAGGCAAGCCGCTGTTCATCCACTTCTACGGCATCTGGTGCCCGCCCTGCAACGAGCTCGAGGAGCACGCCTACCCCGCGCCCGAGTTCAAGGCCGCGGCCGCGGGCTTCGTGCTCGCCGCCCTCGACGCGGACGCGCCGGTCTCCTTCGACTGGAAGGCGCGCTTCAAGGTCGGCGGCTACCCCACCTTGGTCGTGGCCGACGCCTCGCTGCGCGAGATAGGCCGCGTCGTGGGTTCGCGCTCGGGCGCGGCGCTCGCCAAGTTCCTCGGCGAGATGGCGGCCCTCAAGGACCGCCCGGTCGAGGCCGTCGCGACCGCCGTGGCCAAGGGCGGCGGCACGCCCGAGGAGCGCCTGCGCGTGGCGCGCTGGCGCGCCGAGCGCGCCGAGTTCGAAGAGGTCGAGCGCCTGCTCGCCGGGCGGACCGACCCGGCCGGCCGCCGCGCCCTGCTCGACGCGCGCGAGGAGGCCGCCCGCCGCGCCGGCGACGCGCCCGCGCGCCTGGCGGTCGTGAAGGCCTTGCTCAAGGATTTCCCCGACTCCGCGGACTTCACGCGCTGGGCCGCGCTCGTCGCCGACGAGGACAAGGCCGCGGGCGCGGCGCTGCGTCAGGCCGTGCGCTCCTCCGTCGAGGTGTGGAGCGCCTCGCCGGCGCTCGGCGAGGCCGGCTGGTCCGCCGGCGACCTGCTCGGAGAGGAAGCCGGCTTCATCGCGGCCGTGGAGTCCACCGTCGCCGCGCGCCCGTTCTGGCTGAAAGCCGCGGCGGCTCATGAGGCGCAAGCCGCGACCTCGCCCCTCGGCGCCGCGGCGCGCGCGGCGAACTTCGGGCGCGCCTACGCGTTGGGCAAGGCCGGCGAACACGCGGCCGCGGCCGCCCTGTTGGAGTCGCTGGTGAAGGCGTATCCCGAGGAGTTCACCTTCCACTACGAGTACGCCTACGCGCTCCAGGAGACCGGCGAATACGCGAAGGCCTATCCGTCGGCGGTGAAGGCCTGGGAGAACGGCTACGGCGACAACTGGCTGCGCGCGACGCGGCTCAAGGCGCTCCTGGAGCTCAAGCTCGGGCGGCCCGCGGACGCGGCCAAAACCGTGGACGACGCCTTGTCCGAGACGGCGCTGCCGCCGACGACCGAGGTGCGCTCCTACCGCTACGTCATCGCGCTGCGGGCGCTGCGCGAGGAGATCGCCAAGAAGCTCTAGGGGTCAGTGGCTGCGCCACTCGCGCAGCACGACCGAGGCCGCGCCGTCGCTCAGAGCGAGGTCGGCCACCACATGGTCGTAGCCGTACCAGCACATCTCCGGCCACACGTCGTAGGCGTAGTCGCAGCGCGCGGCCGCGGCGCCGGGCGTGAACTCGCAGCTGAAGCGGTCGAAAGCCTTCGTGCCGACCGCGCGGCCCGCGGCCTCCACCACCTTGCGCTCGAGCGGGAACGCGGGGTTCCACTGCGTCGAGGTGACGCGGATGACCGGGTCCTGAGCGGGCGCCGCGGCGGCGGCGGCGACGGGGCGTCCCGCGGGCGCGGTCACGGCCGGCGTCTCGGCCGCGGCGCCGGCGAGGCGGCGCAGCTCGGCGAGGGCGTCGCCGGCGGCGGAGGAGGCGGAGACGGCGAGCAGCAGGACGGGCAGGAAGGTCATCGTGTTCACCTCAGTAGGGCGGCAGTCTCATCGAATTGAAGCGTCCGAAACGGTGCTCCATCATCTCGTTCTTCCACTCGGCCAGCGAGCGGCCCTGGCGCGGGGCGTCGGCGGGATAGCCGCCGTAGTAGGGACCGCCGTAGGAGGAGCCGTTGCCGACGGGCGTGATGTCGGGCACGGCGCCCGAGGGGGCCCAGGTCTTGGGCTTGAAGAACGGGTCGCGGCTGTAGGCGATGGCGCGCAGGGCCGCGGCGACGAGCATGGGTTTGTCCTTGCTGGCGAGCATCGCCTCCAGCTTCGACGGGCCCGGCGCGCCGTCCTTGCCCAAGGTCGGGCGGGCGTATTCGGCGAACTTGCCGGAGCGCACGAGTGAACGCGCCCAGGCGTCGGGCGAGGTGAAGTAGGCCTGCTCGTGCACGCTGTTGATGGAGCCGGGGTCGTTGCGCATCACCGCCTCGAGCGCCTCGAGGGTCTCGGCCCCGCCGGAGAGCTTGGCCAGCTCGACGTAGGCCAGCAGCTGCGTCCACAGACTGCCGCCGGATCCCGAGTAGCCGGTGATGCCGTATTTGCCGTGCCAGGCCTTGATGGCCTCGCCCAACCCGCCGGTCAGGCCGGCGTGGGCCAGCACCGCGGCCATCGCGCGGGCGGTCTCGTAGCCGGTGCGGCTGTAGGAGGAGTGCGCGCCCATGGCCTCGCGCAGGAGCTCCACGGCCTGCTCGGGCGTCGCGTCCTCGCCCACGGCCTTGAGGATGGCCATCTTGCGCGCCTCGTCGGCTGACTTGTACTTGGCCTTGTCGAGGAACTCGCCGACGAGCTCGCCCAAGCGGTCCTGGCGGCGGTAGAGCTCGAGCAGGCCGTCGGAGTCGCGTTTGGCGATGTCCTCGTCGGCCGGCACGCCGACCGCGCCGAGCGCCCGGTGCGCGGCGTCCTTGAGGTCGGTCGAGCGTTCCGGGCTCTTCACCTCGGCGGCGCGCGCCAGCGCGGCGCGCGACGCGGACAGGCCGCCGCGCGCGTAGAGCGTCGCCAAAGTGTGGGTCAGCGCGTTGTGCAGCGGGACCTCGAAGTGGGTGGAGTCGGTGAAGCGGCGCGCGACGGTCTCGAGCATCGGGATGTCGTCGGCCGTGCCGTATTTCTCCAGGACCAAGGCCGCGGTCATCACGAGCGGCCAGTTGGACTTGATCATGCCCGACGGGGTGTCGGCGTCCGCCAGATGGCGCTCGCGCAGCCAGGTCCGGGCGAGCTCGGCGTCCTCGGCGCGGGCCAGACGGGCCCAACCCTCGGCCGCGGCGATGCGGATGGCGTGTCCGTCGCGCTCGTGCTCGCGCAGGCGGTCCTGGTCCACGACGTTCATGAGCAGGCCGCGAACCTTCGACATCTCGCGGTCCTGGTGCGGCGTGGCCTTGGGCGCGTCGGCCGGCACGGCGACCGGCGCGGGGGCGGCCTCGGGCTTGGGCACGCGGATCTCGAGCCACACCTGGGTCCCTTCCTCGCCGGTGGAGTAGCCCATGCGCGCGCCGGGGACGGAGGACAGGCGGCGGTAGAGGTCCAGCAGGTTGTGGTCCCAGATGAGGCGCGCGCTCAGGTTGAGGTTGTCGGCCTTCTGCTGCGCGGCGAGGTAGCTCGCGGGCGGCGCGCCCGTGAAGTGCATCTCGAGCGAGCGCAGGTCGTCCTCGGACAGGCGGTGTTGGCCCGAGACGGCCACGCGGATGAAGTCCTCCTCGTAGCGGACGCCCACGCCGACGGGCGCCTCGACGCCGGCCCGGGTGGACTGCTCCTTCATGAGGCGGACGATCTGCTTGAGCCAACCCTCGCCGACGGCGCCGGCGGGCGCGTCGAGGAGGTCCTGGACCTCGGCGCTCCAGCCCTTGGCCGCGGCGGCGCCGCGCGACTGGGCGATGAGGGCGCGCAAAGTCGCGTCCTTCTTCTTGGGGTTGTTGTGCTCGGCCAGCGCGCCGGCGCCGGCGTCCACGCGCACGCCGGGGTTGAAGAACGCGCGCTTGCGCTGCGCGGGCGCCGCTTCGGCCGCGGACTGGGCCGACTCGGCGGACGGGCGGGCCGCGCGCATCATCTTGTCGAAGAGCGCCTCCGACGGCTCCTCGCCCTCGCCTTCGCCGGCGAGCTGCTCGATGAGCTTGAAGACCTGGGCCGCGACGGTCTCGGAAGCGCCCGTGATGCCCAGGCGCGGCGTGACCTTCGCGGGACGCGGAGTGGCCTTGAACACCACGCGCGCGCCGTCGTAGGCCACCTCGATGCGGCCGCCGCGGACGTCGGAGCGACCCTCGGAGGCCTCCTTGAGGATCCACTGCGCCAGCGGGTCCACCAGGTACTTCTCCACCGCGGCCTTCATCGGGCGCGCGCCGTACAGCGGCGAGAAGCCCTCGGCCATGATGAACTTGACGAACGACGGGTCCACCGCGAGCGCGGTGCCGTGACGGTCCTCGAGGATCTTCTCGAACTCCGCGATCTGGAGCTGGGCGATCTTCGCGGCGTCCTGCGCGCGCAGGCGGTTGACGCGCACCCACTTCTGCTTGGAGAAGGGGTCCTCGTCGAGGCGGTTGAGGAACTCGGGGCGGAAGAACTGCTTGGCGTTGAACGCCACGGCGTCGTCGATGGCCTGGTCCCACTGGGCTTCGGCGGCGGCGCGTTCGGCGTCGGTCTTGGCGGCCTCGACGGCGGCGGCGTGTTTCTCGCCGTCCACGTCGCGCATGCCGAGGTTCGAGGTCATGATGATGACCGTGTTCTTGAAGTCCACGGTGCGGCCCTCGCCGTCGGTCAAACGGCCGTCGTCGAGGATCTGGAGGAGCACGTTGAAGACGTCGGGGTGCGCCTTCTCGACCTCGTCGAGCAGGATGACGGAGTAGGGCTTCTTGCGGACCGCCTCGGTCAGCTGGCCGCCCGCGCCGTGGCCGACGTAGCCGGGCGGCGAGCCGATGAGGCGCGCGACCGTGTGCGGCTCCTGGAACTCGGACATGTCGAAGCGGACCATGGCCTCCGGGTCCTTGAAGAGGAAGCGGGCGAGCTCCTTGGCGAGGTAGGTCTTGCCGACGCCGGTGGGGCCGACGAAGAGGAACTTGCCCATGGGCTGGCCGGGGTTGGACAGGCCCGCCTTGTTGCGGCGCACGGCGTTGGCGATGGCGGTCAACGCGCGGTCCTGGTTGATGACGCGCTCGCCGACCTCCTTCTCCATGGTGTTGTAGCGGGCGGCGTCCTCCTCGCCCAGGTTGAGCTGGCCCGACGCGATGCCGGTGCGGATGGCGAGCGCGCGTTTGGCGACGTCCACGGTCACGGCGCCTTCTCCGTCGACGATGGCTTCGGACTCGGCGTAGAGGGCCTCGGCCTTGGCGATGAGCTCGGCGACGCGGTTGTAGGCCTCGATGGGCAGCGCGAGCGTGGACGCGATGCCCTTGTCCACGAGCAGCTGGCGCGCCTCGTTGGCGGCCACGACGAGCTGGTTCCAGGTCTCGCGCAGGTCGAGGGCCACGGCCGCGCGCAGGTTCTCCGGGCGCGAGAGCTCGGCGGAGTCCTGGACGAGCTTGATGGACTTGTCCGGGTTGTAGTTGGTCTTGTCGAACTGGTGCGAGAGTTTCGCCGAGGCCACGAGGGTCTCATCGGGGATCTTCGCCGTGTGAAGCTTCTGGAGGAACTTGCGCAGCGCGCGCAGGATGCCGATGGTCTGCTCGACCGTGGTCTCCTCGACCTCGACCTTGTGGAAGCGGCGGCGGAAGGCGTCGTCGTTCTCGATGTGCTCCTTGTATTCCTTGCGCGTGGTGGTCGCGATGACCGATATCTTGCCGTCGCGCAGGGGGCCCTTGAGCGTGTTGGCGATCTTGACGCCCGAAGGGTCGAGGAAGAACTTCTGGATCTCGTCCATCAGGACGATGACGTCGTTGCCGCGCGACGCGTCGCCCGAGTTCAGGCGCGGCAGCAGGTCGAGGATGGCGCCGAGCAGGCCGACGGGGTCGTCCTGGGTGAGCACCTTGTTGATGTCGAGCTCCACGAGCCAGCGGCCCTTGAGGCGCTCGAGCTTGAGGAAGCCTTGCGCGTCGCCGGCCTCCATGTCCTCCATGAGCTGCGCGAGTCCCTCGGCCACGGCCGTCTTGCCGACGCCGGCCTCGCCGATGATGACCACGGAGTTGCGCATGCCGCGCGGCGAGGTCACGATGGGCAGGATCTCCTTGACCTGGTCGTTGCGCGACACCACGGGCGCGCGCTCCTCTCCCTTGGGCTTGGCCACGGGCACCAGGAAGGTCGAGAGCAGCTGGACCTGCTTGTCGGTGAGCGTGCTCTTGCCGTCGTTGAGCTTCACCGTCTGGAGGTACTCGACCCAGGCCTGGTGCGGGTCGCGGCGCGGCTGGGCGGCGGGCTCGGCCGGCGCCTCGGGCTCGGCCGCGACGACGGGGCGCTGCGGCGCCTCGAGGCCGGCGCGCTCGTGCAGGGGCCGGACCTCCATCACGCCCGGGGCCTCCTCGAGCGCGAGCGCGCGGTAGGTGCGGGCGAAATCCACGGGCGCCTCGACCTCGAAGAGCGCCATGCCGTCGCGTCCGCGGAAGTCGCGGTACACGAGGCGCAGGCGGCGGTCCTCGCCGTAGGCGCGGACCGCGTCGGCGTCCACGCCGTCGCCGAACTGCACCAGCAGCGTGCGGCCGTGGTCGTAGGAGGCCGCGTCGGGGTAGGGCGCCTCCTTCTCGAGGAGGGAGGCCGCGGCGTTGGGGTGGACCTTGACGGCGACGGCGTCGATGCGCTCGGAGAGGCGCTTGGCTCCCGCGACGGCGGCGGCGGCGTCGGCGAAGTGCATCGCGACCTCGCCGTCATGGAAGAGGACGGAGTGCGCCCCGAGCCCCTCGGCCGCCGCGCGGGCCTGCGCCTCGCCGGTCTCGGCGGAGAAGCGGACGATGACGAGGTTGGTGCTCCACTCCTCCTTGCCGTGAGTCGCGACCTTGGCCGGGAGCACGGGCTCGGGGCGAGGCGCCGGAGCGGGGGCGGGGGCGGCCTCGGCGGCCGGCTCGACGGCGGGCGCCTCGACGGCGGGAGCGCCGGTGAGGCGGGCGCTGACGGCGCGCGAGACGACGACGCGGCTGACGCGCGGGTCGGCGGCGTAGGCGCGCGCCATCTCCGCGGCCTCGTTGGCGTCGGCCGCGGGAATCTGGTAGGCGCGCCTCGACAGGCGCTCGCGGCGGCCCGAGACCGCGCCGAGCACGGCCTCGAGAGCCGCCTCGTCCGGGGCCGACTCGAAGACGACGCGGACCTTCGCGTCGTCCTGGTCGGCGCCGGCGGCGATCTTCTCGCGCCAGTCCGTCGGCGCGGCCGCCTGGGCCTCGGGCGAGAGCGAGACGCGGGTCACGCGCTCATGGGCCCGCAGGGCCCGCGCGACGCGCCCGGCCGACGCGGCGTCGGCCAGCAGCAGCGTCACGCTCGCGAACTGGCCGTCGGTGAGTCGCCATTGCGCGGGGCCTTGGAGTGGCTCGGTCACGGCGGCCAGGAAGGCGTCCTTCTCCTCTTCGCTGAGCGGCGCGAAGAAGTCCAGGTTGATCTGGTTGGCCGCCAGCTGGGTCACCACGGAGACGGGCGCCAGGCGCGAGCCGCCGTTGGCCGCGTCCCCCCCGTCGCCGACCGAGGCGATGGAGCCCAGCATGCCCAGGAAGCCCAGGCCCGCGGCCCACGCCGCGAGGTGCGGGACCGAGTCGGGGAACAGAGCGGAGGCGGTGCCCAGGCCGAGCAGGCCGATGAAGCCGCCCAACGCCGCGCCGCCGGGGCCGTTGGCGGAGCGCTTCTTGTCGGCCTCCTTGAGCGTGTCCTTGAGCTTGCCCTGCTCGTGTTTGTTGTCCCAGCGCTTGAAGATGTCGTGGTCCTTGAGCCAGCGGCGCAGGCGGTCGTTGTAGGGTCCGTTGCGCGGGTCGGCGAGCACCTCGAGGATGCGCTCCTTCGAGTCCTCGGTCATGGCCTTGTCCTTGAGGAAGTCCGCGGCCTTGTCGGGGTACTCGGCCATCAGGCGCGCGATCTTCTCGTCGTCGGAGAGGATCTTGAAGTCCTCCTTGGCCATCAACTCGTCGATGAGGGTCTCCAGCGCGTTTTTCATCGCGTGTTCGGTCTCATAGGCGGAGACCTCGGAGTCCAGGCCCTTGTCCTCGGCGATCTGCACGATGACGGCGGACCACTGGCTCATGATGTCCATCAGGTCCTTCACGGCGGCCTCGGAGCGCACCTTCTCACGGATGCACCAGTAGTCGTAGGAGCACGGCAGCGCCAGGAACATCAGCGGCACCTGCAGCACGGTGAAGAAGGCGGCGTAGAACGCGCCGAGCGCCGCGAGGCTGGCCAGCCGGGTCAGGCCGTTGACCTTGTCGAAGGAGTGCACGTGCAGGTGGGAGAGCAGGTGCGCCGGGCCCTCGTAGATGGCCTTGTACATGCGCTGGTAACCCATGGGCAGGTGCGGGTCGTGGGTCCACTTCGCGTACCAGCTCTTGGGCAGCATGCTCACCAGGATCTTGCCGCCGTCGAGGAAGGGCAGGGGCAGGAGGTTGAAGGCGGTGAGCGCCAGGTTCATCTTGAACAGCGTGAGCAGCGCCACGGAGACGACGCCCGCGGCCGGGAAGGCCAGGTACGCCAGGCCCGCGACGGCGGCCAGCGCGAGGTTCGTCAGCGGCCCGAGCGCGGCGACCTTCGCCGCGTCGGTCTTGGGGTTCTTGAGGTTGTTGAAGTCCACGGGCACGGGTTTGGCCCAGCCGAAGAGCAGCGGGAAGCCGATGACGGCCGTGGAGGCGAGCAGGCTCGCCGCGGGGACGAGCACCGTGCCCAGGAGCGAGATGTGCTTGAGCGGGTTGATGGTGTCGCGGCCGGCCAGCGCGGGCGTCTTGTCGCCCCAGATGCGCAGGCCGAGGATGTGAGCGGACTCGTGCGCGAGCACGGAGAGCATGAGCGCGCCGGAGACGATGGCGACCGGCACGATGCTGGCGTGGAAGATGCCGACGGTCAGTCCGATGATGGCGACGGGCGCGAAGTACTTCACCCAGCGCGGGCCGCTCTCCTGCGCGGCGACGCGGCGCACGGCCTCGGGCGTGGGGATGGTCACGTCCTGGACGATGTCGTGGCGGTGCGCGTGGGGCGAGAGCCGGGTGGAGCGCGAGGCGGCGGCCTTGCCGGAGACGGCGGCGCCGTCCTCCAACTCCCCGCGGCGCGAGGCGCCGTCGAAGGCCTCGCCCGAGCCGATGAAGGGCAGCACCTTGGCGAGCGCGGCGCGCAGGCGCGACGGCGTCTTCGGCGCGACCCAGCGCGGGCCGCCGTCTTCCTTGGGCGCGGGCGCGTTGACGGGGTCCACCCAACGCGGGCCGCCGTCCTGCTTGGGAGCCGGCGCGTTCGCGGGGTTGGGCGCGGCGGACTTGGGGTCGCGCGGCGCGTCCGCGGGGACGGCGGCGGGCGCGGGCGCCAGCGGGGCGTCGGCGACGGCCAACGGCGCGGAGGCCGCGGCGCGCGGGGCCGGGGAGACGGCCGGGGCGGAAAACGAGGCGGAGAGCGGCGCGACGAGGGTCGTCGCCCCGCTCAAGCGCGCGGCGGGCGCCAGCAGGACGGGCGGCGCCGCGGCCGGGCGGCCGGCGGGCACGCGCGCGACCTGGCCGACGGCGGCGGCGGCGGGCAGCTGGACCGACACGAGGATGGACAGCGCGATGGCGACGGAGAGGCCGGAGCGAGGGGTCCGGCTCAGCGTGAGGGGGTGGTTCTTCATCGTTCTCCCAATACGGATGGTCGTACCGCGACGCCTATAAAGGAGGGGCGTGCCGTGATGATAACCCGGATTGACCTGAATCAATAGGGACGATGGGCCCAACGAAGGCCTGTATTAGGGCCCACACACGCGGGGGACTTCTGGGTTGGGCCCTACTTCGCGATATGACGAGCGCCCGGGACGGGCGGGCTCAGGCGGGCACGGACTGGCGCATCCGCAGGATGACGCGGATGCCGGCGAGGTTGACCTTCTGCTCCATCAGCGCGCGGACCTCGCGCAGCTGGTCCAGCTCGG
>JANRKA010000187.1:0-8388 GCA_033875325.1 Elusimicrobiota bacterium | reverse complement strand
CGACGCGCCCGACCCGCTGCGGGGGCCCGACGCGCCCGCCGCCGCCGGGCCGGAGCCTGACTTGGGGCGGCGCTTCACCGCGGCGTTGTCAGCGGCGCTGGGCCGCTTCGGCGGCGAGGACGCCGCCGTCTCCGGCGCGACCGCGCCGAGGCCGGAGGACCTGGCCGCCGCTTTGTCGGGCCGCGCGGACCCCGACGGCATGCCGCCCGAGGCGGCCCAGGCCGCGCGCGACGCCAAGGTCGTCGGCGACCTGCTCGGCGCGCTGGGCATCCCGCCGTCGGGCGCGGCGATGCCCGTGCCCGACACGGACGCCAAGCCGCCCATCCCCATCGACGAGGCGACGAAGGCCGCGCTGCAGGAGGAAGCCGCCGCCGGCGTCGCCGGGCCGGCGACGCGCCGCTTCATCGCGGAGGCCGAAAAAAACGGCTACCTCGACTTGCCGCTCTACGGCGGGCGCTCGATGCGCCAGATCATGGGCAAGGCGCGGGAGCTCGCGGACCAGGCCGACGCGCGGGCCGAGGAGCGACGCCGTGAGCAGGCGGAGGCGCTGGGCCTGCCGCCGGGCGCGGACCACCCCGACAAGGTGGTCCCGCAGCTGCTCGCGGCCCTGCGTTCGCGAGACGACGAGGCGAAGGCCTACGCCGCGGCCCGGCTGGCGGAGCCGCGCTACGCGAGCCACCCGGCGGCGGTCGAAGCCATCCCGCTCCTGGAAGAGGTGGAGCGGGCGCGCAAGGCCGATTACGAGTTCGCCGAGATCGCTCTGCGGCGGCTGCGCTTCTTCAAGGCCAAACGCGACCTCGACGCGAAGTCGCGCTGAGCGGCGAAAGCGCCTCGCCGTCGGACGGCTAGGCGGCGACCTTCGCCTTGAGCCGGTCCTTGAGGGCCTCGAACTGCTTCCACAGGCCCTGCGGCAAGGTTTTGCCGAAGGTCTCGTAGAAGGTCTTGATGCCGTCGAGCTCCGCGGTCCACTCCTCGGCCTTCACGGCCGTGAGCTGGTCCATGGCGCCGGGCGCCAGGCTCAGGCCCGAGAGGTCGAGGGCGTCCTTGGCGGGCACGAAGCCGATGGGCGTCTTCTCGGCCTTGCCCTCGCCGCGGGCGCGCGCCAGGATCCACTCCACGACGCGCAGGTTCTCGCCGTAGCCGGGCCACAGGAACTTGCCGTCCTCGCCCTTGCGGAACCAGTTGACGTGGAAGACCTTCGGCGGCTTGGGGATCTTCGCGCCCATCTCCAGCCAATGCGCGAAGTAGTCGCCCATGTTGTAGCCGCAGAAGGGCAACATGGCCATGGGGTCGCGGCGCACCTGGCCGACCTTGCCGGTCGCGGCGGCCGTGGTCTCGGAGGCCACGGTGGAACCGACGAACACGCCGTGCTCCCAGTCCAGGGATTCGAAGACGAGCGGCGCGAGCTTCTGTCGGCGGCCGCCGAAGACGATGGCCGACAGGGGCACGCCCTGCGGGTCCTCCCACTTGGGCGAGATGGAGGGGCACTGCGTCGCCGGGGCGGTGAAGCGGCTGTTGGGGTGGGCGCCCAGGACGGGTTTGCCGTCCGCGTCCTTCATGCCGGGCTTCCAGAGTTTGCCGTTCCAGGCGGTGCCGGACTCGGGCGGGGCGCCCTCGCCGTCCTCCCACCAGACCGACAGGTCGTCGCCCAGCAGGACGTTGGTGAAGATGGTGTTCTTCTGGACGGTCTTGATGGCGTTGGGGTTGCTCTTCGAGTTGGTCCCCGGGGCCACGCCGAAGAAACCGGCCTCCGGGTTGCAGGCCCACAGGCGGCCGTCGGGGCCGACGCGCAGCCAGGCGATGTCGTCGCCCACGGTCCAGATCTTGTAGCCCTTGCCCTTCAAGCCCTCCGGCGGGATGAGCATGGCCAGGTTGGTCTTGCCGCAGGCCGAGGGGAACGCGGCGGCGATGTATTCGGTCTTGCCGTCCTTCTCCACGCCCAGGATGAGCATGTGTTCGGCCAGCCAGCCTTCCTTGCGCGCCTGCCAGGAGGCGATGCGCAGCGCCAGGCACTTCTTGCCCAGCAGAGCGTTGCCGCCGTAGGCCGAGCCCACGGACCAGATGGTGTTGTCCTCCGGGAAGTGGAGGATCATGCGCTTGTTGACGTCGAGGTCGGCGCGCGAGTGCAGGCACTTGACGAACTCGCCGTCGGTGCCGAGCTTCTCGAGCACCGGGGCGCCGACGCGCGCCATGATGCGCATGTTCAAGACGACGTAGAGGGAGTCGGTGAGCTCGACGCCGATCTTGGAGAAGGGCGAGCCGACCGGGCCCATGGAGAAGGGGATGACGTAGAGGGTGCGCCCCTTCATCGAGCCCTTGAAGAACTCCCGGGCCTTGGCGTAGCCGTCCTCGGGAGACATCCAGTTGTTGGTGGGGCCGGCGTCCTCCTTCTTCTTGGTGCAGATGAAGGTCAGGTGCTCGGTGCGGGCGACGTCGTTGGAATCGGAGCGGGCGTAGAAGGAGCCGGGGAAACGCTCCTGGTCGAGGGGGATCACGAAACCGCGCGCGATGGCGCGCTTCTCGAGGCGCTTCTTCTCGGCCTCGGAGCCGTCCACCCAGTGCACCTGGTCCGGGGTGCAGATGCTGACGACCTCGTCGACCCAGGCTTTGAGTTTGGCGTGTTTGTTGATGTCCATAGCCCATTTTACCACGGGGCCCGGGACGGGGTGTTGACCTAGGTCAAGCGACCCCGGCCGGCTTTCGAGGGGGGCTAAGCGGCCTTGAGGCGGCGGCGCACGAGGGAGGCGCGCAGGGCGTCGCGGTCCAGGGGGGACAGCTCTTTCTCGGCCAACATGTCGAGGTGGGCGGGCTGGGTGGAGAGGGTGAGCTCGTTGACCACGGTGAGGTCGGACGGCAGTTTCCAGCCCATGGACAGCCCCAGGCGCAGGCGCGAGAGGTGCTGCTGGCACTCCTCGAACGGCAGGAGGCGCGCGGCGCACAGGGCCCCGAGAGAACGGTGCACCTCGTCCTCGAGCTTGAGGCGGGCGGAGCCGGCCGAGAGGTGCTGGCGCGCCTCCTTCTCGCGGGCCACGACCGAGGCCATCGCCTTCTCCAGGGCGGCCAAGATCTCGCCTTCGGTGCGGCCGAAGCCGGTCGCGTTGGAGACCTGGAAGAAGTCGCCGATGACGCGGGTCCCTTCCCCATAGAGGCCGCGGGCGGTCATGCCGGCGCGGCCCATGGCCTCCACGATGCGGTTGGCGTGGCCGGTCATGGTCAGTCCCGGCAGGTGCACGAGGCAGGAGGCGCGCATGGCCGTCCCGAGGTTGGTGGGGCACGCGGTCAGGTAGCCCAGGTCGTCGCGGAAGGCGAAGTCGAGGGTGGCCGAGAGGCCGTCGTCGAGGCGGTCCACGGCGGCGTGCGCCTCGCGCAGACGCAGGCCCGGCAGCAGGGACGCCAGGCGCAGGTGGTCTTCCTCGTTGACCATCATGACCACGGTCTCGCGCTCGCCCACGACCACGCCGCGCGCGGCCGGGCGCGCGGCCAGCAGGGGGCTGACGAGGTGGCGCTCGACCAGGAAGCGGCGGTCGGTGTCGTCTAGGTCGGCCAGCTTGAAGAAGGCCGCGTCCTTGAGGCCGGCGCTTTTGGCCGCCGTGAAGGCCGCGTCGAGTACCCGCTTGAGGCCGGCGGGGCCGGCGCTGCCCGGGAATGGCAGGCGCAGGTTGCGCGCCAGGCGCACGCGCGTGGACAAGACGACGCCGTGCTCCGGGCCTTCGGCCTCGGCCCAGCCGGTCTTGAAGCGCAGCATGGTCTGCAGCTGCATGGGGCCTCAGCGCCTCCCCGGGGTCTTGCCCCGGTGCTGGTAGGCCCCGGCGTGCACGCGCGGCAGGAGGTCGCGCACGGCGGCCGTGAAGTTGTCGTAGCACTCCGGGCAGCCGAAGAGGCCCTTCTGCCGGAACTCGGCGAAAGAGGTGCGGCAGGCGGGGCAGCGCGCGGCGTGCGGCTTGGCGCGCGGCGTGAAGCCTTCGAGGACCTTATGGAGCGCGTCGAGCGCGTGTTCGGTCTGCAGGTCGGCGGCGCACGACGAGCACAACGCGCTTTTGGCGACGTGGTTGTCCGCGATGGTCTGCACGACCACCGTCGCCTCGCGCTGACCGCACCGCCCGCAGACCATGCCCGCATTCTATCAAGCTGGGGGACAGGCTCCCAGCTTGACGCGCGTCCGCTCAGCCGGCGTTCTCGTCGCGACGCCTCGCCAACAGGAGCCAGGCCAGCAGCGCGAGGACGACCAACCCCGCGGCGGACGCGGGCAGCAGCCAAGCGGGGCGGCCGGCCGCCTCCGTGCCCGTGGCGCGCGCGGGATCCGGAGCGGACGCGCCGGCCGCCGTCCCGCCGCGCGCGATGAGCTCCTGGTAACGCGCCGAATAGCTCCCGTCGAGCTCGGCCGCCGCCTTGAACGCGGCGAGGACCTCGTCGCCTTTTCGCCCGAGCGCGAGGAGCGCCTCGCCCTTGAGCGCCAGCGCGGGCGCCGTATGCCCGGCCGCGAGAGCGACCTCGGCGTCCTCCAACGCGCCGGCCGCGTCGCCCAGCTCCAGGCGCGCGCGCGCCCGCGCGGCGCGCGCGGCGGCGTTGCGCGCGTCGGCCGCCACCGCCTCCTCGAGCAGGCGCAGCGCCGCCGCGCGATCGAGCGACCAGCGCCGACCCGCCTCGGCCGTGAGCTTGAGCGCCTTCTCCGTGCCGGGCCCGACGAAGGCGCCCGGCGCCGCGGCCGGCGCGGCGAAGGCCGGGGGGAACGAGCTGCGCCCCGTCCCCGACCCTGCCGCCGACTCGCCGCCTCCGGCAGCTGCCGCGGCGGAGGGCGCCGCAGAGGGGGCCGCCGCGCCGCCGCTGACGCGTCCCTTCGACATCTGATAGACCGCCATCGCCATCTTGTTGCCGGGGTCCAACTCGAGCGCCCGCTTCGACCGCAGCGTCGCCTTCTCGTAATCCCCCGACTTCTGATACGCCAGCGCGCCGAGAGTGAGCGCGTCCGTCAGCGACTTGGAGTCGCCCTTGGCCTCGGCCAGGCCGGCGGCGCGGTCGGCGAAACGCGACGCGTGTCTGGGTTCATCGACCTTGACGAAGCCGCGAGAGACTGCGAGCTGTGCCTGGAGGTTGCCCTGCGAGCGGTCACCGGCCGCGACGACCCGGTCGACTTGCTGGCTGCGTCGTTCGCGCAACTCAGGCTGCTGAGCCGGAGGGGCGTTCGGGAGCTTCGCGTCAATCGCCTCGATCTCATTGATGCCTTCGATGATCCCCTCGAGCTCGTCATCCGCGCGCACCGGCGCGATGCAGAGGAGCAACGGCAGCACGACGATCGAGAGTCGCTTCATTTTACGCGCGCGAGGTGGAACTTGAACTCTTCCTTCACTCGAGCCCGTACTTCGTCGCTGCCGATGTCTTTGGGCACGAAAACGCCGGATTTGCCCACGCTGGTCAATGAGACCGCGGACAAAACGTTGCCGTCCAGGTCGGTGCGGAAGTTGAGCGATTCGTGAAGGTGCACGACGCCGTCCAGCTTCGAGTAACGGCCGTACATGAAGATGATGTCCTTCGGTTTGCCTTTGTCGTCCGTCGTCACGACCAAGCCGCGTTGGGAGCCATCTTTGCTCTGCGGAGAGGGGAATTTCTTCCCGACCTGCGGCGTGGTATAACCCAATCGAGCGTTCAGTGCGGAATTGGAGCTCCAAGGCTTTCCCGACTTCATCACGAGCGCCACAAGGTCCGGCAGAGTCGCGGGACCGGCTGCAGGTTTGGCCGCGGCGGAGGACTTCTTTGGCGGCGCTGAGGTCTTCGCCGCGCGTGCGGGTGAAGCGAGCAGGGCGAGGGCGCAGAGGGTCAGGAGGGGGGCTCTCATTCGATGGCGGTCTGGGCGGGGGCGTTGGGGTCTCGGACGACGCCCTTGAGATAATAGGCGAGCTCGCGCTCGTGCACCTGACGCGCGTAGAAGTCGTCGATCGCGACGGAGGAGCGGACGACGTCGGAGCCTTTGCCGGAGGCGCGCACCGCGGCGACGAGTTTGCCGTCGAGGTCGACGCGCAGGGTCATCTCGTCGATGAGGTAGACGACGCCCTTTTCCTTCTTGGTGCGGCGGGAGATGAGGAGGAGGTCGTAGGGGGCGCGGTCGGCGTCGAAGGTGACGATGCACTCCCGCTCATAGCCGTCGGCCGTCGTCTTGGGCGGCATGCGTCTGCCCGCGCGGGCGTAGTCGTAGGCGAGCTCGCCGGCCTGGGGCTGGCGGTGGACCCACTTCTTCCCCTCTTTGGCGGCGCGGGCGGCCAACTCCGCCAACGCCGGCGCGCCGTCGTCCGCGCGGGCGAAGGTGGCCAACAGGGCGAGGGCCGCGAAGAATCGCATCCTATCTAAGGATACCGGATGGGGTGGTCGGCGTCCAGGCCGGCGATGTTAACATCCGCCTAATTCGCAAGTTGACAGGGGGGCGCGGACGGGCTACACTCGCTGCCGATGCGAAGAATCGCGTTGGCCGCGGCCTTGTTGGCGGGGGGGTGCTCCCAGAAGACGAATTACATCGAGCACAAGGACGCCGTCGCCGGCTACACGGTGCAGGTGCCCGACGAGTGGGCGCCCGTCGTGTCCGGCCCTTATCCGGAATGGCCCGCCCGCAAGACGGAGTGGATCGGAGCGGTCGCCGACGAGCACGAAGGCATCGCCATCGGCGCCATCTATACCGTCTGGCGGATGGACCGCAAGCCGACGGCCAAGCAGAAGAAATACGCCGAGACGATGCTCGCGGCCACCGACGCCCTGTTCGCCGACGAGGCCCCGGAGGACGTGATGGTGGCGGCCGGCGAGTTCGCGGGTTTCCCCGCGGCCGCGTTCCAACGCGAGCTCACCGAGAACCTGGGCGGCGGCATACACGGCGCGGTGCGCTCCCACCCCTCGCGCATCTCGGGCATCGCCATCCGCACGCCCGACGCTTACTTCGTGCTGGAGTACCGGGCGACGAAGAAGCTCTTCGACGAGAACCTGCCCCACTTCCAGCGCCTGCGCGAGACCTTCAAGCTCGCGCGGTGAATGTGAGGCCCGTCCCTTTTGTTAATTAACAAAAGGGACTGTCCCTTCTGTTAAGTAAGGACGATGCCGACGGGGCAGTGGTCGGAACCCATGGTTTCGGGCTGGATGAAGGCGCTCTTCAGGCGGGGGCGCAGGTTGGTGGAGATGAAGAAGTAGTCGATGCGCCAGCCCACGTTGCGCTCGCGGGCGCGGGACTGCTGGTCCCACCAGGAGTAGTGTTCGGGGCCCTTCTCGAACTCGCGGAAGGTGTCGATGAAGCCATCGGCGAGCAGCCGGTCCATCCACTCGCACTCCTGAGGGAGGAAGCCGGAGATCTTCCGGTTCTCCTTGGGGCGGGCCAGGTCGATCTCTTTGTGGGCGGTGTTGACGTCGCCGCAGATGACGATCTTGTCGTCGCCGCGCTTGCGGTAGCGGGGGATGACCTCGCCGAGGAAGGCCTCGTAGAAGTCCATCTTGAACTTCAAGCGCTCCTCGCGCGACTTGCCGTTGGGGAAGTAGATGTTGAAGAGAGTGAGGTCGTCGTGTTTGGTGACGAGGACGCGGCCCTCGTTGTCGAAAGCCTTGATGCCGAAGCCGCGCTCCACCTTGGACGGCGCGGTCTTGGAGAAGGTGGCCACGCCCGAGTAGCCCTTCTTCTCGCCCCAGTGGAACTCGCCGTGGTAGCCGGCGGGGTTGAGGACCTCAGGCACGAGCTGGTCGGGCTGGGCCTTGGTCTCCTGCAGGCAGACCACGTCGGCCTTCTCCTTCTTGAACCAGTCGGCGAAGCCCTTCTTGTAGACGGCGCGCACGCCGTTGACGTTCCAAGAGACGAGTTTCATGGGGGTCCTTTTCAGCGCGGTCGCGCGATCCAGAACATCGGGGTGTAGATGAAGCAGAGCATCAAGCCGATGAAGATGAGCAGATACGACAGCAGCCCCAGCCAGACGCGCGGCGACCAGATGCGGAAGAAGCCGGTCGTGCCTTCGGGCAGCTCCTGCGACTTATGCAGGCGCCAACCGGCGTAGCAGACGAGCAGCCCGGCGCCGAAGCACAGGGCCGCGAGCGCCACGGCTACTTCGCCTTGACGGCCTCGTAGACCGGCGTGCCGGTCGAGTTCGCGTAGTCGCGGAAGTGCTTGATGAGGGTCTTGGTGGTCGGGCCGGCGACGCCCTTGCCGATGACCCGGCCGTCGATCTTGACGGCCGCGATGACCTCGGCGCCGGTGCCGGTCAGGAAGACCTCGTCGGCGGAGTAGAGGTCGTAGCGCGGGAAGTTGCGCTCGATGACCTTCACGCCGAGCTTCTTCTCGCACAGCTCCATCACGACGTTGCGCGTGACGCCGACCAGGATGCCGGCGGAGGTCGGCGGGGTGAAGATCTTGCCGTCCTTGATGAAGAA
>JANRKA010000186.1:0-5348 GCA_033875325.1 Elusimicrobiota bacterium | reverse complement strand
GTTATACCTACCACAGGACGGCTTCCTGGGGGCCGCGGACGATGGGGGTTTGGGGACGGTTGAGGCGCCGCCCGCGGGCGGTGATCATGCGGTAGAGGTAGCGCATGAGGTCTTCCAGGGCGAGGTGTTTGCCCAAGGCGGCCTCGCCGCGCAGGCCGCGCAGGAGGTAGTAGGTCAACACGCCGTGGCGCTGGTCGTCGATGACGCCGGCGGTCTCGGTCGGCGCCCCGGCCATGACCACGGTCAGGCGCGGCGAGGAGGGGGTGGGCAGGCGCGCGCGCGTGATGGGCCGGTCCTCGTGCTCGTTCCAGGTGCGGTCGCCGTAGCCCGCGAAGGACGCGTCGAAGACGGCCGTGACCTGCGCGGCTTCCAGCGACTCCAGCGCCCGGTAGAGCGAGGACAGCGTCACCGTCGTCGAGCTCCAGTGGCGCGGGTCGGCGTCCCAGGTGAGCAGGTAGGACTCGCCGCCGCGCTCGTCGCTGCCACCGAAGCCCGCGTAGTAGAACCAGACGCGCGACTGCGGCACGGCCGAGGTCCGCAGGCGGTCCAAGGCGGCCAGCACCGCCCCGCTGGTGGCGTCCGAGTCGGCCAAGAAGATGACCCCGGAGGCCGGCACGCCCAGCACGGTCTCGGCGTACTCGCGGAACAGAGCCGCGTCGCGCGCGGCGTAACGCGCGTCCGACAACGCGGCGTGGCGCTCCGCGCCGATGACGAGCGCCAGGTCGGAGGGCCTCACCCGCGCGGTCAAGCCGTCGAGCTCGTCGATGTCGGAGACCGGCGGGCCCAGCAGCTTCACCCGCTGCGCGTCCAGGCGGTCGCCTCGCGCGTCTCCGGGGGCGGGCGCGGACTGCGCCTCGAGCGCCGCCTGGATGCCGTCGAGGATGAGCTCCTCGCGTCGCCGGCGTCCCTCGGCCCCGATGGAGTCCGCCGAATCCTGCAGGAACAGCGCCTCGACCAAGGTCTGGTCCTCGGTGCGCCCGTGATGGAAGAACACGCCCACCGACGACATCCCGTGGAAGTCGTCGGCGTAGAGCGCGCGCAGCTCGCGCGTCGTGCGGTAGGGGGAGTCGTCGAAATGCCGCGCCGCGGCCCGGTAGACCTCGGCGTAGGTGGCCTTGAACAGCCGTCGCGTCCCGTTGAAGCGCCGTTGGCGCACCTGCACGCGCGGCTCGGGGCGGTCGTCGCGCCAGGCGAAGGGGTCGGGCGTGGCGCAACCCGCGGCCAGCAGGGCGGCCAACAAGACGGGCCAGCGTCCGCAAGGGCGTCCCATGCCCTTGTATAGGCAACGGACCGGCCACGCCGGCCCCGCTCCTCACGCCCGGCTCAGGCGCAGGGCGTTGAGGATGACCGACACCGAGCTCAAGCTCATGGCCGCGCCGGCGAACATGGGCCCGACGAGCAGGCCGAAGTGAGGATAAAGCGCCCCCGCGGCCAGGGGGATGCCCACGGCGTTGTAGGCGAAGGCGAAGAACAGGTTCTGTCGCGAGTTGCGGCGGAACGCGCGGCTGAGGCGTCGGGCGCGCAGCAGCCCGTCGAGGTCGCCCTTGACCAAGGTGATGCCCGCGCTCTCCAGGGCCGCGTCGGCGCCCGCGCCCATGGCCACGCCCACCGCGGCGCGCGCCAGCGCCGGGGCGTCGTTGACCCCGTCTCCGGCCATGGCGACGACGCGGCCTTGCGCCGTCAGGCGCTCGACCAAGGCGAGCTTCTCCTCGGGCTTGAGCCCGGCCTCGACGCGCGGCACTCCCACGAGCCGCGCCACGGCCTCGGCGGCCAAGAGGTGGTCGCCCGTGGCCATGACGACCTCGACGCCCTCCGCCTTCAGCGCGGCCACGGCCGCCGCGGCCCCGGGCTTGACCGGGTCGGAGACGGCCAGCAGCCCCAGGGGGCGTCCGCCGGCGGAGGCGAAGAGCACGGTGCGCCCCAGGCCGCGCAAGGCGTTGGCGCGGTCGACGAGCTCGCGGCCGGCCCCGGCGTGTTCGGCCGTGCCCACGGCCACGCTCACGCCGTCCGCCGACCCCGTCACGCCGCGTCCCGCGACGGAGGAGAAGCCGGTCAGCTCCGGCAGGGACAGTCCGCGCTCGGCGGCCGCCGTCGTGACGGCCTTGGCCAGCGGGTGCTCGCTGCCGCGCTCCACGGCCGCGGCCAGGCGCAGGAGCTCGTCGGCCGAGACGCCCGCCGCGGGAGCGATCTCGGTGACGCGCGGCTTGCCCTCGGTAAGCGTGCCGGTCTTGTCCAGCACGAGAGCGTCCACGGCGGAGAAGGTCTCCAACGCCTCGGCGTCGCGCACCAGCACTCCCAACTGCGCGCCGCGCCCGACGGCGGTCATCACCGACATGGGGATGGCCAGGCCCAGGGCGCAGGGGCAGGCGATGATGAGGACCGAGACGGCCGCCACGAGCGCGTGGGAGAGGCTCGGCGCGGGACCCCAGGCCAGCCAGGCCGCGCCGGCGAGCAGCGAGGAGAGGATGACGAGCGGCACGAACCACGCCGACACCCGGTCGGCCAGGCTCTGGGAGGGGGCGCGGCTGCGCTGGGCGGCGGCCACGGCGGCGACGATGCGAGCCAGCAAGGTGTCGCGGCCGACCTTCTCGGCGCGCATCAGGAAGCCGCCCGAGCCGTTGAGCGTGGAGCCGGTCACCGCGTCGCCGGCGGCCTTGCGCGCGGGCATGGGCTCGCCGGTGACCAGGGACTCGTCCACCCAGCTCTCGCCTTCGAGCACGACGCCGTCCACGGGCACCTTCTCGCCGGGGCGCACGCGCAGGCGCTGGCCGGCCAGCACGGTCTCAAGAGGGACCTCCAACTCGCTGCCGTCGTCGCGCACGAGCAAAGCGGTCTTGGGCGCCAGGTCGAGCAGGGCGCGGACGGCGCCGGCGGTGCGCTGGCGCGCGCGCAGCTCCAGCACCTGGCCGAGCAGGGCCAGCGCCGTGATGGCGGCGGCGGCTTCATAATAAAGGTGGAGCAGGCCGTGTTCGTCGCGCGCGGAGGCGGGGAACAGGCCGGGCGCGAGCGTGGCGGCCGCGCTGAAGAGGTAGGCCGCGCCCACGCCGAGCGCGATGAGGGTGAACATGTTGGGGCTGCGGTGTTTGACCGAGTCCCAGCCGCGGCGCAGCAGGGGCAGTCCGGCCCAGAACACCGCGGGCGTGGCAAACGCGAGTTGCAACCAGGGCGAGACGCGCCCCCACGAGGGGGGCGCGTCGTGCCCGAGCAACATGCCGCCCATGGCCAGCAGGACCGTGAGCGCGGCCAAGGTCCCGCCGATGACGGAGCGCCGCGTCATGTCGCGCAGCTCCGCCTCGCCGTCGTCCCCGCCGCCGGGCAGTTCCGGCTCCAAAGACATGCCGCACAGCGGGCAGTCCCCGGGGCCCTCCTGGCGCACCTCGGGGTGCATGGGGCAGGTGTAGATGGTCCCGGCCGGGGCCGCCGGCGCCGCGGCGGGCGGCTCGGGCTCCAGGTACTTGCCCGGGTCGGCGGCGAAGCGCGTCCGGCAGGACGCGCTGCAGAAGTGGTAGGTCTTGCCGCCGTGTTCGTGCCGTCCGCCCTTGGCGGTCGCCGGGTCCACGGTCATGCCGCAGACGGGGTCGAGGACCCCTTCCTTCGTCTCGTGCGCCTCGTGCTGGTGGTTCATCGCGTCCTCCGTGAGGGGTCGAGCCCCTTCACCCGATGAACGCGCGGCCCCTCAGGACCTTACACTACCCGTGGCGGCAGGTGCAGTCGCGGCAGCCGTGTTCGGCGCAGGCCCCGCAGGCGTCGAGCAGGCCCTTGCGCAGGGACTGGCGCGCCCGGTGCAGGCGCACCGAGGCGTTGTTGGCGCTCAGCCCGAGGTCCTTGGCGGCCTCGGCCACGGACTTCTCCTCGACTTCCACCTTGGTGAGGATCTCGCCGTACTCCGGCTTGAGGTCCGGCACCACGGCCTTCACGCACTGGCACACCGCCTTCTCCAGCTCCGGGTCGGGCGCCTCCAGCGGCTCGCCCTCGGCGGCCAGTTTCTCCTCCATGCGCCGGCGCGAGGCGTCGCGGCGCAGGTGGTCTATCATGGCCGAGCGCAACACGCGGTAGAACCACGGCACCACGCCGCTCTCGTCCGTGACTTGGTCCAGGCTCTTGAGCCCCTTCAAATAGGCGGCCTGGAGCACTTCCTCCGCCTCGGCCTGTCCGCCCACGCGCGACTGGAGGAAGGCGAGGAACTCGGCGCGGCGGGCCAACAGCGTCTTCAACCCGGAGTCTTCAGGCATGCCTCCATTATAACAGGCCCTTCCGTTGCGATGGGGTGTTGCGGCGCGCCTCGGGGCGTGTTACACTGATGACGATGAAGCCGACTCGGACGCTGTTGGCCGCGGCGCTCGCCCTCGCGTGGGCGGCGCCGCTGTGCGCCATGCCCGCGCCGCGGGCCGACGCGCACGCCTGCTGCCCCAGCGACGAGCCGCCCGCCGCGCCCCAGCCCGAAGCCTCCTGCTGCCAGGACGCTCCGGCCCTGCCCCCGGCGCCCGCCGCCCTGCCGGCGGCCGCGGCCCTCGTGCCCGCCCGCGCGCCCGTCCTCGCTCCCGCGTCCGCGGTCTTCGCCGGACGCGCCGCCGTCTCCGCCGTGCTCCTGCCCGACGCCCCTCCCGGGGCGTCCTCGGGCCTCTCGCCGCCCGCCTCCGGACTGTAAGGTCCGCCGACCGCCCGCGTTCATCGGGCGACGCCGCATACCGTCTCCGGAGGTCTCGTGACACCGCTCCTGCTCGCCGTGCCGTTCGCCGTCTCCTTGGCCGCTCCGCTCACCGCGGACGAGGCCGCGCGCCTCGCGTTGGCGCGCAACCCCGCCTTCAAGGCGCTGCTGGAGGAGGTGGGCCTGGCCCAGGCCGACCTGGACCAAGCCGGCCTGCCGGCCAACCCGCGCGTGCACGGGGCGTTGCGCTACGCCGGCACCCAGGACGGCGCCCGCGGGCACGAGCTGGGGGTCAAGGTGGACCTTCTCAGCCTCTTCGAGCTGCCGCTCAAGAAACGCGTGGCCTCCACGCGCCTGGAGCAGGCGCGTTTCCGCCTCTCGCACGAGGTGCTGGGCCTGGAGACGCAGGTCAAGGCCGCCTACTACGACTACCAGGCCGCGGCGCGCCGCCTCGAGCTGCGCCGCGACGCCGTGGCGGGCCTGGAGGCCGCGGCGGACCTCGCCCGCCGCGGCCGCGAGGCGGGCAATCTCAGCCGACTCGACCTGGCCGCGGCCGACGCCGTCCATCAGGAAGGGCGCGTCGAGCTGGCCGTCGCGCAGGCCGCCGCCGCCGTCGCGCGCGAGCGCCTGGCCCGCTTGGCCGGCCTGCAAAGCGAGCCGGACTGGTCGGTGCCCGCCGAGCCGCCCGCCTTGCCCGCCG
>JANRKA010000185.1:0-2187 GCA_033875325.1 Elusimicrobiota bacterium | reverse complement strand
GGCCGTCACGAGCTCGTGGGGCGTCACGTCGAAGGCGGGGTGGCGGGCCTTGGCGCCGCGCGGGGCGATGGGCGTGCCGAACACCTCGACGACCTCGACGGTGGAGCGCTCCTCGATGGGGATGTCGTCGCCGTGGGCCGTCTTGAGGTCCACGGTGGTGCTGGGGGCGACCACGAAGAACGGGATGCCGTGGTGCTTGGCCAGGATGGCCAGGCCGTAGGTGCCGATCTTGTTGCACACGTCGGCGTTGGCCGCGATGCGGTCCGAGCCCACGATGACCGCGTCGATGGAGGCGGTCTTCATGAGATGCGCGGCCATGTTGTCCGTGATGAGGGTGGCGGGGATGCCGGCCTGCATGAGCTCCCACAGCGTGAGGCGGGAGCCTTGCAGGTAGGGCCGCGTCTCGCAGGGATAGACGTGGGACACGCGCCCCGCGAGGAAGCCGGCGCGGATCATGCCGACGGCCGTCCCGATGCCGGCGGTGGCCAACGCGCCGGCGTTGCAGTGCGTGATGACGCGCGAGCCCTTCTTGAGCAGCTTGGCGCCGAGCTCGGCCATGCGCGCGTTGTAGCCGAGGTCGTCCCGGTGATAGGCGACGGCCGCGTCGGCCATGCGTTTGGCGAGCGTCTTCTCGGGTCCCGACTTGGCCACGGCCAACATGTGGTCGAGCGCGTGCATCAGGTTGACGGCGGTGGGGCGCGCGCGTCGCAGGACGGGCTCGGCGGCGAGGACCTCGGAGAGGCGGCCGCGCCGGGCGGCCAAGGCCATGCCGAAGGCCGCGGCGCAGCCGATGAGCGGCGCGCCGCGCAGGACCATGTCGGTCGTGGCTTTGGCGACCTCGGCGGCGGTGCGGCAGGTCACGCGCGCCACGCGCCGCGGCAGGAGGCGCTGGTCGAGGACCTCGAGGCGGTCCCCCTTCCAGACGACGTGGCGGATGGGGTCGGCGTGCAGCGGCTTGGGGGTCATGTCGTCCCTGATTGTAGGATTTTAGGGGCCGCCCCAAAAAGAGTCGGCGACGGACGGGGGCGTCCCCATCCGTCGCCGAACCTTCCCAGGTTGCTTCTTGACCCTTAGGGGATGGACTCCATCACCCTCTTCAACTGTTCCTCGGTCTTGCCCACGATTTCGACGGTCTTCTCTCGGCCGTTCGCGCCGCGCAGGATGCTGACGCGCTTGCCGGGGACCTCGAAGAACTCGGCCAGGTAGCCCGTGAGGGCGGCGTTGGCCTTCTGGTCCACGGCGGGGGCGGCGACCTTCACTCGGAGCACGCTGCCGATGCGGCTGACGACCTCGTTCTCGGTTGCGTTAGGGATGACGCGCACTTTCACGATCATGCGGTTCCTCCTCGGGATGCCGGACTAGGTTGCGTAAAAATCTGTGAGCCGATGCGGACCAGGTCGGCGCCTTCCTCGATCGCGACCTCGAAGTCGCGACTCATGCCCATGCTCAGCTTGCCGCCGGGCAGGCAGCGGTCGCGCAGTCCCCGCAGGAGCCGGAAGCTCGGGCGCACGGCCTCGAGCGGCTCGACTTCGGGCGCGATGCCCATCAGGCCCTCCGCGCGCAGGCGCGGGTACTTCTTGAGGGCCTCCAGAAGCCCCGGCAACTCGTCCGGGGCGACGCCGGCCTGCGTCTCTTTGCCGGTCAGCTTGACCTGCACGAGCACCGGGAGGACCCGGTCCGTGCCCGCGAGCGCGGCGTCCAACGCGGCGGCGACCCTCTCGCTGTCGACCGAATCGACCGCATCGAAGACCCCGACCGCTTTTTTGGCCTTGTTCGTCTGCAGGTGGCCGATGAGTCTCCAGCGCGCCCTGCCCGCGAGCGCGCCGAGCTCGGCCTTCTTCCTCTCGGCGTCCTGCACGCGGTTCTCCCCCACCTCGGCGGCCAGGCCCTGTTCGAGCAAGGCGCGCACCGATTCCAGAGGAGCGTACTTCGTCACCGCCACCAGGCTGACTGCGTCGGCCTCGCGTCCGGAACGGAGGCTCGCCGCGCGCATGCGGTAGCGGATTTGGTTTATGTTGTCAATGAGCACCGGACCGTTTAATTATACCACAGACAGGTCCAAAAATGACAAAGGGGTGGGCCAAAAGGCCCAGGCCCTCCCGGGGAGAGAAGGGCCTGGGCGCAAGGCGGGTAACGGCGGTCAGGATGGCGTCAGAGCGAGCCTTCCGACAATGCGGCCTCCACGGC
>JANRKA010000184.1:0-6037 GCA_033875325.1 Elusimicrobiota bacterium | reverse complement strand
CCGGCGAGCAGGCGCTCGAGGTCGGCGGAGCGGGGCCTCACCGCAGGCCCTCCTTGCGCAGTCGGCGGCTCAGCGCGAGCATCACGGCGCGCAGGACCGGCTCCAGCCCCGTCTCGCGGCCGCGCAGGGACTTCAGGCTGGCGGCGCGCGCCAGCGGCGGGTCGTTGTCCACGTTGACGCCGAAGCCGATGAGCAGCCAATGCAGGCTCGCGGAGTCCCCGGAGGCCTCGCAGAGGACGCCGCACAGCTTCTTCCAGCGGCCTCTCTCGTCGAGCGCCATGACGTCGTTGGGCGGCTTGACCGCGACGCGCGGCCCGAAGCGGCCGAGGGCCTCGGCGAGCGCGGCGCCGCAGGCCAAGGACAGGTCGGCGAGCCGCTCCGGAGCGAAGGCGGGGCGCAGCAGCCAGGTGGCGTACAGTCCGCCGGGCTCGGAGCGCCACTTGCGCCCGAGCCGGCCGCGGCCCGCGCTCTGTCGCAGCGCCCAGACCAAGGTCCCGTCCGGCGCGCCGGACTCGGCGAGGCGGCGGGCGGCGGCCTGCGTGGAGTCGGTGGAAGGCAGGCGCACGAGCCGGCTCACTCCGGCGAGCTTCACGCGAGGTCGAGGCCGAGGTCCAGCGCCGGCGCGGAGTGCGTCAGCCGGCCGATGGAGATGCGGTCGGGGCCACAGGCGGCCAGAGACCGGATGGTGCCGAGGCTCACGCCTCCCGAGACCTCGAGCTTCACGCGCGGGGCGACGGCGCGCAGGCGGCGGATGGCCGCGCGCAGGCGCTTCGGGCTCATGTTGTCGAGCAGGACGACCTCGGGACGCAGGGCCGCCGCCGCTTCGGCTTGGCGCGGCGTGTCGGCCTCGATGATGAGGGGGACGCCCGGTCGCTCGCGGCGCAGGCGCGCCACGCCGGCGGCCAAGTCGCCGCCGAAATAATGGTTGTCCTTGACCATCGCGGCGTCATAGAGCCCCATGCGGTGGTTGACCCCGCCGCCGCAGGCCACCGCGTATTTGTCCAGCGCGCGCCAGCCGGGCAAAGTCTTGCGCGTGTCGTAGACGCGCGCGCGCGTGCCTCGCACCGCGTCGGCGTAGCGGCGGGTGAGGCTGGCCACGCCCGACATGCGCTGGAGGAAGTTGAGCGCCGTGCGCTCGGCCGTGAGCAGGCCGCGGCCGCCCGACACCGCCATGACGGCCCGGCCGGGCCTCACGCGGTCGCCGTCCTTGGCGAGCAGCCGCACGCGCGCGCGCGGCTCGCAGGCCTTGAACGCGGCCGCCGCGACGGCGAGGCCGCACACGACGCCGGCTTCGCGCGCCACGACGCGGCCGGAGAGCCGCGCCGTCCGCGGGACGAAGCAGCGGGTCGTCAGGTCGCCGTCCCGGCCGAGGTCCTCGGCGAGGGCCAGGCGCAGCAGCGGCTTCCAGGCGGCGGCGGGCAGGCGCGTCACGACGGGATTTTACCTCTTTGCGGCGGCGCGGCGCGCCCACAGGGCGACGCAGGCGAGCGCGGCGAGTTGGAAGACCGCGGCCCAGGGACGCGGCCAGGGCCGCGCCGTGAACGGCGTGAAGCACCACACGGCGTCGTAGAGCGCGTGCCATGCGACGGGCAGGACGAGCGAGCCGGTGGCCGCGTAGAGCAGGCCGAACGCGCAGCCCATGACGAAGAACTCCGTGACGCCGGCCGGGGTCATCGGCTGGGCGCCGTAGTGATAGACGATGAAGAGCAGGTTGGAGGCGACGAGCGCCTTGATCAGGCCGTGCCGGGTCTCGAGCAGGCTCTGCAGGATGCCGCGGAAGAAGAGCTCTTCCTTGAGCCCGACGGCGAGGCTGGTGGCCGCGAAGACCCAGGCCGCGGCCGGGCTCGACATCGCCTCCGAGCCCACGAGCACGGGCGCGAGCAGCGCCGCGGCCAGGCCGGCGAGCAGGAGCGGGTCTTTGAGGCGCGCTCGACCCGGCGCGCGGGCGGCGAGCAGGTCCTTGAACAACGCCCAATAGGCGGCGGCGTTGACCAGCCGGAAGGCCGTGGTCCACAACTCGCGGGGGATGCCCGTCGAGTGTTCGCGCAGCCAGGTGCGGGTGAAGACCATGTAGGCCAGCTCGAGGGCGACGACGAGGAGGAGCCGGCTCACGGCCACGGGTGCCTCGGGTAGCGGCGCTGCAGCTCTTTTTTGACCGTGGGGTAGGCGTTGGCCCAGAAGGACGAGAGGTCGGAGGTCTTCTGCACGGTGCGGTGGTTGGGCGCGAGCACGTCGAAGACCACGGGCAGGCGGCCCTCGCACAGGGCCAGCGTCCCTTTGAGGCCGACGAAGTCCCCCAGGCGCGCGGAGAGCTCGGCCGGGCGCGTCTCGTGGTAGGTGAAGCGGCCGACGCGGCCCGAGGGCAGCTTCTTGACCTCGGGCAGGACCCGGTCGAGGAACCCGGCGAGCGCGGGCCCGAGATAGGCGGCGAGGTGCGGCAGCAGCGGGACCTTCTCGATGTCCTTGAGAGAGTTCTTGCCCGCGCACACCTCGCCGTAGATGAGCCGCCAGTCGTCCGGCCCGAGTTCGGGGAAACCCATGTCCGGGTACAGCCGCCGCGCCACCGCGAGGCGGACGAGGTATTGGGGGACTTTCTCGTCGAATCCCGGATGACGGAGCTCGCCTGACGCGAATTTTTCGGCCCAGATGTCCGCCGCGGCGCGCCGGTCGGATTTCACCGTCGCGGATTCCTTCCGCTTCAGCACGAGGCCTCGAAACAGCAGGCGTTCTTCCTTGACCACGCGCCCTTTTCGTTCATCGAATCCGGACGCCGTGGTCCAGACGCATTCGTTCGGAAAAGACCTCAGCAGCGCGTCCGCCGACAACGGCAGATAAAGACTCACGCCGGTCTGCCGCGCCTGCCCGCCGCCCGCCCGCTCGCGTACCTCGAGGGCCAGGATGAGCTCGGGCGGCGGCTTGGCCGCGGCCAGCGTCACGCCGCGCCCGTCGCCCATGCGGTAGAACAGGCCTTCGCCCTCGCGCGCGGCGAGGCGCTCGCCGAAGGCGGCGAGCCAAGCCAAAGTCAGCGCGTCGGGCGCGTCGCTGCGGGCGCCGTCGTCCTCATAGAGGCGCTTGAGCTGTCGGAACGCCTCGACGGCCTCCCATGAGGTCTCCTCGCGGGAGCCGGCCAAGAGGTCGGCGGCCAGCGCGGAGAGGTCCGCCGTCGCGTCGGGGCGGCGGTCTCCCGCCGTCTCGAACACCGCGGCCATGGCGCAGGCCCGCTCGTAGGCCTCGGGGCCGATGGCGCGCGAGGCTTCGAGCACGGCGGCCACGCGCGGGGGCGCGGGGTAGCGCAGCAGGGCTCGGCCCAGCGGGGTGATGCGCCCGTCGGCGTCCGCGGCGCCGAGCGCGGCGAGCGCGCGCCCGGCCTCGTTCCAGGCCGCCTCGTGAGGCGGCGTGACCCATTCGACGGGGCCGGGCAACGACGCGGCCTGGAGGCGCGCGGCGCTGAGCTCGAGGCGCAGGACCTCGGGCTTGAGGCGCGGCGCCATGCCCGCCTCGTCGGCTTTCGACCACAGGCGCACGCAGCGGCCGGGCGCGGTGCGGCCCGCGCGGCCGGCGCGCTGGTCCGCGTTGCCGCGGCTGACGCGCGACACGTACAGCGTGTTGATGCCGCGCGCCGCGTCGTAGGCCGCGACGCGGTGCAGGCCGCTGTCGATGACCGCGGTCACGCCCGGGACGGTCAGGCCGGTCTCGGCGACGTTGGTGGCGACGATGACGCGCCGCGCGGACGACTCCTCGAGCACGCGGCCCTGCTCGGCCAGCTCCATGCCCCCGTGCAGGGCGTGCAGCTCGAGACCCTGCTCGCGGCAATAAGGCGCGAGCGCGGTCATCGCGCGCCGGATCTCGCGCAGGCCGGGCATGAAGACCAGCACGGAGCCGTCCAAGCCCGCGCGGGCCAGTTCCTTGAGCGCGGCGAGCGCGCCCTGCCCGGGCTCCTCGCGGGCGGCGAGCGGGTGGTGGCTGACCGCGACCGGGAAGAGGCGTCCGGGCACCTCGATACGCGCCGCGTCGGGCAAGAACCGGAGCAGCTCCTCGGCCTCCAGCGTGGCCGACATCACCGCGACCTTCAGGTCCTTGCGCGCCCCGGCGCGCAGCGCCTTGAGCCAGCCCAGCGCCAAGTCGCATTCGAGCGTGCGCTCGTGGAACTCGTCGAGCAGCACCGCGCCCACGCCCGCGAGGGAGGGGTCCTTGAGCATGCGCGCCAGGAACACGCCGTAGGTCTGGAACACGACGGCGGTGTCGGGGCCGCAGGCCGAATCGAACCGCACCTGGTAGCCGACCTTCGCGCCCAGCCTGGTCGCGCACTCGGTCGCGACGCGCCCGGCCAGCGAACGCGCCGACAGGCGCCGCGGCTCGAGCACGAGGATGCGCCCGGGGACCTTCCCGAGCAGGAACTGCGGCGTCTGCGTGGACTTGCCGCTGCCCGTCGGCGCGCCGAGCACGAGCGCGCCCGCGCGCAGGAGCTCCGAGACGATCCTCTCGCGGAAAGGATGGATGGGCAGCGCCGTGTTCACCCCGACAGTCTAGCTAAACGGGGCAGCGCGACGGCGCCCGCGTCAGCGCGACTTCACGCGCTCGGGCAGCCCGGCGCCGGCGGCCAGCGCGGCCTTGATGCCTTCCTGCACGGTCATGTCAGTGTGGTGAAGGCGCTCCTTGGGCACGAGGACGATCTCGCCGATGTAGACGTGGTTGCTGGGGACGTAGACGGAGGCCAACGCGGCGTGGCTGCCGTCGGGTTTGTCGAGGACGGTCTCGCCGGTCACGAAGCCCATGCTGAACACGCCGGGGCGGGGGTACTCGACGAACACGACGCTCTTGAACGCGTCCTTCTTGTGGGGGGAGAAGGCCTCGGTGGCCTGCTTGGCGGCGCCGTAGAACCACTTGAAGACCGGGATGTGGAGGAACAGGCCCTCGAGCATGACGAGCAGCCGCTCGCCGAAGACGTTGGTGGTCAGCCAGCCCGCCGCGAGCACGGTGAACAGGGCGACGGCGAGGCCCAGGCCGGGGACGACGCGGCCGGTGACGGCCCACACGACGGGGGCCAGCGCGTTGTCCACCAGCGAGACGATCCACCAGACGATGAGCGCCGACAGGCCGAAGGGGATGACGGTGAAGAAACCCGTCACGAAGTAGCGCTGCAGGCGCGCGCGGATCCTCATCGCCGCATTCTACGAGATTTCGGGGGCGGCGGCCGGCCCGTCGCGCCCTTCTCCTTGGACGCGGACATGGACTTGAGCTCGAAGAGCTGGTCGCGCAGCAGCGCGGCCTGCTCGAAGTCGAGCTGCTCGGCGGCGGCGCGCATGCGGGCCTCGACCTCCTCCACGACGCCGGGCAGGTCCTTGGCCGACAGGGGCTTCTCGGTGTCGCGCAGGAGCATCAGCCCCTCGCGTTTGGCCGTCGTCGCGAACTCCTCGAGCTCCTCGACGGCCTTGAGGATGGTCTTGGGCGTGATGCCGTGCTCCGCGTTGTAGGCGAGCTGCTTGACGCGGCGGCGCGCCATCTCCGAGAGGGCGCGCTTCATCGAGCCGGTCTCCGAGTCGGCGTAGAGCACGACCTGGCCGCCCGCGTTGCGCGCGGCGCGTCCGGCGATCTGGATGAGGGTGGTCTCCGAGCGCAGGAAACCCTCGTGGTCGGCGCCGAGGATGGCGACGAGCGAGACCTCGGGCAGGTCCAGGCCTTCCCTCAACAGGTTGATGCCGACGAGCACGTCGCACGCGCCCTGGCGCAGCTCCTGGAGGATGGCGATGCGCTCCAGGCTGTCGATGTCGGAGTGCAGCCAACGGACCTTGATGCCCTTGCCAGAGAGGAAGTTCGATAGGTCCTCGGCCGTGCGCTTGGTCAGCGTGGTGACCAGCACGCGCTCCTTCTTCTTCACGCGGTCTTGGATGCGGGTGATGAGGTCGTCGAGCTGGCCCTCGGTGGGCAGCACGAGCGTCTCGGGGTCCACCAGCCCGGTGGGGCGCACGACCATCTCGACGACCTCGCCGCCGGACTGCGCGAGCTCGTAGGGGCCGGGCGTGGCGGAGATGAAGAC
>JANRKA010000183.1:0-58190 GCA_033875325.1 Elusimicrobiota bacterium | reverse complement strand
GCACTTTAAGCAAGGGGACAGGCACTTTGCTTAACACTGTCCCCAGTGTTAAGCAAAGTGCCTGTCCCCTTGCTTAAAGTGCCTGTCCCCTTTCTTAACTGCCCCGCTTAACGCTTGATGACCACGCATTGCGTGGTCGGCAGGGCGAGGGTGGGCTCGTCCACGGACTTGAAGAACTCGTCCACGGCGGGTTTGACGCCGGGGCAGCCGCGGGCGGCGTAGTCGTCGAAGACCATGACGCCGCCGGGGACCAGGCGCGGGTAGAAAAACGCGCAGGCGTCCTTCACCGACCGGTGGATGTCCACGTCCACGTGCACGAACGCGAAGGCGGCCGTCTCCAGGCCTTTCGCCGTGTCGGGGAAGAAACCGGGGTGGAAGCCCACGTACGGGATGCCGTCCATGGCGGCCCGGACCCCCGCCAAGGAGGTGTCGGCGAAATCGCCTTTCTTGTGCGTGTCCTTGGCGGCGTCGGTCTCGGGCATGCCGGAGAAGGTGTCGAAGAGGTGGAGGGTCCGGTCGCCGTGGAACACGCGCCCCAACAGGCGCGCCGTGCCGCCGCGATAGACGCCCACTTCCGCGGCGTCGCCCTTGAGCCGCTTGGCTCGTTTGGCCATCTGATAGAGGATGAACAAACGGTTGGGGTCCACCATGGTGAGCCCGGAGGCCTCCGCGAGCAGGCGCGGGAAGTCCGCGTCCCCCTCCCAGGCGGCGGTGGGCAGGCGCTGCACGGACAACCCGGCCTTGGCGGCGAGTCCTTTGACGGCGAGCTCCCAACTCATGCCGGGATGTTAGCCCATCACCCGCGGCCCTGGCTAGGCCTTGCCGCCGCGACGGCGGCGTCTTAAACTAGCCCCATGTCCTGGGTGCCCTACGGCGCGACGGGATTCAAGATCCGCCTGGCGGCGGCCGCCGGAGCGGCGCTTTTCGCGGCTTGGGTCGTTTTCGGCGCCGCGGTGGCGCGCCTGTGGGCCGACGGACCCCTCTACGGCTGGGGGGTCATCGCGGTGACGGCGGCCGGCCTTTTCTACCGCACGCGCCGCACCGACGACGAGGGCAAGGTGGACCCCTACTACCTCCACCTGCTCGTGCCCGCTTATCTCTGGATCCCGCTCATCATCTGGGCGCTCATGGCGCAAGACGACGAGCCGCCTTCCTTCGGCCACTGGAGCGTGTTCGGCGACTACTGGACCGGGTCCGGCCTCTACGCCCTGTTCCTCGCGGCGGTGTTCGTCTACAACCTGCTGCGTCTCAACCTCCAGCGGACCTTCGCCCCGCCGCGCCGCTAGGCCCGCCTGGGCCTTGAACGCGAAGACCTGTAATCCCTAGAATCGCTCGTCGTCAGCCGTCACTGGGGGTCATCCATGCTCGCTTCGTTCATCGCCTCGCTGGGCCTCACCGGCGACCTGTCCTTCGCCGTCGCGTCCGCCGCCTGCTTCTTCCTCCTCGTCCTGGCCTGGAACTCCGTCGTCATCGTCGGCGGCACCGAGATCGCGGTCCTCGAGCGGCGCTGGCTCGGCGGCGACATGCCCGACGGGCGCGTGGTCGCGATGGCCAACGAGGTCGGCATCCAGGCCCGCATCCTGGGCCCGGGACTCCACTTCCTCATCCCTTTCCTCTACAGGGTCTCCAAGAAGCCCATGGTCGTGGTCGGCGAGGACGAGGTCGGCCTGGTCGAGTCCATCGACGGCGAACCCGTGGCGCCCGGCCGCATCTTCGCCAAGGTCGTCGACGGGCACAACCTCTTCCAGGACGGCGAGGCCTTCCTTCGCAACAAAGGCGAGAAGGGCTCCCAGATCCAGATACTGCCGCCCGGCCTCTACCGCATCAACCCCTATCTCTTCAACGTGGTCAAGGTGCAGTCGGTGCGCATCCCCAACAACAAGATCGGCGTGGTCGTGGCCACCGACGGCCAGCCCATGACGCCCGGCCGGCTGCTCGGCCGCCGCGTGCAGGGACACGAGAGCTTCCAGAACGGCCAGGTGTTCCTCGAGCAGGGCGGGCAGAAGGGCCCCCAGATCGACATGCTCCTGCCCGGCACCTACCGCGTCAACTCCAAGCTCTTCGAGGTGCGCGTGCACGACGCGGTCACCATCCCGGCCAAGAAGGTCGGCATGGTCACCGCCCGCGACGGCGAATCGCTGCCTCCCACCGAATACGTGGCCAAGTCCGTCCAGGGCCACCGCGACTTCCAGGACGGCGCGGCGTTCCTGCAGGCGGGCGGACAGCGCGGCCCGCAGCTCGACTTCCTCAAGCCCGGCACCTACTACGTCAACCCGCTGATGTTCGACGTGGCCTCCGACGAGGTCCTGCACGTCCAGCGCGGCGAGGTCTCGGTCATCGTCTCCAACATCGGCAAGGACCCGACCCTGACCTCGATGGCCCAGGCGCCGGCGGTCAAGCCCGAGGAACGGCTGAAGGCCGGCATCGAGCGCTACGTCGTGGAGGCCGGCTACCGCGGCATCCAGCGCGAGGTGCTGGGCCCCGGCACCTACTACCTCAACAAGCTCGCCTACACCCCGCACATCATCCCCACGACCAACATCACCATCGACTGGGCCGACCCCAAGGGCTCGAGCTCCGGCGACCACGCGTTCAACCCGCTGGCCATCGTGTCGAAGGACGGCTTCGAGATGACGGTCGAGGTCAAGGTCATCCTGCGCGTGTTGCCCGAGCAGGCGCCGCACATGGTCGCCCGCATCGGCACCATCGACAACCTCGTCGAGCACGTGGTGCACCCCCTCATCGACTCCTCCTTCCGCAACCAGGCTTCCTCCACGGAAGCCATGAAGTTCATGCAGGACCGCCACGAGGAGCAGCGCAAGGCCGAAGCCCACGTCAACGAGGAGCTCAAGAAATACCACGTGGAGTGCGTGTCCGTGCTCATCTGTCAGATCGTCCTGCCCGAGCGCCTGATGCAGACGCTCACCAGCAAGGTCGTCGCGGCCCAGCAGATGTCCATGTTCGACGCCCAGCAGGAGGCCGAGAGCCGCCGCCGCGAGATGGAGAAGACCAAGGCGCAGGCCGACCTCCAGCCCAGCCTGGTCAAGGCCGAGATCGACGTCCAGATCGCGACCCAACAGAAGCAGTCGGCCATCATCCTGGCCGAAGGCCGCTCGCAGTCCGTCCGCTTGGAGAAGGAAGGCGAGGCGGCCGGCATCTCCGCGGTCGGCAAGGCCGAAGGCGAGAAGATCCTGGCCATCGGCCGCGCCACCGCCGAGGCCTACAACCAGCAGTCGGCCGCGGTCGGCCAAGGGCCGTTGGCGATGATCGAGGTCATGAAACGCGTCTCCGACGGCAAGATCAAGATCACGCCCGACATCATGGTCTCCGGCGGCGGCAACGGCGGCGGCGACGGCGCCTCCTCCAACATGCTGGCGGCGTTCATGGCGTCGCTGATGGGCGCGGGCATGCGCATCGCCCCGCTCGACGGCCCCTCGAAGGGCCACGACGGCAAGCAGAAGGGCTGACGCGCCGCGCCGGCGTCAGTCGAGCACGCCGCGCTCGCAGAGCTTGAGCGCGTCCAGCTGCGCGAGCAGGCCGCGCGCCTTCTTGGAGTCCGCCGCCTCGCGCCTCAGCGCGAGCTCGGCGGCGGCGACCGAGGCCAGGTGCGCCAGACGCGCCATGGGCACCGCCTCCGCCTCGATCTCGGCGGGCGTCAAGTTGTCGAGCATCGCGCGCGTGAGCTTGGCGGTGGAGAAGTCGCCGTCGGGGTCCGCGTTGTAGTCGTAACGAGACTCCTGCTTCTCCGCGCCCGACGCGAGGAGCGCCCCGCGCAGTTCGGAGAACGGCGACGCGCGGATGATGAACGGCTCGCGCCGGGCCCTCTCGGCCGCGCGCGTGCGGCGGGCCAGCTCCATCAACGCGCTCGCCAACGCCTGGTCCCGCGCCCGCGCCTCCTCGGCCAGCGCGGCCAGCTCCTCCATGAGGCCGTCCCCGCGCAAGGGCCTGGAGAACCGCGGCCACACCGCCGCGAGCCAGGCGCGCGCCTCGGGTCGCAGGCCGCGCGCGTCCACCGTGACCGTCCCCCCGGCGGCCGCCTCGACGCTCCGGCTCTGCTCGCGCGTCCAATCGAAGACTGAGACCGGGTCGAAGATCACCGCCCGGTCGCTCACCGTGTTGTCTGGGTACAGCGACACCACGCGGCGCGAGAAGCCTTCTCCCTCCTCCTCGTCCCATTCGAGGGCCACCTCGGGCGCGCAGTCGGCCGCCTTCTCCCCCTTGGGGCCGGTGGCCCGGCGCCGCAGCGTGAAGTAGTTGGGCGGGGCGAAGAGGCTCGACATCGGCCGGCAGCCCAGCACGGAGAGGTAGGGTTTGGGACCGGGGCGACCGTTGACCCGCGTCGCCAGGACCCCGCCCCCGACGGCGTCGAGCAGGACCTCGACGCCGCCGTCGAAGCGGTGCATGATGACGCCCCCGGGCGGCGCGGGCTGGCGGGGCGCGCGGCCCAGGAACTCGGCGCCCGGCCCGTAGAGCAGGAAATACTCCGAGCTGAGCATCGGCACGTCGCGGCCCGCTGAAGCGGCGACGGCGCGGTAATGCCTCTCGCGCGAGCCGCCCGCCGCCGCGGGACAGGACAAAGCCCCGCTGAGCGTGTTCGCGTAATCCTGGCGCGTCGCCGCGGCGCTGGCGTAACAACCCTCGGCCGTTTTGTCCGGCAAGGTGGCGAAGGCCGCGCACGCGGGCGCGGCGCCGGGCAGCGGCATGAAGGCCGGCGCGAAGTGGCCGCCGTAGCAGGCGGTGACCAAGCCCCGCACCTCCTTGCCGGCGCGCCGCGCCGACTCGATGGCCGCCGACAGCGCGGGCTCCTCGACGGTCACGGGCGAGTTCCAACCCGTGATGCGGGGGTTGGGCGCGCGCCCGACGCCCACTCCTTCCGGGTTGCCGTGCCCGGTGAGGATGACGCGCACGCGGCCGCCCGGCGCCGCGGAGAGGTCCGCCACGGCCTGGGTGGAGCCCGACAGAGGCCTGTAGAGCCCGTCGAAAGGCATGGTAGGGTCCGGCGCGTAGAACACCCCGCCTCCCGACGGGCCGGCGCTCAACGACGCCGAGGAGAGCCTCGGCGGCGCCAGCAGGTCCGCGGGCGCGCCCGCGGGCGACGCGCGGTAGGCGAGCAGTATCTCGCGCCCGAACCAGTCGGTGTGCCGCTCGCCGGAGACGCCGGACACGCCCAAGGTGTAGCTGGCCCACTCCGGCGCGCCCGGACAGGTCAACAGCGGGCGTCTGGCCTCGGCGCGGTCGGGCGCGGCGAGCGCGTCTTTGAGGAACCGCTCGACGGCCTCCAGGTTCGCGCCGCTCGTCGAGTAGCCGAGCGCCTTTCCGGACCTGATGGCCATCACCGACGGATAACCGTCGGGCGGCGTCGCGTTCTGGGACGCGAGCAGCGCGCTCAAGCGCCCATCCTCGAGCCGGTCCACCTCGGTGAACGCCCAGTCGGCCGTGCTGACGGGGCTGGTGGACGAGTCGTAGGATGCCAGGCTCGCGCGCAGTCGCTTGCACGGCTCGCACCAGGTCGCCGAGACGATGAGGGCATGCAGGCGCCCCGGCTCTTTGCGGGAGCGCTCGAACACCGCGCCCGGGTCCTCGTGCTCGGGGACCGAGACGGCCGCGGCGGGAAGCGCGGCGGCCCACAACAGGAGCGCCAGAGGGGTCATCGCCGCAGTGTAGCCCCGGACCCCGGGAGCGTCAATGCGAATCGGGAAAATCTTCGGCAAAACGCCGGCAAAATCCTAGAATGGGTCATGGCTACCGAGATGACCGTCGAAGACCTGAAGGCGAAGCTGGACAAGAAGGACAAGTTCATCCTCCTCGACGTGCGCGAGACGCACGAGCTGGGCATCTCCAGCATCCCCGGGGTCAAGCCGACCCACATCCCCCTGGGCCAGCTCCCCGCTCGTTTCGCCGAGCTCGACAAGGCCCTGCCGGTCGCCGTGATGTGCCGCTCCGGCGGCCGCTCGGCGCAGGCCACCCACTTCCTGCGCCAGCAGGGCTACGACGCGACCAACGTCGCCGGCGGCATCCTGGCCTGGTCGGACCGCATCGACCCCTCGGTCCCGCAGTACTGAGGGCCCCGTGCCCGAGCTGCCCGAGGCGGAGACGGTCCGCCGCGTCCTGACCGAGCGTTACGCCGGCAAGGTCATCACCTCCGTGCGCGTCGGCCGCCCCACCTTCTACCGTCCGCCCCCGCGCGCGGCCGTGGCCGCGTTGGAGGGCGCGACGCTCAAGGGCTTCGCGCGCAAGGGCAAGTTCCTGCTCGCCGAGCTCGAAGACCGGCCCTCGGTGGTGTTCCACCTCGGCATGTCCGGCCGTCTCACGGTCGGCGGCGAGAGCCCCCACGTGCGCTTCGAGATGACCATCGGCGGCGAAAACGTGCGCTTCCACGACGCGCGTCGCTTCGGCCGCGTCGGCGGCCCCCTTCCCGCGCTGGGCCCGGAGCCCCTGGAGACGGCCTTCGACGCGGCCTATCTATGGAAGGTCCTGCGCGGGCGCGCGGCCCCGGTCAAGGCCCTCATCATGGACCAGAAGCTGGTCGCGGGCCTGGGCAACATCTACGCGACCGAGGCCCTGCACCTGGCCGAGGTGCGGCCGGGCCGCGCGGGCGGCTCGCTGCGGCGGGCCGAGTCCGACCGGCTGGCGGCGGCCTGCCGGACCGTGCTGCTGCGCGGCGTGGAGCTGGGCGGCTCGACCCTCGACGACGAGTCCTTCCTCGACCCCCTCGGCCGTCCCGGACGCAACCAGCGGTTCGTGAAGGTGTACGGCCGCGCCGACTGCGCCTCCTGCGGCGGGCCGACCCTCGACACCCGCCGCTCCATCGGCGGCCGTTCCTCCCGCTACTGCCCCTCCTGCCAACGCTAGCGCCGCGGGCGCGCATTGTTCACCGCGCGTTCACTTGACGATTCCCGGACCCGGGGTTATCCTTCTGACGCAGGAGCACCCCACCTCATGTCCCCCGAGCCGGACCGACTCTTCCTCAGCGCGGCGCGCATCGACGCCCTCGCCGCGTTCCGCTCCCCGGAGCCGGACGTGCTCAGCCTGCACCTCAGCGTGGACGACGGCGGGCTGTACCCGGGCGTGCTGCGGCAGCTGTTCAAGGAGCAGGCGCCGCGCCTGCGCGCCTTCGGCGGGGACCTGACGCGCCTGGAGCGTTTCGTCACCTCGGAGTTCGTGCCCGGAGCCCACCGCGGCCTGGCGGTCTATTCATGCGCCAAACGCGGGCTTTTCGAGGCCTTCGGCCTGCCGCAGGCCGTCAAAACCGACCTCGTCGCCGACGAGTGCCTCGACCTGGTGCCGCTGCGGGCCCTGCGCGGGCAGTATTATCGCTACGGCGCCCTGCTCGCCGGTCCGGACGGGGCCCGCTTCGTGGAGATCTTCCTCGGCGGCTGCGTCGAGCTCGGCGTCTTCACCGAGCCGCTCGACGGCGTGGACGCCCTGGGGCGCCTGGCCGCCCTGACGGGCACCCTCGCGCGCGAGCGCCGCTTCGACCGGCTCATCCTCGGCGCGGAGACCGACCTGGCGGCCCGCCTGGCCGGCCTGCTCGACCCCGGCCTGCAGAAAGACCTCATCCTCGAGCCCCTGCTCGGCCGCGACCGGCCGGCGGAGGCCGTGCTCGAGCGCGTGCGCCACAACGAGCGGGAGGCGCGGCGCGTGACGGAGAGCGTCCTGGTGCACCGGCTGCTCGACGAGGCCCGCCAGGGCGGCGCCGTGACCGGCCTGGAGGCCGTGGCCGCGGCCCTCCAGCAGGGCTGCGTGTCGCGCGTCCTGGTGCGCGACGGCTTCGCCAAGATGGGCCGCGCCTGCCCGGCCTGCGGCCACCTGTCCGTGGACCACCGCTCCTGCCCGTGGTGCTTCAAGCCCACGGACATGGTGCTCGACGTCGTCGAGGAGCTGGTGTCGCGCGCGTTGGAGGCCGGCTGCGAGGTGTTCCGCGTGATGCACGACCCGCGCTTCGACGGCATCTGCCGCATCGGCGCGGAGCTCAAGGCGCCCAAGACCGGCCCGCGGCCCGTGCCCACCTCGCGCGCGCTGCGCGGCCGCTTCCGCCTGAAGGACGGGCGCTCCTCGCCCCTGCGCGGGCCTTCCCGCTAACGCGAGCCGCGGCCGAGGTAGGGCAGCGCCGCGAAGTCCGCCACGCGCCGGGCCGTGTCGGCCGCCTCGCGCGGGTCCGACGCCCAGTACACCTCGAGGTCGGAGCCGTCCGGCCGGCGCAGGCACACCACCTCGGAGCGCAGCGGCGCGCCCCCGAGCAGGCGGCGGTCGTCGCTGCGCGTGAGCACGACCGAGGAGAAGTCCGCCAGGTCGTGGCTCTCGTTGCCGTCGAAACGGCGGCCGCCGACGCCGATGTAGAGCAGGACCATGCGGTGGTCCAGGTCGAGCACGACCCGCGAGCGCTGCCGCAGGAAGAACCAGCCCGCCGCGAAGAACAACGCGCCGAGCGCGGCGCGCAGCACGCCCACGCCGAGGTTGCTCTCGCGGCCGAGCCAGGCCGCGCCGATGACGGTCCCCGTGGCGATGAGGAACTCCATGGCGCCGAAGGCGACGATGAGCGCGCCGGCCAGGGAGGACGGGGCGTCGGGCTCCTGGCGGATCTCCAGACGGGAACGGGTGGTCTTGATCATCTCGGCGCGACCGGTGGGGCTGCTCTCAGTGTAGCCCCGCCTCCGACGGGCGTCAAGGCCCGCCCCCGTCGGAGGCTCGGGGCTCCCCCCGTCGGGCGGCGCCCCGCGGGCCGTGACTTCGGTCACGCTCCGCCCTTTTTTCGTAACACGCCTCAGGCATAATCCGGGCATGAACAAGACCCGGGCCATCCAGTTCGTCGCGACCATCCTCGCCGTCTACGGAGGCGGAGGCGCCTTCATGATGGAGGCCGGCGGAGAATGGCCGATGCTCCTCTTCCCCCTGGGCGTCATCCTGGTCGCCGTGAGCGGCCCCCTGCCGCGGGCCGTGGCCTCGGCCTTCACCTTCTCCCTCTCGGCGCTGTGCGCCATGGTCGCCTGGCGCGCGCTGGGCCGCGGGTCCCCCGAGTGGTTCATGCTGCGCTTCGAGCTGCTGAGCCTGTTCTGGCTGGGCATGTCGGGGCTGGTGGCGGCGCCCCTCTTCGAGCGCCCGCAGCGCGCCGAGACCCCCGAGCCGGAGGCCGAAGCCGAGCCCGCGCTCGAGGCCGAGCTCGCCTAGAGCGAGAAGTAGCGGCGCACGCCGACCGCGCCGTCGAAGGCCGCGCCCTCGCTGGGCGAGAAACGCAGGACCGGCGCCACCTCGAAGAAGAACTCGTGCCTCTTGGCGCGGTCGTAAAGCGCCGCCCCGCCCACGAAACGGATGCCCACGAAGTCCCGGCGCTCGGCCTTGTACTTGATGCCCAGGCCGGCGTAGAGCGGCAGGCTGCCCACCTTCTTCTTGGGCAGGACGTCCTCGAAGTGGATGAGCAGGTCGCTCGAGAGCGCCAGGTCCCCGTCCGAGACGCCGAGCGCGCCCTGGACCGCCTTGCGGTCGTCCACCCAGTATTTCCCGGTGACGCCGAAGGGCACGCCGAGGATGACGCCGGCGCCGCCGGAGCCGGCTTCCAACGCGGACGCGGGCGCGGCGGCCAGGAGGGCCAGCAGGAGCGGCAGACGGGTTCTCATGGGCATAGTCTAGCGAAAACGAAGCGCCCCCGGCCTGCGGCCGGGGGCGCGACGACGCGGCGGGACGCTTACTTGAGCTTGGCGAGCTCGGCTTCGAGCTGCTTGTAGTCGCGCTCCTTGGTGATGTCGCCCTCGACGTGGACCCAGGCGACCTTGCCGTCGGAACCCACCAGCACGGTGGCGCGCTGGGAGATGTTGGCGGCCGGCAGGAACAGGCCGTAGGCCTTGATGGCGCTGCGGTGCATGTCCGCCAGGAGCGTGTGCTTCAGGCCGTTGGCGGCCTTGTACGCCTTGTGCGACCAGACGGAGTCCACGGAGATGCCGAACACCTGGGCGTGTTTCTCGTACTTCGACAGGTCCTGGGAGAAGCAGACGTTCTCCTTGGAGCAGGTCGGGGACCAGTCCAAGGGGTAGAAGAACAGGGCGACGGGGCGCTTGCCCTTGAACTCGGAGAGCGTCCACTCCTTCTTCTCGGAGTCGGGCAGCTTGAAGTCGGGGGCGACGGCGCCGACGGCGATGGGGGTGGTCTCGGACGCGACGGTGGCGGTGGTCATGGGTTCGATGTCTCCTAGGCTTTGACGAGTTTGATCTCGAGGGGTTTGGAGGTCGCGTTGCGGATGCTGACCTGCGCCGCGACCTTGCGGGCGGCCTCGCGGAAGGCCTTGGCGGGCGCGGAATCGGGGTGCGACAACACGATGGGCTTTCCGGTCTCGGAGGCCGCGCACACCGCGGGGTCGAGCGGGATGTGGCCCAGCATCGCGATGCCGTAGTTCTTCTCCAGCGTCTTGGCCGAGCCCTCGGAGAAGATCTTGGACTCCTTGGAGCAATGCGGGCAGACGAAGCCGCTCATGTTCTCGATGGCGCCGAGGACCGGCACGTTGAGCTTCTTGAACATGGCGACGGCCTTGCGCACGTCGGAGAGCGCGATGGACTGCGGCGTGGTCACGATGACCGAGCCGACCAGCGGCACGGTCTGGCAGAGCGTGAGCTGCACGTCGCCGGTGCCCGGGGGCAGGTCGAGCACGAGGTAGTCGAGCTCCCCCCACTTCACGTCCTTCAAGAACTGGGTGATGGCGCCGTGCAGCATCGGTCCGCGCCAGATGACGGGTTTGTCCGGGTCCATGAGGAAACCCATGGACATGACCTTCACGCCGTGGCCCTCGGCGGGCTCGATCTTGTTGTCGGCGCCGGCGAGGGGCTCGTAACCGGTCACGCCCATCATCTGCGGCTGGTTCGGCCCGTAGATGTCGGCGTCCATGAGGCCGACCCGGGCGCCTTCCAGCGCCAACGCGACCGCCAGGTTGGAGGCGACGGTGGACTTGCCCACGCCGCCCTTGCCGGCGGCCACCGCGATGAGGTTCTTCACGCCCGGGGGCAGGACCGACTCCAGGCGCGCGTCCTTCTTCACCTGCGCGGTGAAGTTGACCTTCACCGCGGTCACGCCCGGGACCTTCTTGACCGCCTGCTCCGCCTCCATCTGCATGAGGCCCTTGAGCGGACAGGCGGGGGTGGTGAGCTTGTAGTCGAAGCTCACCACCCCCCCTTCCACGACGAGGTTCTCCACCATGCCGAGCGTCACGATGTCCTTGTGAAGCTCCGGCTCGATGCAGGTCGACAACGCCTTCAACACCTCGTCTTTCGTCGGCATAAACCCTCTCTCCTACATCAGGAACAGCATCTCGCGGTACTTGGGCAGCGGCCACTCGTGGGCCGGGAGCAGCAGCTCCAGGCCGTCCACGGCGGCGCGCACCTTGTCGAAGAACGGCTTGACGCGCTCGCAGTACGCCTCGGCGCGCTCCTCGACGTCCTCGATGGCGGCGGCCTTCTCGCGGGCCCGCGACAGGTCCTCGGAGACCTCGAGCGCGGTCTCCACCAGGTTGGACACGTCGCGCAGCAGCGCGGACTGGGCCGTGGCCTTGCCGCCCACGGTCTTGACCGCGTTGACCGCCAACGCCAGCTCGTTCTGGTAGCGCACCGCCGCCGGCACGAACAGGGTGGTCGTCATCTCGGAGACGAGTTTGGCCTCGATGTCGAGGTCCTTGGCGAACTTCTCGAGGAGGATGTGGTAGCGCGAGTGCGACTCCTCCGCCGAGAGGACCTTGAGCTTCTCGAAGAGCTTCACCGACTTCTCGAGCTCGAAGCCCTTGAGCGCCGCGGGCGTGGTCTTCTCGTTGGGCAGGCCGCGCTTCTTGGCCTCCTTGACCCACTCCTGCGAGTAGCCGTCGCCCTCGAAGCAGGCGGCCTTCGACTCCTTGTAGAGCTTGCGCAGGACCTCGACGACGGCCGTCTTCTGGTCCTTGCCGGACTTCAGCGCCGCCTCGATGGCCTTCTTCGTCTCGACGAGCTGGGCCGCGACGATGGAGTTGAGCGTCGTCATCGGGATGGCGTTGTTGGCCGACGCGCCGACCGCGCGGAACTCGAACTTGTTGCCGGTGAAGGCGAAAGGCGAGGTGCGGTTGCGGTCGGTGTTGTCCTTGAGCACCGGCGGGATCTTGTCGATGCCGAAGGCGATCCACGACGGGTCGGTGGCCTTGGTCGTCACGCCTTTCTCGAGGTCCTCGAGGACGCGGGTGAGCTGCTCGCCCAGGAACACGGACATGATGGCCGGGGGCGCCTCGTTGGCGCCGAGCCGGTGGTCGTTGCCCGAGGAGGCGATGGACGCGCGCAGGAGCAGGCTGTGCTCGTGCACGGCCTTCACGATGGAGACCAGGAAGGTCAGGAACTGCAGGTTCTCCTGCGGCGTGGCGCCGGGCGACAGGAGGTTCTTGCCCGTGTCGGTGCCCAGGGACCAGTTGTTGTGCTTGCCCGAGCCGTTGACGCCCGCGAAGGGCTTCTCATAGACCAGCGCGGCCAGGCCGTGGCGCGCCGCGACGCGGCGCATCAGGTCCATGACGAGCTGGTTGTGGTCCACGGCGACGTTGGCTTCCTCGAAGACCGGCGCGCACTCGAACTGGTGCGGGGCGACCTCGTTGTGGCGGGTCTTCAGCGGGATGCCCAGCTTGAAGCACTCCGCCTCGAAGTCCGTCATGAACGCGAGCACGCGGTCCTTGATGGAGCCGAAGTAGTGGTCCTCGAGCTGCTGGCCCTTGGGGCTGGCCGCGCCGAAGAGGGTGCGCCCGGCGAGCAGCAGGTCGGGGCGCTCCTCGTAGTACTTCGCGTCGATGAGGAAGTATTCCTGCTCGGCGCCGAGCGTCGCCACGACCTTCCTGGCGTCGCTCTTGAACAGGCCAAGCACGCCCAAGGCGGCGTTGTTGAGCGCCTCGATGGAGCGCAGCAGCGGGGTCTTGGTATCGAGGGCATGGCCGGTGTACGAGACGAAGCAGGTCGGGATGCACAGCGTCGAGCCGGCCGCGCTCTCCAGGATGAAGGCGGGCGAGGTCGGGTCCCAGGCCGTGTAGCCGCGGGCCTCGAAGGTCACGCGCAGCCCGCCCGAGGGGAAGGACGACGCGTCGGGCTCGGCCTGCACGAGCATCTGCCCGGTGAAGGTCTCGATGACCGCGCCCTGGCCCGTCGGGTCGATGAAGGCGTCGTGTTTCTCGGCGGTGGCGCCGGTCAGCGGCTGGAACCAGTGGCAATAGTGGGTGGCGCCCTTCTGGATGGCCCAGGTCTTCATCGCCGAGGCGACGGCGTTGGCGGACTCGATGTCGAGCCGGCTGCCGGTCTCGATGGCGTCCTGCACGGTGCGGAAGGTCTCCTTCGGCAGGAGCAGCTTCATCGTCTCCAGGCCGAACACGTTGCAGCCGTAGTAGTCGGACACCTTGGGACGAGCGGGAGCGGCGGACGGCGAGGCGGGCAAGGCGGACTTCGTGGTCATGGCAAGCACTCCTCGGGACGCGTGGGGCATTCACCCTCCATGCGGTATGTAGTCGACTCAGACGGGCTTATCCCGGGAGGGGTTGTATCCCCCTCGTCGGGCCTCCGACCGTCGAGCTATTTTAACTATCTCCCGACGGGCGTGTCCATGACATCGCGGTGACGACGGTCCTAGGACCTTTCAGCCCGCGCTTAGGCCCAATACCTTGCCGGAAACGGGCCCTACGACCCGGGCGGGGAGAGGCCGGGGTTGCGTAGGATTGACCCAGCTTTCGTCCCTGGAGGGATTCATGTCCTTTACCCGTACTCGTTGGTGCCGCGCCACCGCTGTTCTCCTTTCTCTCGCCGTCCTCCACTGCGCTCCCGGTCTCGCCGCCTACTCCGCCCTCGCGGCCAACCTCAAGGCCGCCCCCGTCTCCGCCGGCAACGGCGTGAGCCCCATCCGCGCCGGGTCCATGGCGCTGGGTTCCGCGAACTTCGCCGCCCCGGCCGCCCTCCTGGCCGCCCCCTCCCTGACCGGCTCCCTTAATATGGCCCCGACCGGCCGCCCGATCCTGAGCGTCCCCTCCAACGCTCCCGCGGCCGACGCCCCGGTCGCCGCCGCCGACTCCATCCTCGCCGCCGCCGCGCCCCGCGCCGCGCTGACCGCCCCCGTCGCGGCCGCCGCCGACGCGCCCGTCGCGCCCGTGACCGCGGTCGCCGCGCTCCAGGAAACCATGGCCGCCGTGACCGCCGCCGCGCCCGCCGAAAAGGCCCCCTCCGCCGCCGGGCTGTCCGCCGCGCCGCTGTTCGGCAAACTCTTCGACGGCTGGCGCGCCCGCCGCGCCGATCTCGCCGCGCCGGTGTCGGCCGCCGCCGACGCCCCCGCTTTCACGCCTCTGTCCGCGCCCGCCGACGCCCCGTCGGCTCACGGCGCCCAGCCCCCGGTCCCGCCCTCCGCGCCCGGCGGCCCGAAGAGCTCGAGCCGCGTGCGCGTCACCGTCGGCCTCGCGCTCGCCGTCGGCGGCGGCGTCGCCGCCTGGTTCGCCGCGCCCGTGCTCGTGCCGTTGCTGCTCGCCGGCCTGGGTTACCTGCCGGTCGCCGTGCCCGTTTTGCCCGCCGTCGCCTACCAGTCCATCGTGACCGCTCTCGGCGTGGGAGCCGGCCTCGCCGCGTTCTCGACCAAGACGTGGACGAACTTCCCCGCCGACCTGCGCGACACCGCGGTGGGCGCGGCCCGCACCACGTTCCGCTTCTGGGCGCGTTTCGGCCTGATCTTCGACGCGGTCCTGCGCGGCAAATCCACCGACGACGTCATGAAGGGCGACGTGTCGGCGAACCTCTTCGCCTACCCCCTCATCGCCTGGCCTTTCGTGGCCGTCGGCTACGTGTTCGTGCCCGTGGCCTTCGTGCTCGGCGCGGCGTGGCGCGTGATCGGCACCCCCATCCTCGCGGCGCTGCGCGGCGCCAAGGAAGTCGCCGTCGGCTTCTTCCCGTGGCTGGCGCGGCTGTTCCGCTTCCTCGGCAACGTCCTGCGCAACTTCCTCCCCTTCCTCGGCGGGTTCCTGTGGGGCGCCGTGCGCGGCCTGTTCTACGGCGGCGCCGCGGGCGCCGTCGTGCTCGCCGGTCCCGTGTTCCGCGACGTCGTCGCCGCCCAATACGCGCCGCGGACCTTGCCCGGCTGGGTCGCCTACCGCCTGCTCCAGCTCGGCGGCCTCATCGCCACGCTCGGCCTGGGCGCCGCGGGTTTCGTCGCCGGCGTCGTGTTCTCGCCCCTGCACGCGTTGATGTCCGCCTTCGAACGCGCCTTCGCCTGGTCCGACGCGTCCGCCGGCGCCGAGGCGTTCTTCAAGCGCTGGATGCGCGCCCTGAGCGAGGATAAAGGCTTCACCGCCCTCATCGAGCGCAGCGCAACGTCCACCGGCTCCGAGACGCTCGCCGCGCGCGGCTCGCGCCTGCTCAACGGCACCCTCACGGGCGCCGCCCTGCTCTTCACCGTGCCCTTCCTCGCCCTGGCGACGCTCGCGCGCTCGCTCTACGCCGCCGCGCGCGGCGAGACCGTGCAGGACTCGAATTTCGACTGGGAGAAGCAGCTTCCCGCCAAAGGCGCGGAGCGCGCCGTCGAAGGCAACCCCGGCTTCGCGCTGCCCGTCGTCCTCGGCCTGCTCGGCGTCGCCGCCGGCGTGTTCGGCTACGCGACCTTCGCGCCCGCCTCCATCATCTTCGGCGGCGCCGCGGGCCTTGCCCTGTGGGCCGGCGCCGGCGTGTTCGGCGGCGTCCTCGGCCTGGCGCTGAGCCAGCCCTGGGCCTTGCGCTCCGTGCCGGGCGCCGTCGCGAGCGACGCCGCCCGCGCGGGACAACTCGCCTGGGGCGCGTGGCTCGACACCGGCCGGCGCGCCGTCGTCGCGGTGACCGGCGTCGAGAAGGCCGCGCCGCTCGGCGTCCTGCTCGCCGTCGTCCCGGCGGCCGTGATGGCCGTCGTCTCCGGCCTCGTGGGCGCGGCCCACGGCCTGACCGGGACGCTGGGCAAGGCGTCGTGGAAGGGGTTCATGGAGACGGTGCGCCGCTTCATCCCCGCGCTGCGCCGCTTCTTCAGCTTCGTCGCGCGCGTGCTCAAGAACGTCCTGCCCTTCGCCTTCGGGTTCATCTGGGGCGCCGTCACCGGCCTGTTCAAGACCGCGTTCGGCGCGGCCATCGCGTTGTTCCTGCCGTTGGCCGAGGCCGGCCAGGCGGAATCCGACGCGAACACCCGCCCCTCCGAAGCGCAGATGGGGATGGGCGCCGTCCTCGCCTTGACGCTGCTGCCGTTGGCCGCCGCCGTGTTCGTGGGCGGCCTGGCGCTGGGCGCGGCGCTCGGCCTGCCGGTCATCGCGACCTTCGCCGTCTCCCGCGGCGTGAAGTGGGCGCGCCCGTCCGCGACCTCCGTGGCGTATTTCAACGCCTGGGAGCGCACCGCCCTGCCCCGCGCGATGATGGAGGCGACCAAGTCCGTTCGTTTCATCTTCGAAGGCGTCGGCCCGGAGATGCCCATCTGGCGCCTGTACGTCCGTTTCGCCAGCGCCTTGCTCGGCTCGCCCGTGACGGCGGTCGTCCTCCTGCTCGCCGGCTACAAGGCGTTCGCGGGCAGCTTCCGCGAGGCGGGCATCGCCGCGCGCGGCGAGAAGCTGCCTGAGCTCTCGGACGGCTCGGCCGGCCGCGAACCCGTCGAGACCCCCGAAGCCCCCGCCGCCGTGCCCGCGGGCAAGCCGCCGGTGGTCATCGCCGCCGTGATGGGCGCCGTCGGCCTCGCCGCCGGCGTCGCGTCCGTGTTCTTCGTCGGGCTGCCGTTCCTCGCCGGCCTCGCCGGCTGGACGCTCTGGGCCGGCTACGCGGGCGTGTTCGCGGGCCTTCCCCTCCTCGGCCTGGCCGCGGGCCTCGCCGTGACCCAGCCCGTGTTCTGGAAGAACATCCTGCCGCTCGGCTTGACCCACGCCAAGGCCGGCATGACCCACTCCTACGCCTACTGGAAGAACTCCGGCGACGCCGCGTTCGAAAGCCTGCTCGGCGTCAAACGCGGGTCGCTCCTCACCGTCTTGCACCGCGTCGTCGGCGCGGCGCTGGGCGCGGTCTGGGCCGTCGCGGGCGCCGTCTACGGCGCGGGCGCGGCCTTCCTGACCGGCGCCTACGAAGGCGCCCGCCAGGTCGTCTACGAGATCCTGCCCGCGCTGCGCGTGGCCTTCGAGACCGCGATGAAGGTCCTGCGCCGCGTCGTGCCCTTCGTCTTCGGCCTGCTCGCCGGCGCCGTGTCGGGCGTCGTCGGCTCGGCCGCGTTCGGCGCGCTGCTGCTCGGCCGCCCGTACTTCAAACACGTCGTCGCGCAGGACTTCGAGAAGAGCGGCGTGGTCGGCGCGTTGGGCAACCTGTTCCTCAAGCTCGTCGCCCTCGCGCTGGGCGTGGCCTTCGGCTTGGGCGGCGTCGTCATCGGCGTGATCGTGGCGGCGCCCTACGCCTTGACCGGCGCGGTGTCGCTGGCGTTCCGCTTCGCCGACATCGGCGGGCCGGCGCAGCGTTTCTTCGACCATTGGACTTTCGGCGCGCTGCGCGAGGAGATGCGCCGCATCAACCAGCTCACCGCCAAGTTCCAGTTCGACGACGCGCCCGAAGGCCGCGAGCCGGGCCTGGCGGCGGGTTGGATCCGCATGGCCAACGTCTTCCCGGCGACCTTGGCGGCCATCTTCGCCGCGGGCATCGCGGGGCTCGTGTCCTACTTCCGCAGCCTCGGCAGCGCCTACAAGTCGTCGGTCTCAGGCCAACCCATCCCCGAGCCCACCGTGGACGAGCAGTCCCGCCGCGAGTGGGACCGCACCTGGAACCGCGCCGGCCGCACCGCGCGCGGCTTCTTCGGCTGGGCCATCGCCGGCGCCGTCGTCGCCGGCGCGGTCGCGTTGTTCACCTCATGGACGCCTCTGGGCCTCGCCGGCTGGCTGCTCGTCGGAGCGGCGGCGGGGTTGGGCGTCGCGCTGGCCCTCGGCCTGGCGGGGGTCATCGCGCTCGTCGCGCTGCTGTTCTGGATCGGCGGTCAGCTGCGCTAGGCCCCCGACAGGCTGCTGACGAACCCCGCGCGCGGATGGGGGGCGGGAGCTCATCCTGAAGCAGCCCGCAACCGCCAAGCCGCCGTTTAGGATTTTGGTGGGAGTCGGACTCGCGTCGGGGCGAGTTACTACTGATAATCACTAGCTCCAGCGTCAGTCGATCGGGCGCGGGAGCTTTGTCAGCAGCCTGCTAGCCCAAGCGGCGGAGGGCGGCTTCATCGAGGACGACGCTCACGTCGTGGGCGCCTTCGCGGTGGAGCTCGTCTTCGGCGGCCTTGAGCACGCCGCGACGGCGCAGGACGCGCACGGCGGCGGCGACGCGTTCGGCCTCCAGGCGCACGGCGGGGACGTAGGACTGGGCCGCGCCCCACAACACGGCGAAGGACGGTATGCGCAGGCGACCGTCCTCGGCGTAGCCCGCGTAGGCGAGGACGTGGGCGAGCACGGCGCGTTCATCGGCCGACAGCGACGCCGCCTTCGCCAAGACGGCGGACAACTCGGCCACCAGGGCGGCGCGCGCGGCGGGCGCGGACTGCATGAAGCCTTTGCGGTCGCGCGACGGCGCGGGCGCGGGCGCGACGACGGGCTCGGCGGGCGGCACCGCCGCCTCGACCGCCTTCTTGGGTCTCGCCTCGTCGCGGTAGATGACGCCGTGGGTGACGCCGGTCAGCACCTTTTTGCCTTTGGGGTTGGTGACGACGAACGAGAAGCTCACGGCCCAACGGCGAGGCTCCGCCTTCACCGTCTCCACGACGGCGCGGCACAGCAGTTCCTCTCCCGCGTAGACCGGGCGCAGGAACTCGAAGGTCATGTCCGCGGCGATGAAGTGGAGGTCGCCGCCGAGCTTGGTGGGCAAGGTCGCCGTGAGCAGGCCGTGCGCCATGAGCCGTCCCTTCTCGTCGCGCTCGAGGTGGTGGCGCCCCTTGTCGCCCGACAGCTCGGCGAACGCGCGGATGTCGTCCTCGCTGAAGGAACGGCGCCACTGCGAGACGGCGCCCGGCTTCGGCGCGGTCACTCCGCGGCGGGGGGCGGCTTGGGCAGGTCCACCAGGGCTTCGAGGCCCTGCAGGCCGCCGTCCACGTGGAAGCGCTCCGTGTACGACAGCGGGATGGCGTGCGGCTTCGGGTCGGACGGCGGCTGGCCGAAGGGGATGGTCACGGTCTGGCCGGCCTCGACGGGCACGGTTTTGCCGAGCGCGGTGACCTCGATGCGGTGTCCGAAGCCGGCGTAAGTCGTGGTCTTCTCCTTGTCGGACTTGCCCCAGAACAAGGTGCCGCGCACGGCCGCGACGGCCGCCGGCGTGCGGACCCGGAAGGACATGCCCCTCTCGAGCTTCTTCTTCAGGCCGATGAGGAACTCGCCGCGCGCGAAGGAGAGCATGGTGCGCCGCGGCGTGCCCGCGAGCGTGAAGTAGGTGTTCTCGTGGATGAGCACCGCGCCGCGGTCCTGCAGCACGACCTGCGCGACCGCGCCGGGACCCGTGCGCACCGCGTCCCCGTAGAGCAGGGCCTCGCCGCCTTTGGCGCGCACGCCCTTCGTGGAGCCGGCGGGCACGATGCTGACCGCGCCGGCGACCTTGTCGAGCCGCGCGTCGCCTTTGTCCTCCTGGGCGGCGGCGGGAAGCGCGAGCACGGAGACGGCGAGAAGGATCTTGAACATGGTCGCTCCTTGGGTATGGCCTGATTATAGGTGACTGCGGGCCGTCTGTCATTACCCCTCGAATTACCGGCGCTCGCGGGCGATTTTCACGCTCCACGCCGCTTCGCGATGTATTAGGATGAGCCCGTCGGAGCCGCTCAGACCCGTCACGGAGGCCGCCACTTATGCGACGCTTCACCGCCCCCCTCGCCGTCCTGCTGCTCGCCGCGCCCGTCCTCGCCGAAGGCCCCCTCGCCCAGCTCCAGGCCGCCGCGGCCGGCGTCGCCGTCGAGCGCGCGCCCGTGCAGGCTCCCGTCGGCCGCCCCGTCGACCAGCCCGGCCGGCGCCGCCACCCCGGCGGCGACGACGGCCGCGAGACCGCGGCCGCGGCCTGCGCCGACGCGGATTTCGACTCCGACCGGCGCGAGTGCATGCAGGTGGTCGGCCGCGCGTATTACTTCGACGCGGCCGCCGTGGCGGTGTGCCGCCGGGTGAACTTCAGCTCCGAGGTGCCGGCCTGCATCGCCGCCATCGCCGACAAGACCTTCCTGCGGGCCGAGACCGAGTCCTGCGCCCGGGAGAGCTTCGGCAGCGGCATCGTCTCGTGTTTCCAGCAGTCCGGCCGCTCGACGGAGCGCGGCCGCGACGGCGACGCCCGCCTGCGCCGCCAGCTGCGGCGCGTGCAGCAGCTGCTGCGCGACGGACGCTACCGCGAGGCCGAGCGCGAGCTCGACGACCTCATCGGCGCCCTCGAGGACTGACCGCGGGGCGCCTTGACGCCCGTCGGGAGAAGGGATAAAATATGAGTGTCGTAGTCAGGATTGACGCTCAGGAGCCCCCATGTTGACCCTCACCCCCAAAGCCGTCGAGAAGATCAACGATTTCCTCAAGACCGAGGAGTCGGCGAAAGGCAAGTCCCTGCGCCTGAAGGTCGCCCCTTCCGGCTGCGCCGGCTACGAGTACCGCATCGCCTTCGATGACAAGGCCGCGTCCGACAAGGTCCTGCCCCAGGCGGGCTTCGACGTGGTGGTGGACGCCGACAGCCTCAAGTTCGTCGAGGAAGCGACATCGACTACGCCGAGGACGAGACCTCCTCCGGCTTCCGCATCAAGAACCCCGTCGAGAAGGGTTCCTGCGGCTGCGGCAAGTCCAAGCAGTTCTGAGCGCATGGTCACTCTCACCGAGAAAGCCGCCAAAAAAGTCCAGGCCCTCGCGTCCAAGAAGGGGGTCGCCCCCGTCCTGCGCGTGAAGGTCGGGTCCGGCGGCTGCTCGGGCATGAGCTACGAGTTCGTGGTGGACGACGCCGCGGCCCCCGGCGATATCGTCTTCGAAGGCTACGGGGCCAAGTGCGTCGTGGACGGGAAGGCCGACTTCTTCATCGGCGGCTCGCAAGTGGACTACGCCGAGACCCTGATGTCGTCGGGCTTCACCGTGTCGAACCCGCAGGCCAAGAGCTCCTGCTCCTGCGGAAAATCCTTCTCCGTGGAGTCATGACATGAGCGCCGAGCCCGTCGCCGCCAAGATGGACGCCCAGGACCTCTGGCGCGAGGAGGTCTTCACCGACCGCAAGGTCGGGACCATCCGCCGCCTCACCCCCGTGAAGGCGGACGGCGCCGTCGACCCGTCCCGCAAGAGCGTCTTCGTGGGCGAGGCGCAGCTCATGACGCCCGCCGGCGCCCTCCCCCTGTCCTTCGAGATCCCGGGCGACACGCTCGAGGCGGCCGTCGCCGGCTACGGCCCCGCCGTCCAGCTCGCCTTCACCGAGACCATGGAGGAGCTCAAGGAGCTGCGCCGCAAGGCGCAGACCTCCATCGTGACGCCCTCCAGCCCCGGCGGCCTCGGCGGCGCCGGGCTGTTCGGTCCCGGCGGCGGGGCCCTGCCTCCCGGCAAGCTGAAGCTCTAGAAGCCCCCCGCGCCGGAGCAACTTCGTATGATGCGGGCATGAACGCTCTCCTGCCCTTCCTGCTCGCGACCGTCTCGTTCGCCGCTTCCCCGCTCGTCGGCACCTGGAACAAGGACGGCTCCGTCCTGGCCTCGCTCAAGGCCGACGGCAGCGGCGTCGTGCGCGGCGAGACCGTGCGTTGGCGCGCGTCGGCGGACACGCTGACCTTGGTCTACGAGGAGGGCGAGGTCGAGACCATGACCTACAAGCTCGCCGGCGACGCGCTCACGGTGACCATGGACGGCCAGACCGAGGTCTACACCCGCGCCGGCGCCAAGAAGCCCGCGGCCAAAGGCGCCGCCGCGGCGCCCGCGGGCTCCGACTCGCTCTCCAAGCTGCTGCTGTCCTCGGCCTGGTGCCATTTCCGCTACAACCAGCACGCCGGCACCACGAAGCAGGAGCGCGTCGTGTTCCGCGCCGACGGGACCTGGACTTCCGGCGCGCGGGGCGAGACCTACTCCTCGGGCCGCAACGGCACCGCCTACGGCCAGTCCGACTCCGCTTCCGGCGGACGCTGGCAAGCCAAAGGCGGCCGCCTCTTCCTCTCGGAGGCCGGCGCGGCGCCGCAGGACGCAGGCTTGACGGTGACCCGCAACTCCAACGGCTACCCCATCCTCAACGCCGACGGGAAAGAATACTCCCAGTGCCGCTGAGCGCCCTCTCGGCGCCCGCCGATGGCCCTCCTTTATTATTGATTCCGTAACAAAGGGGGGTTATACTCCGGACGACCCATGAACACCCCTCTATTGGCGCTCGTCGCGGCATTGGCCGCGTCCGGCGCCCAAGCCCAGGCGCCGCTGCGCGCCTCCGCGGCCGCGGACCTCGAGGCGAAGGTCGCCTTGGAGAGCTCGGTCGAGAAGCGGCTTCAGGACGTGCTGCGCCGCCTGCTCGGCGCCGACGAGGTCGTGGTCGTCGTCAACGCGGACCTCCTCTCCGACGCCGAGCGCCCGGACACCGAGATCCTGCCCGGCGTCAGCGCCAAGCAGGCGCCGGGCCAGGTCACCGCCTTCGGGCTGCCGGCCTCCATGGTCAGGCGCCTCTCGGTCGTCATCCTCGTGGACCGCTCCGTGCCGGACGAGAGCGTGGAGCTGGCCCGCAAGACCGCGGAGCGCATGGTCGGGCTGCGGCCCGACCGCGGCGACGCGCTGAGCGTCGAACGGATGGACTTCCGCAAGACCCCCGCCCCGCCCGCCCCCCGCGAGACGTTGCTGAGCCCGCGCGGCGTCTGGTCCCTGGCCTGGATCGTCACGGCGGTCGTCGGGCTGCTCCTGCTCACCCGTCGCTTCTTCGAGCCCCTCGTCTCCGCCATCAAGGAAGGCGCCGACGCGCTGAAGACCTCCCGCGCCTCGCCGGGCCTGCGGCAGGACCCGGCGGGCTTCGGCGCGACGCCGTTGGACCCGACGCGGCCCTTGGCCGAGGCGCCCGCGCGCCCCGCCCCGAGCGACAACGAGCGGGTCCTGCCGTTCTCCTTCATCCAGGAGCGCGACGTCCCCACCTTGGTGACCTTGCTCGAGAACCAGTCCGCGCAGATGGCCGCCATCATCATCCACTTCCTGCCGGCCGCCTACGCCTCGACCGCGCTCGACGCGATGCCCGAGGCGCGGCGCAAGGAGGTCGTGTCGCTCATGACGACGCCGATGCTGCTGGACATGACCCACGTCCAGGCGCTGGAGGCCACCATCCGCGCGAGCATCGACTGCCTCATCGGCGGCGAGGACAAGCTCGCCGACATCCTCGCCGAATCCCCCGTGCGCCTGCAGAACGAGCTGCTGGCCGCGCTGCGCGAGGCCGACCAGGCCCTGGGCGAACGCATCCTCAAGCGCCTCATCGTCCTCGATGACGTGGCGCGCCTCGACGACGCCGGCCTGACGACGCTGAGCCGCGCCGTCCCGCTCAAGAGCATGGCCGTCGCGCTCAAGACCTCGCCCGAGCTGGCCACGCACGTGCTCGGGCGCCTCAAGTCCGGCCTCGGCGACTGGCTCAAGCAGGAGATCGAGCTCGCCGGCGAGGTCCCCGAACGCGCCCGCGACCTGGAGGTGCGCCGCGTGGTCTCCGCGCTGACCGGCCTCGTGCGCGAGGGCCGCGTCGCCCTGCGCAAGGCCGGCGCTCCGGTCAACGGGAACGGCAACGGCGCCGCACACGCCGACGCGCCCATCGAGCCCTTCCCGGGCCAGGCGCAATAAGAGGAAGCCATGGACCTGATGACCATCCTCGGCGGCCTCGTCGGCTCGGGGGTCGTGTTGTTCATCCTCCACACCGGGCAGATGACGCATTTCCTGCTCAACCCCGAGGCCATCATCCTCATCTTCGGCGGGACGCTGGGCTCGGTGCTCATCAGCTTCCCCGGCTCGGTGCTGCGCCACGTCCCGGGCGCGGTGAAGATGATGCTCGTGCCCCCCCGCCGTCCGACGCCCAACCAGCTCATCGACTCCTTCGTCGGCCTCTCCGAGAAGGCGCGCAAGGGCGGCCTGGGCACGCTGGCCGACGATCTCGCCCGGCTCCCCCACCCCTTCATGAGCGACGGCGTGCAGATGCTGCTCGACGGCCTGGAGAGCGAGGTCATGCGCGACCGCTTCGAGCGCGACATCCTCGCCACGCGCCAGCGCCACATGCAGATCTGCGCCATCTTCCGCGCGGCGGGGACTTACGCGCCCATCTTCGGCCTGTTGGGCACCCTCATCGGCGTCGTGCAGGTTCTGCGCAACATCACCAACCCCAGCGCCATGGGCGCGTCCATGGCCGTCGCCATGACCGCGTCCTTCTACGGCATCTTCTCCGCCAACTTCCTCTTCCTGCCCATCGCGGCCAAGCTCAACTTCTACTCGGAGGAGGAGATGCTCAACCGCGAGCTCATCGCCAAAGGCATCCTCTGCCTCTCCCACGGCGAGGCGCCCTGGCTCATCGCGCGCAAGCTCGAGGGCTACATGTCCTACTACCTGCGTCGCGGAGGGGCGAAGAACTACCGGACGGCGGCATGATCCCCTTCCTGCACCGCCTGCACGCGGCCAACAAGCCGCCCGAAGACAACCCCCTCTGGCTCGTCGTGCTCGCGGACATGATGACCAACCTCATGCTGTTCTTCCTGGTCATGTACGCGATGACCATCTCCAGCCCGCAGGCCCGCGCGCAGATGGCGCGCAGCTTCGACGCCAAAGCCGTCGTCGCGGAGCCGCCGGCGGAGCCCGCGCCCCCGCGCGACGCGTTCAAGGAGGAGGTCTACGCCCCGGTGAAGGGCCTCTTCGACGACGCCGTGCTGGAGGAGCGACTCGTGCGCGTGCGCCTGCGCGACCGCCTGCTGTTCCCCACCGCGCTCGCCGACCTCTCGCCGGAAGCCGCCGAGCCGCTCGAGCGCCTGGCGCGCCTGCTGGCCTCCATGCCCAACGCCGTCGTGGTCGAAGGGCACACCGACGACGTCCCTCTCGCGGTCTCCCCCTACAAGAGCAACTGGGAGCTGTCGGTGGCGCGGTCCTATTCGGTCATCGAGCGCCTGGCCGGGCACGGCGTCGCCCCCGCCCGCCTGGTCGCGGCCGGCTACGGCGAGCACCGGCCGCTGGTCCCCAACAACGACGCCGAAAGCCGCGCCCGCAACCGGCGCGTCGAGATCCTCATCCTGCGCGACGCGGTGACCGCCCATGAATGACGAGGACCTCAGCCAGCTCTGGATGGTCCCGTACGCGGACCTCATGTCCTGCCTCGTGCTGCTGTTCATGTCCCTGTTCGCCTACTCCTTCCAGAACAAGGGGCCCGAAGTGCAGAAGGCGTTGGCGCGCATCGAGACAGACGTGAGCGCCCCCACCCAAGCGACGGCCGCCGAGGAACGCCTCGCCGAGACCGACCTCGCCGTGAGGATCAAGGAGGAGCTCGACGGCCTGAAGCTCAAGGACTTCGGCGTCGAGGTGGACGCCCGCAGCGTGAAGCTGACCCTGCCGTCCCCTGTGCTCTTCGCGGAAGGCTCGGTGCGCCTCTCTCCCGAGGCCGACGCGGTGCTGGCCCCCCTGGCGACCCTGCTGGCGCGTTACCCCAACCCCGTGCTCGTGGAGGGCCACACCGACGACGTGCGCATCGTCGGAGGGCGCTTCCGCAGCAACTTCGAGCTCTCCGCGGGCCGCTCCTTCTCGGTCATCGAGTCCTTCCTGGCGCGCGGCCTGGCGCCGGGACGCTTCCACGCGCGCGGTTACGGCGAGCACCGTCCCGTCGCCTCCAACGCGACGGCCGCCGGCCGCGCGGCCAACCGCCGCATCGAGATCAGCCTCGTGCGCGAGCTGCGCGAGCCCGGGGGCCCGCTCCCGTGAGCCGCCGCGCCGCGCTGGCCCTCCTGCTCGCGGCCCTGGCGGCGCGACCGGCCGCGGCCGAAGACGAGCCCGCGGCGGCCAAGAGCCCCATCGAGACCTATTATCAGGAGGCGCTGGACTACTACGCCCAGGGCGACTTCCGCCGCGCCGTGGGCAAGTGGAACGAGGTCCTCAAGACCGACGCCACGCAGAAGACGGCCCAGACGATGATCAAGGAGGCCCGCAAGAAGATCGCGGTCCTCACGCGCAAACGCCGGGAGCGCACCGCCCAGCTCATCGGCGAGGGCCGTTATCGCTCGGCGGTGCTGGAGATCCAGGCGCTGCTCGACCAGGACCCGGGCGACCCGCAGGTGCTGACTTTGCAGTCGCGTCTCGAGCAGATCATCAAGCTCGCCCCGCGCCTGGACCCCGTGGACAAGCCCAGCCGCGTCGCCGTGATGGGCCTGCAGGCGTTCCTGAGCACCCCGGCCGAGCCCAAGCGCGCCCACGACGCCCTGCGCTACGCCACGGAGCTCGCGCCGACGGACGCCCGCTACGCGGGCTTCCTCAAGCTCCTGCGCGCGGAGCATCCCGAGCTCGACGAGAACGAGGTCACGCCGGGCATGAAGCTGCTGGAGTGGAAGCAGATGATCGCCCTGCACCAGATCTACGACGCCAAACACTTCCAGGCGGTCGCGACGCTCAACGACATCCTGGCCCTGGAGCCCAACGACGTGTTGGCGCTCAAGCGCCTCGGGTCGGCTTATTACTCGTTGGGGCGCAAGAAGCAGGCCCGCGCGGCCTGGTCCCGGGCGCTGCGGCTGGCGCCCGACGACGCGGCCCTCAAGAAGTTCCTCGCTAAGACGGGCGGAACAGCTTCTTCAGAGGCCCCATGAGCCCCCCGCCGGGCTCCTCCGGGGGCGCCGGCGGCAGCGCGGCCAGGTGGCGGGCCGTCTTCTCGAGCAGGCGGGCCACCTCCAGCGGCTTGACGACGTAGTCGTCGGCCCCCGCGGCCATCGCGTCCTGCGCGTCCGCCAACATGCCCGCGCCGGTGCACATGAGCACCTTCATCCGCTTCCAAGCGGGCTCCTTGCGGATCATCACCAGCACCTCGAGGCCCGAGAGCCCGGGCAACCCGCGGTCGAGGAACAGGAGGTCGAAGCGCTCCTTGCGCAGGGCGGCCAACGCCGCCTCCCCGGTCTCCGCCTGCGCCACGGAGTGCCCGGCGTCGCCGAGCACGGTCGTCAGGAGCTCGCGGACCAGGAGGTCGTCGTCTACGACGAGTATGCGGGCCATTCAGAAAGTGTACGAATAGCGCATGGACAAGACGACCTCTTTGTAGGTGTTGGCCGTGGCGATCTTGTCCTTGTTCTGGTTCGCGCCGAGGCCGAAGGTCATGCTGACCTGCGGGCTCGACACCCAGGTGTATTCGGAGTTCACCGACAGCAAGGTGTTGTCCTGCGGCAGGACCGTCGAGGTGTTCTTGGTGGCGGTGTAGGTGCCCCAGAACTGGCCCGTCCACTTGGGCTTCAGTGGCACTGACAGCCCCGGTCCCACCGAGGTGGTCGTGCGTTTGGACCCGTCGCTCTTGTCCTTCGTGTTGGACAGCGTCGTGCCGAAGGTGCCCGTCCAGCTGCGCGGCAGACGCCAGCTCGACGAGAAGCCGATGGTCTGGGTGTCCAGGTCGTGCGCGAGCTTGTTGGCGTCCCGGAACTGGCTGCTCTGCACCGTCAACGAGACGCTGTGGCGCTTGATGATCTGCCCCACGGTCACCCCCATCGTCGTGGTGCGGTTGTTGAGGGCGGTCGTGGGCTTGCCTTTGGCGGTGTTGACCGAGCCGCTGAGGTTCACCGTCGTGGCGCTGGGCAGCTGGAGGGCGTGGCCCATGCTGATGAGCTGCTGCGTCGTCGTGGTCCGGCGCGGGTCGTTGCGCAGGTTGTCCTTGAACTGGTCGCCCGACAGCGACAGCGCGTACCACTTCGCCGGGTACACGTTGAGCGAGAGGTTGTAGGTGACCCGGTCGCCGACAACGCCCGGGTTGCCGAAGGCCACGAAGTCGGCTCCGGCGCGCTGCATGTAGGCGCGGGCCTTGAAGGACGGCCGCTCCCAGGACAACTCGCCGCGGATGGCCGTGTCCTTGACGCTGGGGTTGCGGATGTCCGCCTGGTAAACGTTGCGCTGCCAGGCGCCGACGATCTTGAACTTCGTGAACGGCTCGAAGAGGGCGTCGAGCCCGTAGCCCGAGTTCTTCTGCGCCGCGAGGTTCGGGCCGCGGAAGTTGTTGGAGCGCGGGTCCGAGCTCAGCGAGCCGACCTCGTCGGTGCTCAGGAAGTAGTTCGCGTTGAACTTCGTCCCCGCGGACGGGGCGACGCCGAACTTGCCGGCGTAGAGCGAGCGCGCGTAGCGGCCGTTGGTGAGGGTCGTGCCGGCCTGCGACTCGATGGTCTGTCCGCCCAGCAGGTTCCAGTCCACGATGCCCTTGCGCTGCTCCAGCATCATGCCGCGCATGCCTTGGCCCGAGACCGCGAGCGGGCCGAGGTTGGGTTGGATGTCGCCGCCGTACACCGTGCCCCACGGCGCGTAGTAGTTCGCCATGATGATGACCGGGTCGAACACGTTGCCGCGCTTGTGCAGGACGTACATGTTGATGAGGTAGGACGACTGCTTGAGCTTGCCCACGGTGTTGAAGTTCGTCGTACCCGTCGCGTCCTTCCACTTGTTGCGGCTGGTGTCCTTGACCGACACGGTGAGGTTGCCCTCGACGTGGTAGCTCACCACCTCGGGGGCGGCGGGGATGGGCTTCTCGATGATGGAGAAACCCTTGTACTCGGACTGCAGCAGGGTCTTGTTGTTGACGACGAGGAACACGCGGTACAGGCGGCGTCCGAAGGCCGTCTCGGGCACGTTGAAGGGCAGCGAGATGGCCGCCACGCCACCCGCCGCCGTCGTCTCGCGCGGCGAGATCTGCTCGGTGCGCGCGACGAGCTTGTAGTCCAGGTCGTAGACCTCGCCGACCCAGTAATACGCGCCGGGCGTCCAGGCGGCGTCACCGGTGTTGACGGCCAGCGCCTGCAGGGCCAAGGTCTCGCCGGCCTGCACCGGGTCGGGCGCGGGCACGGTGAACTGCAGGCTCGCCGCGTCCAACGCCCGCGCGGGCGCTCCCAGTCCCGCGAGCAGGACGGCCGCCAGGACGGCGCTCGTGAGTCGCCTCATATCATGTTGTCGCTCATGGTGCGCGGGGCTCGGCTCACTTCTTCTCGAAGTTCAGCTTGACCTTCTTGCTCTGCCCGTCCTTGTCCTTCATCTCGAGCTCGAGGGTGCGGCTCTTGTCCGCGGCCTTGTTGAGCAGCTCGAGGCTCTTGTTGAGGTCCACGGGCTGCAGGCCGTTCTGCCAGGTGCCGTAGTCGCTCTTCGCCATGGCCTGGGCGGCGCTGGGCGCCTCGCCCGCCCCAGCGACGGACGCCTGTTGGCCGGCGCGCAGGGCGGTCGTGCCCTTCTCGTTGGTCAGGTCCACGTGGCCGTCGTAGACCTTCACGTCCACGCGTTCGTTGACGTTGACGTCGCATTCGGTGCCGCGGACGGCGGCGACGGCCGCGGGCGTGCGGATGTGGATGCCGGAGTGTTTGCCGATGAGGCGCGTCCAGACGTCGCCCAGCCGCGTCTTGACCGTCACGGGTTTGGCACCGCCGCCGGACTGGATCTCGAACTCCGAGCGCTCGTTGATGCGCAGCTCCGCGCCGCCGACGAAGGCGATGCCGACGCGCTCGCCTTTGTCGGTCTTGACCAGGTCGCCCTCATGGACGATCTGGTTGAGCTTCATGCGCTTGTAGGAGCCGCTCCCGGTCTTGGACTGGGGGCGCCCCTCCAGCGAGACGACGACGCCGGCCACCGGCGCCGCCGACAGCGGCGCGACGGCGGCCGCGAGCAGCAGCGCGGCGGCGAGCGCGCCCCTCAGGGCGCGCGTGAGCGGTTGACTAGTCATCGGTATCCTCCTTGGATTGCTCGAACCTCACCGCCGCGACGTCGCGGGGCACGATCTTCAGCAGGAACGGGGTGAAGCGGGTCCCCAGCGACTCCAGGTCCGGGGCGTTGGTGCGGCCGAGTCGCGACAGCGTGACGAGGCGGTAGCGCACGCGCAGGTCCTTGCCGGCGGGCTGGACCGACTCCACCGACACCCGGTCCACCTTGACGCCTTTGCCGACGAGGATGGCCGCGACCTTGTAGCGGGCGAAGTCCACCTTGGGGACCGGCTGGTCGCTCAGGCGCGCCCACAGCTTCTTCCAGCGCCCCTCGTCGCTGACGGTCAGCGTCATGGTTTTGGCCGAGAGGGGCGCCGCGTAGCCGGACCACTCGGTGGCGCCGTCCTCCTGCGGGGTCTCCTCGGGAGCGGGCATGGCCGGGGCGTTGGAAGCCGTCGAGGGCGCCTCGTAGGGCAGCGGCGCGGGCGCGGCGGGCGCCGACGACGGCGGCGCCGCGGACAGGGGCGGTCCCGTGATGATGGCCTGGGCCTGGCCCTGGCGCAGCTGGTCGAGCAGGGCCGCGAGCTCGTCGCGGGTGAGGCTGCCCTCGAGGCTCACCAGGTCGTATTCGGACAGGTCGATGCCCCGCTCCTTGAGCAGCTGCTTGATGGCCTCCCAGATCTGGTCCGCGGTCAGCGGCACGCCGCCCGGCACGCTCGTGTCCGCGCCGGTCCCGGCCGTCGGGCGGGTCACGGTCAGCGTCTTGCAGTTGTTGGCCACGGTGTCGTCGAAGATGGTGAGACAGGCGATGGCCAGGCCCTGGGCCTGGTCGGACGGGATGGTCCCGGAGACGTTGTAGCTGCGCGCGTCGCCGGGCATGAGGGCGGCCATCTCGATGGGCGTGCCGGGCGCGGGCAGGCCGCCGATGGTGAACTTTAGCGGGATGCCGGTCTCGGTCGTCGTGCCCTGGTTCTTCACCGAGATGACGAAGGGGATGGCGCCGGCGCCGTCCGGCGGGCCCGAGACGTCCAGGCCGGTCACCGCGATGTCGCGGGTGTTGGCGACGGTCTGCACCCCGAAGGAGAAGGGCACGGGGCTCTGCGCCACGACGTTGCCGTTGGCGTCGAGGCCCTCCACCTTCCAGTAGTACACCTGGCCTGCGGCGAGCTGTTGGCGGTCGTCGGCCGGGTTCTGCGGATAGGTGAAGCTCGAGGAGCCCGCGCCCGTGTTCTGGACCAGGATGGGGTTGTAGATGGACGGGTTGTCGCCCACGCTGATGCGGTAGGAGGCCGCGCCGCTCGAGAACCATTGGAAGGTGAGCGGGTTGTCGCTGAGCCCGACGGCGCCGTTGGGCGGGTAGATGAGCAGGATGTTGGGCGAGGAGATGGTGAAGGTCTGCGTCTGCTGGACGTTGGTGCCGTCGAGGGTCGCCGTGGCCCGCATGGTGTAGGTGCCGGGGCCCTGGTAGAAGCCGGAGACGGAGATGCCGGCGATGCGCGCCGAGGCGTTGCCGACCGAGCCGGGCGTCGAGTTGCCGCTGTGGCGGAAGGTCGTGTTCCCGTTGGGCGCGAGGACCTCGAACTGGAAGAAGGTGCGGTTGACGCTGGCCACGCCGTTGAAGACCGTCTGGGTGAAGCCGATGGTCTCGTTGCTCGAGAAGGTGGCGCGCGGCGCCCCGTTGGAGTCGAGCACGGCGCTGCCCTGGGCCGACAGCAGGGCCGCGTCCGCGCGCGCGGCCGCGGCCAGCAGCGCCGCCGCCAGCGCCGTCAGGGCCGCGAGCCGCCTCATCGGACCACCGCCAGCTTCTTGATGACCTTCACGAGCTGATTCTCGCTGCCGCCTTTGACTTTGACCATGAACAGATAGACGCCGGAGGCCACGCCCGTGCCGCGCGAGTTCGTCAGGTCCCAGACGTAATGATAGACGCCGGGCGTCGCCGTCGCCGTGATCTGCGAGCCGGGCACCTCGCGCACCAGGCCGCCCTTGAGGTCGAAGATGGCGATCTGCGCCTCGAGCGGCTGGAGCGCCGTCTCGAAGCGGATGGTCGTCGAATGGCGCGCCGGGTTCGGGAAGGCGAAGACCGAGGCCTCGGGCAGCGGGTTGAAGACGAAGCCGACGGTGCGGATCTCGCCCTCGGCGAGGTTGACCTCCTGGAAGTCGGTGTAGGCGAGGCCGGTGTAGGCGCGCACCGAGTAGGTGCCCGGCAGCAGGTGGGCGATGGTCCAGCGGCCCGTCGGGTCCACGCCGGCGCGCGAGACTTCGCGGCCGTTCTGGTACAACTCGACGCGGCTGCCGGCCGTCGACGGGCGGTAGCCGGAACCCGCGACGCCCAGCCCCGCCTGGCCCGAATAGGACAACGCGCCCAAGGTCCCGGTCAGAGTGGCGAGAGCGTAATTGATATCCAGGGAGAAGTCAATGTTGACCGACCCCATGGGGATGGCGTCGATCCAGACCGAGCTGGTGATGCCGTTGGCGGTCCAGCTCGCCTCGATCTTGTAGTTGCCCGGGGTCAAGCCGTTGACCGAGTAGGTGCCGCTGCCGTCGGCCAAGGTGAACGCCGTGGCCACGAGCAGGCCGGTGGAGTCGAAGGCGTCGATGCGCACCGCCGTGATGCCTTGGGTCGAGGCGTTGACCACGTGGCCCTGGATGGCGTCGCTGGGAGACGGGGTGGCCGTGGTGGAGGCGAGGTTGGAGAAAGCCGACCAGTTGCCGTCGGCGTTGGCCATCGCGACGTAGATGAAGTAGGTCACGCCCGGCGTCAAGCCGGTCCCCAGGTAGCCTTGGAACGCGCCCGGGACCACCGTCGCCGTGGCGAAGACGATGGTGTTGGCCGCGGAAGTGGACGGGACCGCCAGGTTGTCCGTGGAGCCGAAGACGGCGTATTGGCCGATGGCCGTGATGCCCGTCGCGCCATGAGCGCCCTGGGCGGTCCAGGTCAGCGCGATCTGCCCGGACTGCGGCCCGTTGACCGCGGCGAGGTCCGCGATGGCCGCGGGCGGCGTCGGGTCGTTGAAGGTGAAGGTCGAGCCCTGGGCGAAGAAGTCGCCGCTGTTGGCCGGCAGCGCGGAGTCCGAGGCGCGCACGGCCACGTAGTAGCTGGCGCCGCTGACGAGGTTGGCCTGGAGCAGCGCGCTCGGCGTCACGCTCCAGGTCGCCGCGCCGGCCGTGACCGAGGAGACCGCGGAGACGCCCCACGCGTCGCTGAACCAGTTCCAGTACAGGCCGTCTGAGAGGCGCTTGAGGCGCACCTCGATGGTGAACACGCCGGAAGGCGCCGCGCCCGCGTCGGCGGCCGTGCCGGAGATGATGGGCAAGGTCGCCACGACGGCCAGCGGCGCCGGCGCCGTCACCGCGACGGTCGGCGTGGTGGTGTCGAGCGTGAAGGACGCCGTGGCATAAACCGTCGAGTACAGGGAGTAGGTCGTCGAGGAGCGCGCGACGATCTTGTAGGCGGTCGAGTCCGCGAACGGGATGCCGGCCAGGCTCGCGGTCCACGAGCTGGCGCCGACGGCGGCCATCCACACGGGGTTGACCGCGTTGTAGAGGCCGGTACCCGGGTTCCAGTAGAAGCCGGTGCCGGCGTCGAGCACGGCGATCTCGGCGCCCTGCACGCCGAAGGCGCCGGTCGCGCCGCCTTCGGCGGTGGAGAGGGCCGAGACGAAGCCCGTGCCCACGGCGGGCGTGGAGATGGTCACCGAAGGTCCGACGGTGTCCTTGAGCACGCGGAAAGCGTCCACCAAGGTCGTGGTGGAGCCCGCCATGTCCACGGCGCGCACGGAGACGTAGTTCGTCGCGCCGGTCTGCAGGCTCGCGAAGGCGACGGGCCATGCCGTCGCGTATTCGGTCGCGCCGTTGAGGACCGCGATGTCGGTCCAACCGAGCACGGCGCCGTCGCCCGCGCCGGGCGTGAGGCTGACGCTGTATTGGAAGGCGTCCAGGCCGCTGGTCAGGTCGCGCGCGGACACCGCGTAGAGGCGGCCCGCCGCGGTCTGCACCACCGAGTCCCCCCCGGCCTCGCCGTTGGTGAAGGCGGGCGGGGTCGTGTCCTTGCGCACGTAGAAGGCGTCCACGATGGTGTTGGTCGCCGGCACGAGGTTGAACACGCGCACGGTCACGTAGTTGGTCGCGCCCTCGAGCATGGCGTTGAACACCGCCGCGGGCAGCGGGAACGGCGTCGCGTAGGAGTCCGCGGGGCTCAGGCCGGTGAAGGCGTCGGTGAAGGGCACGAGGTCGCCCGCGCCGCCGGGGGTCGTGGAGACGCTGACCTGGACCTTGTCGAGGTGCAGCGAGCTGGCGTCCTGGAAGCGCACGTCGTAGGTCCCGTTGTTGACGCGGCGCCACTGGTCGTCCCCCGACTGGAAGTCGGAGATCTGCGGGATGAGGTTGCTGAGGTTGGTGTAGGTGGAACCCAGCACGTGGAAGGCGCTGGGCACGCCGTTGTGGTTGGTCGCCAGGACGCGGAAGTACCAGGTCGTGCCGAAGGCCAGGCCCGTCAGGACCGCGGACGGGCCGGCCGCCGGGGCGGTCGTCAGGGAGACGCTCGAGGCGAAGGCGTTGAAGTCGCTCGCCGTGGACGCCTGCACCGTGTAGGTCGTGACGGCCAGCGGGTTGCCGTTGCTCGCCCACTGCAGCGCCACGCTGCTGATGCCGACCGTCGTGAAGGTCGAGACGACGCCGTAAGGCGCGGCGGCCAAGGTCGCCGTCGAACCCAGGACCGTCCCGAAGCGCGCGCCGGCGTGGCTGCGGGCCTCCACGAAGGCGTGGTAGGTCGTGTTGGGGACCAGGCCGGCCAGGCCCTGGGACGCGGCGGCCGCCGTCGGCACGACCGAGGCCGTCTGGTTGCCCAGCGAGTCGTTCGGGAAGGTCGGCGTCGTGGACAAGGTCACCGTGTAGCTCGTCACGCCGACGGGGTTGGCGCCCTGCTGCCAGTTGACGAACGAGAAGGTCTCGGCCAGGCCGGTGAAGGTGGCGGCGTCGGGCTGCGGCGGCAGCGGGTCGGTCGCCGTCGCCGCGAACACCGCGTAAGGGCCGGAGTTGCCCGGGCCGTCGGCGCGCACGAACAGGAAATGCGTGGTGTTGGGCGCCAGACCGGACACGCTCGCCGAGGTCGCGGCGACGCCGGCCACGACGCTGGAGGCGACCACGCCCACGGGCGGGTTGGTCGCGGCGTAGGACGCGGCGAGCGTGTAGCCGGTCGCGCCGGGCACCAGGCTCCAGAACGCCGTCATCGAGCTCGCGGACACCCCGGTCGCGGCGGTGACGGGCGCCGGCAAGTCGATGGGCAAGGTCTGCGTCGAGCCCAGGGAGACGAACGGGCTGGCGGAGACGCCGTGGCCGACGGCGCGGACCTGGACGAACCAGACCGCGTAGGCGCCCAGCCCCGTCAGCGTCGCCATGGGTCCGGCCGCCGGGACCGTGGACAAGGTGACCGACGAGGCTCCGGCGTTGAAGTCGGCCGCGGTCGAGGCGACGACCGTGTAGGTCGTGAAGCCCAACGGGTTGCCGCCGGACAGCCACGACACCGTGAAGCTCGTCACGTTCACGGCGGAGACGGTCGTCACCGCGGTCACGGGCGTCGCCGGCAAGGTCGCCGTCGCGGGGAACAGCGCGAAGGTGCTGTTGGCCGTGAAGCCGTGCGCGCGCACGAAGAGGTAGTAGGTCGTGTTCGGCGCCAGCGAAGGAGCCTCCACCGTCGCGGTCGTCACCGACTGGCCGAAGGTCTGGCTCGACGCCCAGACGGTCACGGGCGGGTTGAGCGGCTCAGTGGACGCGACCAAGGTGTAGCCGGTGGCGTTGGCCACCAGCCCCCACGCCGCGGTGATGGAATGCGTGGACGCGGCCGTCACCGGCTGCACGCCCGGCGGCACGATCTGCAGCGGCAGCATCGCCGTCGAGGCCAGGAAGGTGTACGGCGAGGCCACGCCGTCGTGGCCGATGGCGCGCACCTGGAAGTAATAGGTCGCGCCCGGCAGGAAGCCGCTCAGATGGGCGCCCGGGGACACCGGCACGGTCGACAGCGTGACGCTGGAGGCGCCCGCGTTGAAGTCGGCCGCGGTCGAGCCGACGACCGTGTAGGTCGTGAGCCCCAGCGGGTTCCCGCTGGAGAGCCAGACGAGGTCCAGCGACTGGTCGAGCACGTTGAGGAGCGGGACGGCGGGCACGCCCGGCTGCTCGGCCCGCGTCGTGGTGGAGCCGGCGTTGATGAACGGGGTCGACGAGCCCGCGTGGCTCAACGCCGCGACGAAGGCGGTGTAGGTCGTGTTGGGCGTCAGGCCGAACACCTCGGCGGTCGGGGACGCCGGGGTGAGCGTCGTCACGCGGACGTTGCCCGCGTCGGTCGGCGCGAAGACCCCGCTCGTGGACATCACGACCGTGAAGGTGGTGCGGTCCACGGGGTTGCCGGCCTCGAGCCAGGCGACCGTGAGCGAGGTGACGCGCACCGCGGTGAACGGCGTCGCCGCGGCCGCGGGCGTCGCGGGCACGGTGGTCGTCGCGGCGTAATTCGCGTACACGCTGTTGCCGTTGAAGCCGTTGGCGCGCACGAACAGGAAGTAGGTCGTGTTGGCGAGCAGCGCCGGCGACTCCACCGTGGCGGTGGCGGTCGCCTGTCCGAAGACGGTGCTGCTGGCCCATACGGCGAGCGGAGGGTTGTCGGGCATGGTCGAGGCGAACAAAGTGTAGCCGGTGGCGTTCGACGAGAGCCCCCACGAGGCGGTGAGGGAGTGCGTGGACGAAGCCGTCACGGGCTGGGTGACGGGCGCCTGTATCTGCAGCGGCAGCATCACCGTCGAGCCGAGCACCGTGAAGGCCGTGCGCTCGCCGTCGCCGTTGAGCGCCTGCACGCGGAAGAAGTAGGTCGTCGCGGGCGTCAGCCCCGAGACGACGGCGGAGGGGCCGAAGACGGGAGCCGTGGTGAACGACACGCTGGAGGCGCCGGCGTTGAAGTCGCCGGCGGTGGAGGCGTGCACGGTGTAGCTGGTGATGGACAGCGGGTTGAGGTTGCGGTCCCAGCTCACGCTCAACGACTGGTCGAGCACCGCGTGGAAGGTCGTCGCGGCGCTCAACGGCTCGTTGGCGCGCGTGGCCGTCGAGCCGATGACCGTCGCCGCCGTGGGCACGCCCGCGTGGTTGACGGCGGTCACGGTGACGAGGTAGGTCGTGTTCGGCGTCAGGCCGGTCGCCTCGCGTTCGGCCGAGACGACGGACGGCAAGGTCGAGACGCTGACGCTGCCCGTGACCGCGGCGAAGGTGACCGTGAAGGTCGTCGCGCTGAGCGGGTTGCCCCCGGTGGTCCAGGACGCCGTCATGGAGGTGCGGTGCACCGCCGGGAACGGCGTCGCCGCGGGAGCGCCGGGCGCCAAGGCCAAAGTCGGCGTGGAGATGACGGGCGTCGCTCCCACGTAGGCGTCGCCCCAATGCGCGGCGGCCAGCAGGAAGTAGGTCGTGTTGGGTATCAGGCCCTGCGGCGCCAGCTCGGTCGCGTTCGCCCCGGCGCTCATCGAGGAGACGAGCACGGTGGAGAAGTTCTGCGTGGTGGACGCGGTCACGGAGTAGCGGTCGGCGCCCACCATGACGAAGGTCAGCGAGACGCTGGAGGCCTGCACCGAGCCGAGCGTCGGGAAGATGGCGCCCGACGGCGTGCGCGACGCCTCGTCCGTGCCGCCGTAGGAGCCCATGTTGACCCGTCCACCGTTGGGCGCGGTCTCGAAGCCGACGGGGTCCTGCTCGTCTCCGCGGTCGAGGCTGCCTGCGGTCCAGCCGTCGTTGACGAAACCGGGCACGGACGGGTCGTAGCGTCCCGCCTGCGAGCGCGGGTGGAAGTCCTCGGCCCCGGGGACCACGCTCGGCCAGTGAGGGTTGAGCGTCAGCGAGTTCTCGTCGATGCTGCCGGACAGCGGGTACTCGTTGACGCCGCTGGAGTCCAGCATGGTGTTGCGGGCCGTCGAGCTGTGATGGATGTTGTAGTCGGAGTCCGAACCCGCCGTGCTGGGGCCGTCGATGCGGAAGGTCGCCGAGGAGCCGGTGACCGTCAGGGAGCTGGAGAACACGTTGTTCTTGATGGTGATGTTGTCGGAGGTCAGCACCGACAGGCCGTAGGCCGTCACCAACGGGAAGCCGGCGGCCGTCGCCGAGAAGATGTCGTTGTTCTTGACGCGCGCGCGCGGCGAGCCCGTCAGCGAGACGCCCATGTAGGAGCCGCCCGTGATCATGCCGGGGTTGGAGATGCGGTTGCGCTCGACGACCAGGCCCGGCGTGCTGGAGGCGTAGAGACCATGGGCGGTGAAGGTGATCGCCGACTGCTGAGAGCGGTAGTACACCGAGTTGTTCTGCACGGTCGCGCCGTTGGACAGGTTGCTCAGGCAGATGGCGCAGCTGTCCGCGCCGCCGCTGACGGCGGGGATGATGGTGTTGGACGCGACGAGCACGCGCGCGGACGCGGACACGTTGGCGATGGAGATGCCGCGCTGCGGGCCGGTCAGGTAGTAAGGGATGGTGTTGCTCGCGATGACGATGGAGCCCGTCACGTTCGACTCGATGGAGATGCCCATGCCTCCGAGCTCAGCCACGAAGGTGCTCAGGTGCACGAGGGTGTCCGAGGAGGTGTTGACCACGCGCAGGGCCCCCTCGGAGAAGCTGGTCGACTGCACGAGGCTCGTCCGCACGGTCGTGCGCAGCGCGCTGTCGATGTAGACGCCCTGCGAGGCGCTGGCGTAGGAGCCGGCGAGCGTGTTGTCGCGGCCGTTGAGCACGATGACGGCGTTCGAGCCGCCGGCCGCGGTCATCGTGGCGCGGCTCACGAGCGCCCCATGCGAGTCGCTCAGCCTCAAGGCCTGGAAGCCGCCGGAAGTCTGGCGGAGGAAGGCGTCGGTGATCGTCGTGTAGGAGGAAGTGACGACCTCGAACGCGTGACTGCCGTTGCTCTGCACCGTGGTCCGCTCGACAAGGGCGCGGTTGGCGCCGTTGGTCAGCGTGATGCCGCGGCCGGTGGTGCCCTGGTTGTCGAGCACGGAATCCACGACCGTCAGGCCCGTGGAGCCGTCGGCGCTGAGCGCGTAGTTCGGAGTGCCGCCGGCGGTGACCGTGGTCCGCTCGATGCGGGCGTAGTTGGAACCGGACTCCAGGCGCACGCCGTCGCCGACGGCGTTGTAGATGGAGAAGTCGCTGAGTGTCAGAGAGGAGGAGTTCAGGGCGTAGACGGGCGCCTGCGCTGAGTGGCCGTCGATGTAGCCGCGCGAGAGGGTGTTGCGGTGGGCGCCGGCCTGCAGCAGCACCGTCTGGCCGGCGCCCGCGTGGTCCAGGTAGGTCTCCGTGACGGTGTTGGAGGAGGCGCCGTCGAAGAGCACCGTCGGCACGCCGTTGAACGCGCTGGACGCGCTGCTGAACAGCACGGTGTTGTCGTAGGCGCCGGCCTGGAAAACGAGCGCGCTGCCGCCGGGAGCCGAGAACACCGAGCTGGTGACGACCACCCCGGAGGCCGCGGAGACGACGAACGCGCGCGAGCCCGAGGACGCGAAGCTGCTGCGCGCGACGGTCGTGCCCAAGCCGCCGTTGAGCACGACGCCGGCGGAGCTCAGTTGCGAGCTGAAGGTGCTGTCAGCGATCGCGGCGGCGGTCGCGGCGTCCACGCGCAGGCCCACGCCGTTGACGCCGTAAACGATGACCGTGCTGTGCGACACCGAGGCCCCGGTGCCCTGGAGCTGGATGGCGACGCCCCGAGCCGAGATGCTCGAGAAGGTGACGGCCGAACGCGTGCTCAGCGAGACGGCCTTGCCGTTGACGGTCGAGCCGCCGTCGAGCACGATGTCGGTCACGAGGACGTCGGAGGCCGACGAGCGGATGGCGTTGATGATGTTGCCCGTGGGGCGGATGAGGAGGTTCTTGATGGTGACGCTGGCGCTCAAGATGACGAAGCCGTCGGAGGCGTTGGTCGCCTCGTACACCGGCCGGATGGCCGGCTCGCCCATGATGGTGAGACGGTGGCCGTTGGTGACGAGCGCCGGCACCGTGATGACGCCGGTGGTGATGGTGGAGCGGCGGATGACGACGCAGGCCTCGTTGGTCAGCGGGCCGTCGTCCACCACGGCCAGCGCCGCCGCGACGTTGGCGTAGAAGCCGGGCGCGACCGTGTACTCGGACTCGCAGCCGGGGGGCGGCGCGGCGCGCGACGCCTGGTAGGTCTGCCCATAGGAACCCTGGTTGACGCGCGACGCTCCGGGGAAGGTCTCGTCGCCCACGGACGCGGCCGGGTCGCCCGCGTCGATGGTGGGCGAGCTGGTCCCGTCGGTGGAGTCGAACAGGCCGGTCGCCGGGTTGTAGCGGCCGTTGGTCGCCGCCGTGCGCGGGTGGAAGTCCTCGGAGCCCGGCGCCGTGGAGACCCAGACCGGGTCGGCGGAGATGGAGTTCAAGTCGTAACCGAAGCCCTGCCACTCCTCGAGGGTGCGGTTGCTGCCCGCGACGCGGCCGGCGTAAGCGCTGACGTCGGCCAGATGGATGTCGTTGTAGTCCGACGAGAGCCCGCCGAGGCTCGCGCCGTCGCCGTAGACGACCACCGATTCGTCCGTGAACGGCGAGATGGCGTTGACGAAGACGTTATTGCGCACGACGGCGCTCGGCGCGCCGACGAGCTGCAGCAGGAACGGGGCCGTGTTGCCGCTGCCCGCCGCATAGACGTCGTTGAACTGGAAGTCCACGGGGGTGCCGCCGAAGTGGAAGGCCGCGGCGCCGCCCGCGCTCACGAGCGCGGGCTGGGAGTAGCGGTTGTGGTCCACTCGGATGCCGCTGCTGTTGCGCGCGAACAGGCCGTAGGTGACGAAGGCGCCCATGCTCGCCGGCGCGCCGCGGTAGTAGATGCCGTTGTCCTGGATGGTGGCGCCGCGCGTGAGCGCGTCGATGAAGATGCCGTAGGTCGTCGTGCTCGCCGAGACGGTGGGCACGATGGTGTTGGAGGTGATCCACAGCGTCGAGCCGAGGCTGAGCTCGCCGACGCGCACCTGGTACGCGGCGCCCGGCAGGAAGGTGTTGGTGGAGACCACGGTGTAGCCGCCGTTGCCGGCGCCGAACCACAGTCCGGCGCCCATCGAGGGACCCGTGACGGTGTTCGAGGTGAACGACAGGTCGGAGGAGTTGCCCGCGTCCACGGCGTTGGCCGCCAGGCCCGTGCCCTGGATCTTGTTGGAGTGCACGCGCGCGTAGTTGGCGGTGGCCAGGGAGAGGCCCGACGCCCCGCGCACGGACGAATGGCTGAGCTCCTGGCTCGTGCCGGTCAGGTAGACGCCGAGGCTCGACGCGATGACCGTGGAGAAGCGGACGCTGTTGTCGGAGCCCGCGATGAAGACGCCCTGGTAGCCCGACAGGAAGCTCTCCTCGATGGTGTTGCTGCTGCCGGAGGTCACCTCGTAGCCGATGGCGAAGGCGAGCGGGCTGGCGGCGGTCACGGAGGAGCGGCGGACGAGGTTGCCGCGCGCGCTCGCCGCCACGCGCAGGGCCGTGACGTTGCCGGTCGAGACGATGACGCTCTGGTCCACGAGGTTGAAGTCGGACTGGTTGAACTCGAGCGCCGGGTAGTTGCTGCGTCCCGAGGTCACGGTGCTGCGCAGCACCTCGTTGTACCCGCCGACCCCGAAGTACAGGCCGTACCCGGACGGCGCCGCGAGATAGGACTCGACGAACGACGCCGAGCTGATGTTGCTGAGGTACACGCCCGCATCCGCGTCGCCGTGACCGATGACCGTGCTGCGCAGGACCGTGGTGAGATGGGACTGCATGCTCAGGTCCATGCCGCGGTAGGCGAGGCTGACGACCATGGAGTCCGTGACGGTCGTCGAGGACGCGCCCATGAGGGTGATGCCGACGCCGCTCGTCAAGCCGCCCGCGACGACGGTGGAGCGCTCGATGGCGTTCATGGTGGAGAACGAGTCGATGTTCACGCCCGTGCCGTAGTAGGCGTTGACGCGCACCCCGCGCAGCGTCGTGCTCGACGCCGCCTGCAGGTAGACGCCGCCGGTGCCGGAGCTCTCGATGACCGTGTCCGTGACGGTGTTGGAGGTCACGCCGGTCGCGTGGAGAGCCCAACTCGTGGAGAAGACCGCCGAGCTGTAGAGCACGGAACCCGTGATGGTCGTCGAGGAAGTGTTCTGCAGCTTGACGGCGTAGCCGCTGGCGCCGCTCGCCGTGGACATCGTGCTGTACGCGACGCGGTTGCCGGCCCCGTACTGCACCAACAGCGCCGTCCCCCCGGCGCTGTAGAGCGCCGAATGCTCGAGCGTCACGGCGGTCGAGTGCGTGACTCTCATGGTCTCGCCGGACCCGGAGTACGCCGTCACGCTCGTGAACGACACGCCGCGCGCGCTGACCTCGACGCCGCTGCCGGAGCCGAGGCTGAAGAACGAGGTCCCGCTGAAAGCGTGGCTCGAGCCCTGGACCACGACGCCGACGGTCGGCGTCACCACCGAGGCCGACATGCTCGAACGGCTGAACGAGATGCCGATGGACCCGTCATCGATGCCCAGCGCGCGGCCGTTGGCATTCTGGATGAAGACCTCGTCGAAGGCGTGGTTCACGCCGGACGATATCTGCAGGGCATAGCCGCCGTTGTTGGTGGAGAACGAGGAACGGGAGACGGCATGGCCTGCGTTGTTCGTCATCCAGACCGCGTCTTTGCTCCCCGCGCCGTTGGCGAAGACCGTCACCGCGTGCAAGGTCGCCGAGGACGCGATGGGCAGGAAGTTGACCACGGGATTGGAACCGGCGGCGGCGCCGCTCCACGCGAAGGTCGAGTAGGAGAGACGCGTCCACGGTCCGCTGGAGATGAGAGCCGAGGCGCTCATGCCGCCGACCGTCACCGTCGAGTACGACAACGAGGACTCAGTGGAGAGCGCGATGCCCGCGACGCTGATGCCGCCGGTGTCGTAGACCGACACGCTGGAGAGCGTCACGCTGGGCGAGGTGACCCGCACGCCGTAGGCGAAGGAGAACCCGTTGCTCTCCACGGACAGTCCCCTCACCGTGACACTGGCCACCGCGATGTCGAGGATGGCTCCGCTGATGTTGCTCACCATGGGCCGCAGCACGGCGCCGGTGCTGAGGTCCGCATCGACGGCGACGATGATGCTGGAGCCGGCCAAAGTGAAGCTGGCGATGGAGACGGTCTCCTGATAGACCGCGGAGTCCTGGATGACCACGCACGAGTAGCCGACGAGCGGGTTCGGCAGGCTGTTCACGGCGGCCTGGATGGAGGAGAACGGGCAGCCCCCGGTCTTGCAGACGCGCCGCAGGACCGCGCACTCGGTCGCGGGCGACTTCGACGCCTCGGCCGTCCCGCCCGTCGAGCCCGCGTTGGCGTGGTAGCCGTTGGGCGCGGGCTCGGCGTCGTACGAGGCGGCGGGGTCGCCCGCGTCGATGGTGGCGGAGTCGTCAGGGTCGTTGGCGAAGGTCGTGCAGGCCGGCGCGTCCGTGCAGCGGCCCTCCGACGACTGCGGGTGGAAGTCCTCGGAGCCGGCGGCGTTCGACGCCCAAAGCGGATGTCCCTCGACCGACCCCGCGTCCTGCGGCGAGACCAGCGCGGCCCATGCCGCCAAACCGGAGCGGTCGAACCCGTTCGCACTGAAGTAGGCCGGCCCGTTCCAGCTGTGGTAGACGTTGTGGTTCGAGATGAACCCGCCGCCGCTGGCGTAGAACGCGTAGGTGCTGCCGCCCACGGACGCCGTGATGGAAGACGAGAAGACGTTGCTGTGGAGGTACTTGGACGGGCCGCCGCCGCTCGGCTGATGGAACAGGTACACCGAGCCCATGGCGCTGTAGACTTCGACGTGCACGTCGTTGTGGGAGAATTCGCCCCCCGCGTTCTCGGACTCGATGCCGCGGAAGTCGCCTCCGTTCACCAGACCCGGGTTGTTGATGCGGTTGCGCGTGAAAAGGATGCCGTTCGAGTTGCGGACGCGCACGCCGGTCTGCGTGAGCCCCGCCCCGCCCCCCAGCGTCCGATAATAGATGGAGTTGTTCTGGATGGTGGCGCCGCTGTTGAGCCCGTCGACGTCCAGGCCGCCGCCGTGGCCGTGGCCGGGCTCCGGAAGAAGCGTGTTGGTCGAGACGATGACGGTCGTCCCGGCGCCGTGGGACCGGGCGCGTACCGCGTAGCGCCGTGACGAGACGGTGTTGGACGCCACGGAGACGAGACCCTGGCTGAACGCGCCGCCCCCATCCAGACAGACGCCGTCGCCGTGCGAGGTGATGGTGTTGCTGGTGACGCTCAACTCGCCCGCGCCGCCGCTCGCCAAGACGCCGCAGCCCGCGCCCGGCGCCGTCGTCACGGCCGCGATGCGGTTTTTATTAAGGAAGGTGTTCCAGGACGAGTTGGTCACCGTGACCGCGGTGGACGCGTGCAGATAGGAGTTGCCCACGCGCGTGCCGGTGGAGGCGGAGATCAGCAGCGCTTCGTTGAAGTTGGATGACTGCGGGCTGGTGAAGGTGCTGGCCAGCACCGTGTTCCAGTGCGACTGTCCGCCGATGACGCCCGCGGTGGCCGTGGTCCCCGCGGCGCGAACGCCGACGATGGTGTTGGAAGACGCGCTTTGCAGCTCGAGCGCGTAATTGCCGGCGTCGGTCACGCAGAAGGTGCTGTACTGCAGCTGGTTGAAGTTCGACTGGTTCTGGAGGTGGCCGGCCCGGGCGCCGCCGGAACCCTGAGCATAGATGTCACCGACCGTGTTCCAGCTCGAGTTCACCAGCGCGAAAGCGCTCGCGCCGCCGCTCGCCGTGAAGGTGCTGCGTTGGAACGCGCTGTAGCCCACCCCGTCGGCTCTCGCCCCGGATTCGCCGCTCACCCACGAGTCGGCCACGGTGGCGCTCGAGACGGCGGCCAGACTGAGGCCGTAGCTACCCAAGCCCGTGCTGCCCGAGAAGGTGCTGCGGCGCACCGCGACGTCGATAGACGAGTCGATGGTCGCGGCGGTGCCCGACACGCTGACCACGCGCGCCTGCGCCAGCGTGAACGAGCTCACGCCGGTCACGAAGAGCGCGCTGCCGGCGAGGTCGCGCCAGATGTACCCGCCCAGGATGGTGTTGCGGTCCGCTCCGGGATCGATGCGGAACGCCTCGCCCTGCGTGTTGTAGACGCTCACCTCGCGGAACAGGTTGTCGTCGCTGCCGTCGACGTCCACGCCCCAGGAGCCGCCGTTCTCGGCCACGAAGGTGCTGTGCGCGACCTCGTTGCGGTTCGCGGACATGAAGTGGAGCGCGCGATTGGTGCTGGACTTCGCGTACACTTCGCTCAACGCGATCCCGGAGGACAGGGCGATGTTGATCCCGATGCCGTTGGCGGTGATGCTGCTGCGCAGCAAGCGCGTGTAGTGCGCCTCCGAGTCGAGCTGCAGCGCCATGCCGCCCGGGTTGTCGATGCGCGTCTGGTCGAGCGTGGTGGAGGACGCGCCGCCGAGGTAGACCGCGGGGGATGCGGCCGTGTTGTTGCTGAAGGTGCTCCGCGCGACGCTGTTGCCGTGTGAGAAGAGATTGATGCTCAACGCGCTCTGGTTGAGGTTGATGCCGCGCGTGTCGGTCACGGTGTTCGAGGACGAGTTGCTGATGTTGATGGAGGCGCCGCCGCTGGAGGCGGCGGTGCTCCTCTCGATGAGGTTGAAATCGGAGAAGGAGTTGAGGACGATGCCGCCACCGTTGCTCGCGCTGAAGTAGCTGCGGCGCAGAGTGTGGCGCACGGCGCCCTGCAGGTCCGCGCCGTGGTTGCCGGCGCCGTTGGCCGTGAAGGTGCTGTCCTCAACGAGGTTGAACGCGGCCGAATCGACGCGCAGGCCCCGGCCGCTCAGGTTGCGCGCGATCACGCCCGTCAGCGTGTTGCTCGACGCGCCGTTGAGCCAGACCGCGTTGACGCTCGAGTCACCCGCCACGAACGTGCTGAAGCGCACCGTCGTGCGTTGGGCGTCCGAGTCGAGGCGCAGGCCATGCGCCGCGATGGCGGACGCGTCCACGTCGAGGTAGGACGCGGTGGACCAGGAGCTCAGCTTCACGCCGGCGGAGTTGAAATTGCCGCCGGAGTCCTTGATGATGGTCATCGTGCTGAGGCTGACCCATCCGGACGAAGCGTACACGCCGTAACCGATGGTACCCGTGGGCATCACGTCGATGCCGACGATGTTGACAGAAGAGTTCTGGATGAGGAAGCCTGCCAGGCCGGCCGCGGTCTGCACGCGCGGGCGCGGCCCGGAGTCCGCGCGGCTGCGGATGGTGATGGACGACCCGGCAGTGTCGATGCCAGCGACGACCACTTGCTCGTAGTAGCTGTTCGCGTCCTCGATGACCACGCAGGTGTGACCGGTCAACGGGTTGGGGATCTCGTTGACCGCGCCCTGGATGCTCTGGAACGACCAGTCCACCTGCCCGACGTTGAGCGTCACCTCGCAGCCCGGGTAGGGCTCGTAGCCCACCCACTGCACGAAGCCGCTCGGGTCGTTCTCGTTCTCGGGGCCCGCGCTCTCGCCCGTGAAGGAGCGCATCGTAATGCGCGAGCCCACGCCGAGCGCTGCGGCGTCCACGTTGGCGGCCAGGTCCGGGCTGTCGAACTCCGTCGCCGTGAAGGTGGCGATGAAGGTGCCGCCGGCGAAGAAGACGGCGGTGGCGCCGGAAGCCAGATCGCTGAAGGAGACCGAGTCCACGGTCAAGCTGAACCCCGGCAGCTGCGGCTCGACGTGCAGGCCGCGTCCCGCGTCCATGAACGCCACGGTGCCGATGATGACCGCGCCCGTGTTCGACGGTCCCAGCCACACGCCTTGCCCGCGCGAGGGAGCCAGCAGCGTGCTCGACGCGAGCATGATGTCCTTGCTGCCCACGCCGTAGCCCAACGCCGAGCCGCGCGTGTTGGTGGCGATGAGGACCGACTGCCCGATGAAGGTGTAGGTGGAGCCGCTGATGAAGGCCGCCGTGGAGCCCTGGATGACGGAGGCGGTCACGGTCGTGCCGGAGGAGCGCCGCACGTACAGGCCGTATTCGTCCGTGAACGTCGAAAGCGAGACCATGGTGCTCCGCTCGACCGTGGTGAAGTCGGCCGAGATGGTGATCTGCGCGGCGGTCCCGTACGTGTTCTCGACGTAGCAGTCCGAGATGGTGTTGCTGTCGGCGTTGTTGACGAAGAGCGCATTGCCGACGACGCCCGACACGACGATGGTGCTCAAGCTGACGGTGTTGAAGTCGGCGCCGCTGGCGATGCGCAAGCCTTCCGAGCTGAAGCCGCGCAGGACGCCGGCCGTCACCTGGTTGTGGTCGGAATCCGCGCTGATCGCGGCGGCGCTGCCCGTCCCTCGCGCCACGATCGTGCTCTGCGAGACGGCGTTGTAGTTCGATTGGACGGCGCGCAGCCCGTTCCCGCTGGCCGTCCCGTGCTCGACATAGACCCCCGTGATGGTATTGCTCGACGCGCCCTGCAGGTAAAACGCGTCCAAGCTCGCGCCGTTGCTGGTCACGGTGCTCGCGCTCAACAAGTTCCCGTCGGCGCCCGAGGCGAGATGCAGGCCGATGCCGGCGTTGTTCCTCGCGAAGACCCCCTCCAGCGTGTTGCCGTCTCCCGCCACGAACACGGCCGCCGGACCCGCCGCATTGGTCACCGCCGTGCTCTGCAGGACGCGGTTTCCGTCCGAGCCCGACAGGATGCGCACGGCCGTGCTGGAAAGGCTCTGCGCGTAAGAGTAGGACAGCGTGGTGGTGCCGGAGCCGAACTCGAACAAGACCGCCGGATTGTCGGACGGCGACAGCGTGACCATCGTGCTCTGCGTGACGGTGTTGTAGAGAGCGCCGAAACCCATCCTCAGCGCAGCGCCCGCGTTGGATTGGATGAAGGTGTCCGACACCGAGTTGCCCGTGCTCGACTGGATGCTCAGCGCCGCGTTGGCGGCGGTTCCGGCCAGTATGCGGCTGTCCGCTATGGCGTTGTGCGCGCCGGCGCTGACGTCGCCGCCGCAGCCGAGGGCGTTGATGGCCAGGACTTCCTCGAAACGGTTTCCGTATGACGCGTCGAGCGCGAACGCGCAGTAGCTGAAGGCATTGATCACCATGGTGCTGAGGCTGATCTCGTTCCAATTGGCGGCTGAGGCGAGGTTGAGGGCGATGCCGCTCAGGTTCTGCAGGTAACTGCCCGTCACCGTGTTCGTGTCGCTGTCGTAGAGGCCCAAGGCGGCGTAGCCCGCGCCGTTGCCGATGACCGTGCTCTGATAGACCGTGTTGAAGTTCGAGTCTGCCTGCATCTTGACGCCGTCGCCGGCCGAGTTGTGCACGAACGAGCCGGAGATGGAGTTCTCGATGGCGCCGCTGAGCAGGACGGCGCCGTTCGACGTCGAATTGGCGGAGACGGTGCTCTGCATCAGCCAGTTCGAGAAGGCGCCGGAGGCGAAGCGCGCCCCGCTACCTGAGAGGTTCTGCAGGTAGGAGCCGTAGATGGTGTTGCTCGAGGTGCCCGAATCGTAGAAAGCCGCCTCATGGCCCGCGGAGACGCTGGTCATCGTGCTCTCGTAGACGAGATTGTCGCGCGAATCGCCGCTGAAGCTGACGCCCCAGCCGGAGTCCGCCTTCATGAGCGACAGTTCGACGTAGTTGTCGTCCGAGCTCATGATCTGGAGCGCGCGGGTGCCCAACGAAGCGACCACGACGCCCGACAGCGAGTTGTCGTCCGACTGGTCGAAGTGGACGGCGGCGCCGTTGCCTTGGACGTAGGAGTCGACGATGACGTTGCCGGACGAGGACTGCAGCTGCAGGCCGGTGCTCGCCGAGTCGGTCGTCATCGTCGAGTTGTCCACGAAGTTGTAGTTGGCGCCGCCTTCGAGCTGGAGGACCGAGCCCGAGGCGCCGTTCTGCCGCAGGAAGCTGTCGACGATGGTGTTGCTGTCGGAACCGACGAAGTAGACGGTGTGCTGGTTGGCGGAGCCGGTGTTCGTGATCGTGGACGCCTCGATCCAGGAGCCGCCGGCGGGAGCGTCGGTGTAGACGCCGTAGGCGCTGCCGACGCCGATCTGGGCGTGCTCGATGAGGGTGAACGACGAGTGCCGTATGCCCGCGCCGTTGAGGAACGCGCCGCCGTTGATGGTCACGCTGGAGACGACGATGCTGCCGGAGGCCGCGAAGACGCCGTAGGGCATCAACACGCTCGGGGACAGGTGCAGTCCGACGAGGGTCACGGACGCGTTGTCGATGGTGAACGCCGCCTGCCCCACGGCCGGCTGCACGCTCGGCCGGACGCCGGCCGTGTAGGTGCCGATGATGAGGCGGAAGTTGTTCATCACCTTGTTGCGGATGACGACGCTCTCGAGGTAGATCCCGGGCACGGCGTCGCCGGGCTTGTCGAGGATGAAGATGCAGTGGTCGCCGGCGAGCGGGTTGGGCATGGCGTCCACGCAGCCCTGGATGGTGGCGCAGGTCGGCGCGCCGCTCTTGGCGACGGTCGCCGTGGTGTTGCAGTTGGCGACCGCCTCGGCATGGACGCGAGCGGCCCCGGCCAACCCGCCGAGCAGGAGGGCGCCGGCGGCGAGCAGGCGCCTCACTTGGCCCCTCCGAAGCGATGGGTGTAGGACAGGCGGTGCGCGGTGCCCAGCTCGCCGTAAGGCGCGAGCGCGTAGTCGAACTCGCCGTAGGGCGTGCGCAGTCCCGTGCCGATGGTCATGCCGTAGAAGTGGGTCAGGCCCGAGGCGGTGCTGCCGAGGGCGCTGCCGACGGAGGCGGCGCGCTCGGCGGAGGCGCGCGTGCGGTAGCCGAAGCGGATGGCCATCGGCCCGAAGCCGTTGTACTCGCCGGCCAGGCGCAACGCGGGGCCGGAGTCGCGCGGCAGGTCCAGCTGGAGCGTGATGACGTGCGGGAAGGACTTGGAGAGGCCGTAGGCCGCGCCCAGGCGCAGGACGGCGGGCAGCGGATAGGCCTGGTCGATGAAGCGGATCTTGGTGCCGGCGTTGGCCAACGCCGCGCCGAGGGAGATGGGGCGCGACTCGAAGCGCTTGAGCGCGCCCAGGTCCACGGCGAAGGCCGAGGCGGAGCGCGCGCCGATGGTCTGGTTGATGTATTTGCCCGTCACGCCGAACCCGATGTCGGCCGCCTTCACGCCCCAGCTCGCGCCGACCGCGAGGTCCGAGGCGCCGAAGGTCGAATCGGCCGCCGCGGTCTCCGCGGTGCGCGCCTCGATGCCGCCGAGGCTCAGGCGCGTGATGTGGAACGCGAACGGGCGGCGCGCGAAGGCGGCCTGGGTCATCTTAACATCTTCGATGAGCAGGGCCTGCGAGAGCAGGAGCTCGTAGGGGCGCGCGGCGTCGCGCGTGGCGGGCAAAGCCAGGCCGGCGGGGTTGTAGTGCGCGGCGGCGGCGTCGTCGGCGACGGCCGCGAAGGCGTCGGCCAGCGCGACCGCGCGGGCGCCGAAGCCGAGCTCGAGGAACGGCGCCGCCGAGCTGCCCGTGCCTCCGAGCGCCGCGGCCCGGCGAGGCGCCATCCCCGAAAGCGCGACGAGGCACGCCAGGAGGCGTGCCGCGTTTCTCAAGGGGCGTCGGGGCTCGCGACGGCTCAGAGGCTGCGGGCTCCGCCGGGGGTCTGGACCTTCCTCATAGTGAGTATGTAACAGTCCGGTTTGACGAATTTGTTACAGTGCTTACGCGTGGCCCGTGACCTAGGTCTCACCCCCCTCTTGGTCTTCGTCCTGGCGCTGGCGGGCTGCGCCGGGAGCGCGACGCCCCCGCCTCCCGCCGCGCCGCCGCCTGCTCCCGCGCCCGCGCCGGAACCGTTGCCCACCACGATGCCCGAGCTGCTGCGCGCCATCGAGGCGGCGTACCGCAAGGGCGACTACGACCGCGGGCTCGCCTTGGTCAAGCGCACCATCGAGCTGCAGAAGAGCGACGTGGCGACCTACGACCGCCTCGGCTCGGTGTACTACGTGTTGGGCCGCTCCGGCGAGGCGCTGACCTTCTGGAACAAAGCGCTGCCGCTCGAGCGCGACCCGGCCCGCCGTCGCCGCCTGGCCGCGTCCATCGCGCTCGCGCGCCGCAACCTCGGACTGCCCGACGAGCCCGCGCCGGCCGCGGCCCGTCCGGCGCGCCCGCCGAAGCCCGCCCCGGCTCCTCGCGCGTCTCCCGCCGCGTCGGCCCGGCAGTACAAAGAAGGCCTGCGTCACTACGCCGAAGGCTCCTTCCTGCAGGCGACCGAGGCCTTCCTGCGCGCGCTCGAGCTCGACCCGGGCAACGAGGAGGCGAAGAAGGCGTTGGAGCGACTGCGCCTGCAGCCGGGGGCCGGAGCGGCCGCGCCGTGACCATCCGCGTCAAGCTCGCGCTCGTCTTGACCGTCACGGTCGCCGCGTCGGTCGCCGCGGCCACGCTCGGCTTCGTGTCCCTCCAGCGCCGCGCCCTCCAACGCGCCGAGGCGGAGAAGGAGCAGCTCCTGCTCGACGGCGTGCGCAAGACCGCCGCGGAGTCCCTGCTCGCCAAGGACCCGCTCATGCTGCTCTCCTACCTCTCCGCGTTGAGGAAGGAGCGCCCTGAGGTGCTCTCCGCGCGCGTCCTGCTCGACGGGAGCTGGCAAGCCGTCGGCGGGCCGCCCGCCGGCGAGGCCGCGGACGCCAGCCCGCGACGCGTCGAGGCCGCCTTGCCCGGCGACGACGGCCGCCGCGCGTCCGTGGAGCTGTCGCTCTCGACCCGCCTCATGGCCGAACGCGAGCGCCGCGCCGTCGAGGCCGCCGCCGCCGCGGCCGGCCGCGCCGCCGCGGTCGCCGTCCTGCTCGGCGCGTTGTTGTCCTACCCGCTCAGCCTGACCCTGACCCGGCGCATCGTCGCCATCGAGCGCGCGTTGGCCGAGATCGGCGAGGGCCGCTACGCCGAGGTCGGCGAGACCGGGGGCTCCGACGAGTTGGCCGCGCTGGCGCGCAACGTGGACGACATGTCGCGGCGGCTCAAGGAGCTCGAGGAGATGAAGAAGCTCATCGTGGCCTCGGTGAGCCACGAGCTGCGCTCGCCGTTGGGCGCCATCGAGAGCAAGGTCCGCGACCTGCTCGCCGCGCCGGGCGTGCCCGAGCCCGCGCGCGCGGGCCTGGAGTCCATCCGGAAATCCGCCTCGCGCCTGGAGCACTTCGTCTCCTCGATGCTCGAGGTCGCGCGCATCGAGCGCGGGCGCCTGGAGTACGCCCCCCGCCTCTCGGACCTCGGCGCCGTCGTCGAGGACGCGGTCGCCTTTTTCGCGGAGAAGGCGCGCGACGGGGGCCTGACGCTCGACGCCGCGGCCGCCCCGGGACTGGCGCCGTTCGCGTTCGACCCCGATTTGATCGCGCAGGTGCTCGCCAACCTCGTCTCCAACGCGCTGAAGTTCACCCCCAAGGGCGGACGCGTGCGCGTGTCGGCCGCCGTCGAGGGACGCGAGGCCGTGGTGCGCGTCGAGGACACCGGGGTCGGCGTGCCGGAGGAGGCGCGCGCGCGCATCTTCACGCCCTTCGAGCGCGTGCCCAACAAGCTGCGCGCCACCGGCACCGGCCTGGGGCTGTCCATCTCCAAGTCCATCGTGGAGCGGCACGGCGGCCGCATCGGCGTGTCGCCGCGCGACGGGGGCGGCAGCGTGTTCTACTTCGCCTTGCCGCTCGACCGCAGGCAGTAGCCGACGCCGACCAAGGTCTCGAGCCGGCTCGCGCCCGTGCCGAGTTTGGCGCGCAGGGCGTGCAGCTGCCGGTCCACGGCCCGCTCGCCGCGCGACTTGTCCCCCTTCCAGAGCGTGTCGATGAGGTAGCCGCGCGTGAACACGCGGCCGGGGTTCTTCACGAGCAGGAGCAGGATGTCGAACTCCAGCCGGCTCAGGCGCACGGGCCGCCCCGCCACGCGGCAGGAGCGCGCCGCGGGCGCCAAGTCGAAGGGCCCGCAGCGGCAGCGCTCCTCCTCCGGCGGCGACGGCACGCGGCGCAGCAGCGACGCCAGGCGCGCCGTCAGCAGGTCCGCGGGCACGGGACGCTCCAGGTACTCGTCGGCGCCGGCCGCGAACACGGCCGCGGCCTCCTCCGTGGAGCGGCGCGCCGTCAGCGTGACGATGACCAAGCGCTTGTTGCGCGCGTCCTGGCGCAGCGCGCGGACGAGCTCGCGCCCGGACATCCCTTTCACGCGCAGGTCGAGCAGGAGCGCGGCGGGCCGGGCCCTCTCGAAGGCGCGCAGGAACGACCGCAGGCCGTCGTGCACGCGCGGGCGCAGGCCCGCGCCGGCGAGGACGCGCTTGACGGACGCGGCGGCCGCCGCGTCCGTCTCGAGCACGTCGACGAGCGCGCTCATCGACCCGCGGACGCCAGGGCCGCCTTCACCCGCGCGAGCAGGTCGGCGGGGTCGAAGGGCTTGAGCACGTAATCGGCCGAGCCGAGCGCCGCGCCCTCGGCCAGGCTGCGCGCGGCGGAGCGCACGGTGCAGAACAGCACCGGCGGCATGGCTTTGCCCGGCGCGGGCTTCATCTTGCGGCGGATGTCGAAGCCCAGCATGTCGGGGAGGACCACGTCGAGCAGCACGAGGTCCGGCGCGGTCGCGGCGAACAACTCGAGGGCGTCGGCCCCGTTGGCGGCCTCGATGAACTCGTAGCCGGCCCCCTCCAGCGTCGCGCGCAGGAGCTTGCGATACTCCTCTTCGTCCTCGACGGCGAGGATGCGGGTTTTCTTCGTCTTCACCCGCCGATGTTACAAATTACAGGCGGTACAACATCCAATACACGGCGACGCCGGTGACCGACACGTACAACCAGACGGGGAAGGCCCAACGCGCGGCGCGGCGGTGCTCCTCGAAGCGGCCCTTCGCCGCCAGGAACAACGCGCGCAGTATCAGCGGGAGCACGGCGACGGCGAGCACGGTGTGCGTCAGCAGGAGGGCGAGGTAGAAGGTCCGGATGGGGCCGGTCTTCTGGAAGCGCACCGAGCCGACCTGGAAGTGATAGTAGAGATAACAGGCCAGGAAGGCGGTCGAGCAGGCGAGCGCGCCGAGCATGGCCCAACGGTGCGCCTCGCGCCGGCCGTTCTTGACCAAGACCCAGCCCGTCAACAACAGCAGCGCCGAACTCGCGTTGAGGGAGGCGTTGAGGTGCGGGAAGTCGGCGACGGCCGGCATCAACCGACTTCCTCGACCTCGACCTTGGCGTATCGGCCCGACGACGGCGCCGGGCCGGGGTTGAAGCGAGGCTTGTGCTTGGCGACGAACGCGCCGGCGATGTCCTTGAGCTCGTCGAGCGCGGTGATGTCGGCGGAGGCGACGTAGTCGAAGTAGACGTCGGGCGCGGCCGCGAACAGCTCCTGGGCCGTCGGCGCGAGCCGGCCGTTCATGTGGTCGTCGAGGCACTCGTAGACCGAGCGTTCGAGCGCCGTCCCCACGAAGAGCACCTGCGGGTTCTTCTGCGCGTCGAAGGTCACGAACTCGTAGACGCCCGGCTTGTGCGGCGCGTGCGAGGGCAAGGCGTCCGGCTTGAAGCGGAAGCAGCGCTCCGACATCGCGACGCGGAATTTCCGGTCGGCCATGGTCAGGCTCCCAGGGGCGAGCGCCAGACGGCGCGGCCCACGAAGAACGGCCCGAGGTTGGTGAGGTAGGTCGAGGTCTGGACGGTCGGGCGCATGGTCTCGACGAGTTGGGACAACGGCGCGAGCTCCTTGCCCAGCAGGCCGATGACGAAGTCGTTGTCGTTCTTGTCGAGGCCGTGGCAGGCCAGGCGCACGTCGAGCGCGTGCCCGGCGTCGCCGAAGCGGCGGCCGATGATGCCGTGCTCCTTCAGGATCTCCTGCTGCTCCGGGCGCGGCAGGCGCGAGAACGCGCCGGAGCGGCGCAGCGGGTACCAGACCGCCCACGGCGTCGCCGGGTCGAGCGTCACGCGGCGGGGACGGTGCAGCAGCCAATCCTCGAGCTTGGGCTCGTAGCCCAGGGAGTAGGTGCGGCCGAGCATGGTGAACTCGGGCTTGGGCGTCAGCGCCGCGAAAGCCGGGGATTGGAGCGCGGGACGCAGCTTCTCGAGGAACTGCGCGGGCGCGTCGGTCATCGACAACACGGCCACGCCGAGCGGGTCGTTGACCTCCTCATAGAGGACGCAGTCGAGGCCGCAGCGGGCCAACGCGTCGGCCAGGGGCTTGGGGTCGCGGCAGCCGGTGTAGGCGTTGAGCGCCATGAACAGCCGCCGGTCGGAGAACTGAGGCTGGCCTTCCTTGACGCCGCCTCGCTCGCGCAGGTCGAGGGGCGGGGTTTCCGAGGGGGCGCCGGTCGGCGCGTGCGTCGAGTGGGGGTGTTGGCTCACGGGGGGATTCTACCACTTCCCCCGTCGGGTCGTCAGCGCGGCCGGGGCGCGTCGAGCTTGCGCAGGGCGGCCTGGCAATCCAGCCGCGTGTCCGCGTCCGGCCGTTGCGCGAGGCAGGCCTTCCACTCCCGCCGCGCGCCCGCGTCGTCGCCTTTCTGGAAGCGGATCATGCCCGACAAGTAGGACTGTTGGGCGTCCCGGTCGGAGCGGCGCGCCGCCCGGGCGGCGCCGCCGGGCGCGACCGCGACGAGCCGGCGCCCCAGCGCGCAGAACGGGTGCCCCTCGTCGAGAAGAGCGCAGGCCTCCCACTCCCGGCGAGCGCCCTGAGGGTCGTCGTTGAAGTAGTAGTCCGCGCCCGCCCGGAAGTGAAGGTCCGCGCGGCGCCGGTGCGGGCCCGAGACCGGCACGCGCGGTGCCTCGAGCCCCGCTTCCACCGCCTCGAAGACCAGCCAACAGGCCTCGTCGGCGTCGTCGGCGCGCACGCAGCGCGCGGCCGAAAGGCGGGCCGCGTCGCGGTCGCCTCGGCTCAGCAGGGCGAAGGCATCCTCGGCGCTGGAGCCCAACTCGGGGCCCGGCTCATCGGCGGGATGCCCCGGCGCGGTGCCGTCATAAGGAGGCGCGGAACGCAGCTGGGACGAGGCCGGCACGGCCAGGAGGAGGAGCAGGAGGGCGGTCCGCATGAGCCCAGTTTAGCCCCGGACCCGGCCCCGCGCAAGGGGCCGGAGGGACCTACGAGAGGAGCTTGTCGACGGAGGCGACGAGGTCCGCCATCTCGAAGGGCTTCTGGAAGAACTGGTCGACGTTCTTGGCGAGGAAGTCCTGCTGCGCCGCCGTCAGCTTGCGCCCGGAGATGGCCACGATCTTGACGTCCTTGGTGAGCGGGCTCGACTTGAGCACCTGGCAGACCTGGAAGCCGTCCATGACGGGCATCATCAGGTCCATGACGATCATGTCGGGCAGCCGCTTGCCGACCTGGACGAGCGCCTCCACGGGATTGTGGGCGATCTCGACGGAGTAGCGGTCCTTGTGCTTGGCGAAACCCTTCTCGATGAGCCGGGTCATCATGGGCTCGTCGTCGAGGACCAGGACGCGCTTGTGCGGGTCCTCGATGTCGGGCGGCACGGGCATCTCGTACTTCTTCATGAACGCCACGAGCTCGGAGAGCGGGATGCGGCGGTGGCCGCCGGGCGTCACGCGCGCCTTGAGCTTGCCCTTGTTCACCCAGTTGATGACGGTCGTGTGGAAGACGCCGCACACGCGCGCCACCTCGAAGGTGGTGAAGGTCTTCTCGCCGAACTCTCCGGTAGCCATGCGCCGAGTATATATTTTAAGGAGCATGTCAAAATAGTAGAATCACCGAGACGGTGCGATACCCAAGTGGTCCAAGGGGATGGTCTGCAAAACCATTATTCGCGGGTTCGAATCCCGCTCGCACCTTGATTTGCTCCTGAAAAGCGAAGGGGCCCCGGCCGCCAGGCCGGGGCCCCTTTTCTGTCGCCGCCCGCGTCAGTAGCGGATGCCTTTCTTCGCGGCCTGCGCCTTCAGCGCGTCCACCAGCTTGGCGTCGAAGGCGTCCGCCGGCTTGCCCGCCGTCTGTTTCTTGAGCCACGCCGCGCGGCGCGACTCGAGCGAGGCGACCTCGGCGCGCAGCTCGCGCCGGTCGGCTTCGATGGCGGCGAGTTTGGCCTTTTTCTCGTCGAGGCTCAGGCCGCGGAGGGGCTCGGGCGTCTCCTCTTCCTTGAGCTTCGCCAGGTCCACCTTGTTCTCGGCGACCGCGCGGGCGAGGTCCTTGTCCGTGGAGAAGCCCTCGCGCGCCTTGTACACCGCGCGCTCGGCCGCGGCGGGCGCCGCGGCCATGCCCCGGACCGCGGCGGCCAGCGCCATGTCCGCGCGCGTCGCGGCGCCGCCGGACCCGTAGGCGAGCAAGGTCCCCTCGAGCTTGCCCGACGCCTCGGCCAGGCGCTCGTCGAACGGGGTCGCGACGGCCACCGCGCCGCCGTCCTGGGCCACGGGCATGAAGCGCCCCTCGCCCAGGCGCGCCACCTTCGTGAACGCGGCCGTCGCCGAGGAGTCCGCGCCGCACTGCAGCGAGTTGATGATGAGTCCCTTGCGGACGGCCTTCTCGAGCACCGCCGTCAGCTTCGGCGCGTCGGGGTAATCCTCGTGCGGGGCCGCGTCGCCGACCAGGTAGACGACCTTGAAGGCCTTGGCGTCCTCGCTCCAGGACATCTTCTCCACGGCGTCGGAAAGGCCCGCGATGACGTGCTCCGGCCCGTCGCCGCCGCCGCCGGCGCTCAGCGCGCTGAGGTCGTTGAAGACGCGGTCGAGGTTCTCCGAGAGCGGCGTGACCTTGGTGACGTAGTCGTCGCCTTTGTCGCGGAAGGCGACCAGGCCCATGCGCACGCGCGGCGCCGGCTTGCCCTTTGCGATCTCGTTGGCGATGGCCAGACCTTCTGCTTGGCGCCCTCGAGCAGGCCGCCCATGCTGCCGGTGGTGTCGAGCACGAACACGACTTCGACCGTCGGCCTCTCCTTCGGACGCTCTGCGCCCGCGTCCTTCGCTGAAACGGGCGTCGCCGCCAGCGCCGCCGCCGTCACCAAGCCCCAGAGCGTCTTCATGGTCCCGTCCTCCTCGCGGCTTCGGCCGCTGAGTAGTGGACCCGCGGACGCGCGGAAAGTTCCATAGGACATCTGCCATGGGGGACTTGGGCCCTCCGGCCCACGGGGGCTTCATCCGGCATGGATAGAATGGCTATCATGAAGAGCCTTCGAGCCGCCCTCGCGCTGACGGTCGCCGTCTCGCCCATCGCCCATGCCCGCGTCATCGCCCGAGTCCCTTCCTTTCAGCCCGTCGCGCCGAGGCCGTCCATGCCCGGCTTCGCCGGCGCCCGGCCGCTCGTCCAGCCTGCCGGCGCATCGCTCTCCCCCTCTCTCGCGTCCGCTCTGCAGGCGCCCTCCGCGGCCCGTCTCGTCTCGCCTCTCGCCGCGCCCGACGCGCGCCGCGCCGGCGTCGCCGCGGACGCTCCCGCCATGAACCCCGAATCCCCTCTCGCCCGCCTCGCCGCCGCCGCCGACGCGCCGCGTCCCTCCGCGGACGCCCCCGCCGAGGACGGCCGCTCCGCGGCCGCCCGTCCCTTCGACGGCTCCGCGCAC
>JANRKA010000182.1:0-45452 GCA_033875325.1 Elusimicrobiota bacterium | reverse complement strand
CGAGATGGGCGCGGCGCCCGACGCCTCGGGACTGCGCTTCGACGCGGCCCTGCCGCGCGCGGCCGACGCCGCGCCGACGGTGGGCGGCTACGACGACCTGGCCCACCGGACGCCCGCCAGCCATGACCACGGCGCGCGCGTGCGCTTCGGCAGCCGGGTCGTCGCGGAGGAGGGCGGCCGCGCCGCGCTGCGCGTCGCCGCGCGCGTGGAGCTCGTCGACCCCGAGACGGGCGCGCTCCGCGAGGAATCCGGGACCATCCTCTTGGAGGAAGGAGCGGCGTTGGAGCGCGTGGCGCCCGTCGTGGACGGCCGCGTCGTCTACTTCGCCGTGCGCGACGAGGGGCGGCGGCGCGTGGAGGTGCGCGCGCTGGACATGGACACGCAGCGCCTGACGACGGCGCTGAGCATGGAGGTACCTGAGGGGCGAGGCGGACTTCCGCGTCGTGGGGCTGTCGGACGCCGGAGCGACTTTGCACGCCTACGGCAAGACCACGAACACGCTCTACCGGCGTTCCGCGGACGGCGCGCTCACGCGCGTGCCGGGCCCGGCGGGCTACCGCGAGTCCATCCATGCCCTCCCCGACGGCAAGTTCGTCGTCAACCAGGGCAAGGAGCGCCTTACCTATTACGACGCGCGCACGCTGGAGCCGCGGACGCTGACGCTCGCCGTCCGTGTCGCCCATGACGGCGCGAAGGTGACGGAGCTCCGCCGCGCCGAAGGCGGCGCGCCGCTGACGCTGACGGGCGAGGCTCGCTTCCGGGGCGCCACTTTGCGCCACAAGGGCGCGTCGCTGACGCTCCGTTGGGTGCTCGAGGGGCTCGAGCGGGCCGACGCGGCCGCGGCCGAGGCCGAACGCGTCGCCGCCGAGGCCTCGCGAGAGGCGCTCGCGGCGGCGCAGGCCGAGGCGGCCGCGCTGCGCGGGCGCGTGGAGGGCCTGGAGGCCGAGGTCGGCGCGCTCAAGGGCGCGCCGGCTCCCGGCGAGCCGTCGGCCGTTCCCGCCGCGTCGCCCGCCGGTCGCCGAGCCGGCGGCGGCTTGCTCCCCGGGGCCGGCCTGGTCTCGCGCGCCATGAACACCTGGGCGGCGTGGACCGGCCAGGCGCGCTCCCTGGGCCGGCGGCCGGCGTCGCCCTCCGAGGTGGAGCGTTATGCCGACCTGCGCGAGCAGCGGCGCCTCATCCTCGCGCAGATCGAGGCGACGCGCGCCGAGGGCTCGAACCAGGCCGCCGCCGGCGGCGTGTGGCGCACCGTACGCCACCTCGTCAACGGGACCTTCACGGGCCTCGTGGCGTTGTCGTTCGTGGCGGCCGACGTGGTCATCTTCTCGGGCTTCTGGTCCGGCATCTTCGGCGGGCCGTTCGGGGTGCCCATGAGCCTGATGCCCATGCTCATCGGCAGCTCCCTGTGGGGGCTGGTGGCCGTGGGCATCATGCGCGCGGCCAAGGGGCGCAACCGCGCGGTGAAGGCCGTCGCCGTGGCGACCTTGGCGGCGTTGTTCATCGTCGGCGTCATGGTCGGCCTCTCGCATCTGGGCGTGGCGGAGTCGGCGGCCGCCGCGGCCGCGCCGGGCGGAGACGCCCTCGCCGGCTTCCTGAGCGAGACGGCGGCCGCCCCCGCGGCGGCGTCCGCGGGCGCGGCGGCGCCCGCCGGAGGCGTCTTCGGCGCCATCGGCGCCTTCATCGCGCGTTTCCCCGTCCTGGGGCCGCTCGTGTTCGGCGTGTTCGCGGTGGCTTCGTCCATCGCCGCGGGCAACTGGCTCTTCCGCGCGGCGGGTTATTTCGCGCGGGCGACCGGCGACCGTCGCCTGAGCGAGGAGGACTGGGAGCGGCTGGACTCGCTCGACCGCGACCGCATGGCGCCGGTGCTGCGCCGCATGCGCGCGCTGGAACGGCGCACCGACGCCGCCGAGCAGCTGGCGGCGCGCGACGCGGCCGCGGCGGCCGACGCCGCGAGCCGGCCCGTGAACCCTTGAGGAGCGACCATGAACCATGAACCGAAGAGACGGATGACGACCGCGGCGCTGGCCGCGCTGTTGTCGCTGGCCGCCGTGAGCGCCCGCGCCGAGCCGACCTTGCTGGTCATCGGCGTGGACGTGTCGCAGAGCAACCCGCTGCTGCTCGGCCCGCAGTTCGACGCCTATCGCGAGGCCTCCCGCCAGCGCGTGCGCGACGCGGTCGGCGCCATGGAGGCGGGGTCGCGCGTGATGATCCGCACCTTCGGCGACAACCTGGCGACCCCGCGCTCGCTCGGAGTGGCCGACGCGGAGCTCATCCCGCAGCCGCGCCATCCCGACGCGCGTTTCCGCCGCGTCGAGACGCTGCGTCCGCTCATCGCGGAGGCCGTGGTGCAGAAGGTGGACCTCGCCATCGAGTCGGGCCGAGCCGACCCCGACGACTACACGCGCATCACCCGCTTCATCGAGGCGATGTCGGCGCCGGTGGCGGCCCACTCCGTGTTCCAAAACCCGGTGCGCGGCGCCGTCCCGCGCGGCGTCCGTTTCCTGCTGCTGACCGACGGCATCGAGGACGACCCGCCGAACGGGCGCCTGCTGCGGGGCGGCGCCCTGCCGGCGTCGCCCGGCTTCACCGTGCCCAACTGCGCCGAGTTGCGCCTGGTGGGCTTCGGGCAGGCGCGCACGACCCTGCCCTCCGACGCGCTCACGCGCATGCGCGACGAGTGGCGGCGCTGGTCCGGCGCGGTGGGGTGCCCGTTCGTCGCCGACGCGGGGCTTTAAGGCGCTCCGCGGGCGCCGGGCCCGTCCGTTGTGCTATCCTGCGGGCATGAACGACACCCCCAGGCGCGCGCTCCGCATCGAGATCCCGCTGCATCCGGCGGCGTTGTGCCTGGCGTTGACGGGCGTCATCCTCGCGGTGTCCGCCGAACGCCTGTACTCGGAGAAGCTGACGCTGACGACGACCTACCCGGCGCCGTCCGGCATGTACACCCAGCTCACGACGACCGCCGAGACGGTGCTCGCCCGCGACGGGGGCTTCGTCGGCATCGGCCGGCGCGTTCCGGTGGCCGCGCTCGACGTCAACGGCGGCATCCGCGTCGGCGGCGTCCCGGACGCGGGCTGCGCGCCGGCGACCGCCGGCACCCTGCGCTACGCCGCCGCGGCCAAGGCGCTCGAGTTCTGCGACGGGACCGCGTGGCGCGGGTTCGGCGGCTCGGCCGGGTCCGTGACCTTGGGCCGCAACCACTGCGAGTGGGTCGCGTGGGACTCCAAGCGGGGGACTCTCTCCGAGGGCCATTGCCCGGCCGGCAAATACGTCGCCGGCCACGTCGGGCTCGGCGTTTCGACGGGCGACAAGAAGAACTTCGGGCGCATCTACTGCTGCGAGCCCTGAGGGCTCGGCGGCCGCGCCGGCGGCTGGATTCCGCGGTCTAAAAATCCTAGGATAGCCGCATGGCTATCAAAATCGGCATCAACGGTTTCGGACGCATCGGCCGCCTGGTCATGCGCGCTTCCCTCAAGAACCCCGCCGTCCAGGTCGTCGCGATCAACGACCTCACGGACGCGAAGATGAACGCGAACCTCTTCAAATACGACTCGACCTTCGGTCCCTACCCGGGCACCGTCGAGGCGGTCGGCAACGACCTCAAGATCGACGGGCGCCTCATCAAGGTGTTCGCCGAGAAGGACCCGGCCAAGCTGCCCTGGTCCTCGGTCGGCGTGGACATCGTCGTCGAGTCCACCGGCCTGTTCACCGACGCGGAGAAGGCCAAGGGCCACCTCGCCGGCGGCGCCAAGAAGGTGGTCATCTCCGCGCCCGCCAAGGGCGAGGACATCACCATCTGCATGGGCATCAACGACGAGCTCTTCGACCCGGCCAAACACACCATCATCTCCAACGCTTCGTGCACGACGAACGCGCTGGCCCCTCTGGGCAAGGTGCTGGACGAGGCTTTCGGGGTCAAGAACGGACTCATGACGACCGTGCATGCCTACACCAACGACCAGAACCTGCTCGACCAGCGCCACTCCGACATGCGCCGCGCCCGCGCGGCCGCCGTGTCCATGATCCCGTCCTCGACCGGCGCGGCCAAGGCCATCGGCCTCGTCCTGCCCAAGCTCAAGGGCAAGCTCACCGGCACCTCCATCCGCGTGCCCGTCCAGGACGTGTCCATCGTGGACCTCACCGTGACCCTCGACAAGAGCGTCACCAAGGAAGAGGTCAACGAGGCCTTCAAGAAGGCCGCGGCCTCGGGCAAGCTCAAGGGCTTCATGCAGTACAACGAGGACCCCATCGTGTCGCGCGACGTGATGGGCAACGCGCACAGCTCGGTCTTCGACGCGACGCTCACCGACGTCATCGACGGCAACCTGGTGAAGGTGTTCGGCTGGTACGACAACGAGTGGGGCTACTCCAACCGCGTCGTCGACCTGGTCGCGCACATCGCCAAGAAAGTCGGCGTCCCGGCGTAAGGCGTGAGCGGCAAGAAGAAGCACGCCACCGTCATCGGCGTCCCGCTGGACTACGGCGCCTCCAAGCGAGGCGCTTCGGGCGGTCCCGCGGCCGTCCGCCGGGCCAACCTCATCGAGGGCCTCGAGGCGCTCGACCTGGAGGTCACCGACGCCGGCGACCTGGCCGTGCCGAAGGTCGCTCCGGTCGCCAAGGGCAAGCTCAAGAACGGCGCGGCCATCTTGAAGGTCTGCTCCGACCTCGAGAAACACACCTACGAGGCCGTGGCCAACGGCTCGACGCCCATCACCTTGGGCGGCGACCATTCCCTGGCCGTCGGCTCCGTGTCGGGCGTGTCGCGCGCGCACCGGGACAAGGGCCGCAAGATCGGCCTCATCTGGGTGGACGCGCACGCCGACATCAACACGCCGGATTCCTCGCCCACGGGCAACGTGCACGGCATGCCGTTGGCGCACCTGCTCGGCATGGGCCACAAGGACTTCGCGCGCCTGGGCGGCTTCTCGCCCAAGGTGGACCCGCGCAACGTGGTGCTCATCGGCATCCGCGACGTGGACCGCGCCGAGGCCGTGAACATCCGCAAGTCCGGCATCCGCGTGTTCTCCATGCAGGAGATCGACCGTTACGGCATGGGCGTGGTGACCGAGCAGGCCATCGACATGGCCAATGACGGCACCGCGGGCTTCCACCTGAGCTTCGACATCGATTCGGTGGACCCGGGCAACGCGCCGGGGACGGGCACCATCAAGCGCGGGGGACTGACCTACCGCGAGTCGCACCTGCTCATGGAGCTCGTCGCGGACTCCGAGCGCCTCGTGGGCCTGGACCTCGTCGAGGTCAACCCGCTCGAGGACACCCAGAACGCGACCGCCGTGCTCGCGTCCGAGCTCATCGCCTCCGCGATGGGCAAGAACATCTATTGAGGAAGGCGCATGACCGATAAGCCGGCGCTCAAGCTCAAACGCGTGCAGGACATGACCCTCAAGGGCAAACGCGCCCTCGTGCGCGTGGATTACAACGTGCCCATGAAGGGCGCCAAGATCGAGGACAACGCGCGCGTGCGCGAGACCCTCAAGACTTTGGAGTATCTGCTCGAGCAGGGCGCCAAGGTCGTGCTCATCTCGCACCTGGGACGCCCCAAGGGCAAACCCGAGCCCAAGTACTCGCTCAAGCCCGTCGCCGCCGAGCTCTCCAAGCTCCTCAAGAAGCCCGTCGCCTTCGCCGAGGCCTGCGTGGGCCCCGTCGCGGAGAAGGCCGTCGCCGCCCTCAAGCCCGGCGAGGTGCTCCTGCTCGAGAACCTGCGTTTCCACGCCGAGGAGGAGGCCAACGACCCGGCTTTCGCCAAGGCGCTCGCCAAACACGGCGACCTGTTCATCCAGGACGCCTTCGGCGCCCTGCACCGCGCGCACGCGTCCACGGCCGGCGTGCCCAAGCTCATCCCCGGCGCCATCGGCTGGCTCGTCCAACGCGAGTTGGAGTTCCTCGACCGCGCCATCGGCAACCCGACGCGCCCCTTCCTCGCCATCATCGGCGGGGCCAAGGTCAGCGACAAACTCGTCGTCCTGGACAAGCTGCTCGAGCGCGTGGACGCGCTGCTCATCGGCGGCGGCATGGCCTACACCTTCCTGGCCGCGCAAGGCATCGAGATCGGCAAGTCGCTGCTCGAGAAGGACCAGGTCGAGGCCGCCAAGTCCATCATCGAGAAGGCCTACCACAAGAAGGTCGAGTGCCTGCTCCCGGCCGACCACCTCGCCGTCTCCGAGATCAAGGCCGACGCCGCGGTCACCGTGACCCAGGCCATGTCCGTGCCGCCCAGCCTCATCGGCGTGGACATCGGCCCGCACACCATCGAGTTCTTCACCGAACACGTGGCCAAGGCCAAGACCATCTTCTGGAACGGCCCCATGGGCATCTTCGAGATGGACGCCTTCGCCAACGGCAGCCTGGCGGTGGCCAAGGCCATGGCCGAGGCGACCGCCAAGGGCGCGACCACCATCGTGGGCGGGGGGGACAGCCTCTCCGTCATCGCCAAGGCCGGCCTCGTCGGCAAGATGAGCCACTGCTCCACGGGCGGGGGCGCGAGCCTGGAGCTGCTCGAGGGCAAGGCGCTGCCCGGTCTCGTGGCCCTGGCGTCCTGACGCCGCCGAAAATTGGTATAATCGAACGATGTTCTACATGCTCGTGCTCGGCGTCCATGTCCTGGCTTGCGTCATGATGGTGCTCTTCGTGCTCCTCCAGACGGGGCGCGGGGCTGGCCTGGGCGTCCTGGGCGGCGGCGGGGGGGACCTCATCAACACCCCGACCGGCTCGAGCTTCATGAAGAAGTTCACGGCCGGCCTGGCCGCGACCTTCGCCTTCACCTCGCTTTTCCTGACCTTGCTGCAAAGCCGCACCGGCATGAGCTCCGTGACCAACATGGTCGACGCTCCCCTCCCGGTCCCGTCGGCCCCGGCGACTCCGCCGGCGGCCCCGGCTCCGGCGCCGGAACCGGCCAAGAAGTAAAGACGGACACCCACGCGCGGGTGGTGGAACTGGCAGACACATACGCTTGAGGTGCGTACGCCCGAAAGGGTTTGGGGGTTCGACTCCCCCCTCGCGCAATAGATCTGGCCCGCCTCGCGGCGGGCCTTTTCTTTTCCTAGTAGGCCCGCACGAAGCGGCCGCGCTCCACGCGCAGGACGGTCACGAGGCTCTTGAGCGAGTCGCCCTTCGAGTCGAAGATGAAGGGGCCGACCATGGATTCGTGGCGCGCGGCGCGGATCCAGTCCAGGGCGCGCCGGCGGTCGCGGCCGGCCTTTCGCGCGGCGGCCAGCGCGATGCGGGCGGCCTCGTAGCCGTAGTGGTCGAAGGTGCGCGGCGGCTCGCCGTGACGGGCCTGGTAACGCGCGGCGAAGTCCGCGGCGCTGGGCAGGTCCTCCAGCGGCACGCCGGCGACCGACAGCAGCGCGCCTTCGGCCGCCGGGCCCGCGCTCGCCACGAAGTCGCCGCTCTTGACCCCGTCCCCGGCGAGGAAGTGGCCGCTGAACCCGCGCGCCCGCGCCCGGCGCAGCAGGGGGCCGGCCTCGGGATAGACCCCGCCGTAGAACAGGGCGCCGACACGGCCGGCGTCGAGCGCGTCGAGCGCCGGCGAGAAGTCCCGGGCGCCGCGCTCCACGGGCTCGAAGACCGCGACCTTGCCGCCGCGTTTCTCCACCCCCGCGGTGAAGGCCTCGGCGATGCCCAGGCCGTAGGCGGTCCGGTCGTGCAGCACCGCGAACACGCGCGCGCCGAGCCGCTTGACGGCGTGTTCGGCCAACGCGTCGCCTTGCACCGCGTCGGAGGGGGGGAGCCGGAAGACGACGCGCTCCCCGGGCCAACCGCCGCTCTCCTGCTGGAGCGTCAAGACGGGGGCGGTGGCCGAGGGCGTTATCATCGGGATGCCCGCCGCGGCGTAGACGCGCGCCGCGTCCACGGAGCAGCCCGAGGTCAGGTGTCCCACGACCGCCAGCACGGCGGGGTCCTCCGCGATCTGCCGCGCGACGGAGACGGCCTGCAGGGGGTCACCGCGGTCGTCGAAGACGACGAGTTCGGCCGTCTGCGGGTCCTCCTCGAAGGCCAGCCGCGCCGCGCGCTCCAAGCCGCGGCCGTCGGCCGCGAGGTCGCCGGTCAGCGGCACGGCGAGCGCGATCTTCACGCGGTCCTGGGGCTCGCCGCGGCAGGCGGCGAGCAGGGCGAGGAGCAGCACGGGACCGGTCCGTCGCATGGCCCATAGTATAATAAGCCCCATGGCCCTCGACACCCGCGCCATCCGGCCCTTCGAGCTCGCCGCCGGGGAGACCGCCTGGCCCACCGTCGCCGTGTTCCTGGGCGCGCTGCTCGTCCACCTCGGCTCGGCCCTGGCCGCGTCGGCCGGCCTGTGGCCCCTGTGGCTGGCCGTGCCGCTCGAGGCCGCCTGCGCCTACGCGCAGTTCACCGTGCTGCATGACGCCTCGCACGGCTGCCTCTCCCGCCGGGCTTGGCTCAACGACGGTCTCGGGCACCTGGCGACCTTGGTCCTGTTCGGCCCCTACGACGCCATCCGGCGCAACCATCTGCATCACCACGCCCACACCAACGACCCGAAGGAGGACCCGGACTACTACGTGGCCGGCGAGACCTGGCTCTCCACGGCCCTGCGCTGCGCCACAGCGCTGCAGTTCCATTACTGGACCTTCTTCGCGCGCCTGCGACGCCGCGACGAGGTCCTCGCGCGCGCCGTCGTGGTGGTCGGCGCCATCGCGGCGTTCCACGCCTGGGCCTGGGCGACGGGCCGCCTCGTCCCCGTGCTGCTGCACTGGGCCCTCCCCGCGCAGCTCGGCGCCGCGGCGCTGGCGGTGACCTTCGACTACTGGCCGCATCGCCCGCACACCGAGCGCGGGCGCCTGCGCGACACGGCCGCGCTGATGCCCGCGTGGCTCGACCCGTTCTTCCTGCGACAGAACCTCCACGTCGTCCACCACCTCTACCCCACCATCCCGTGGCACCGCTACCGGCGCGTGATGGCGGTCATCGAGCCGGACCTGCGCGCGGCCGGCGCGCCGTTGTGGGGCTTCCGCGAGGCGCTCTCCAAGCTCAAGCCCGGGCCGCTGCCGGCGTGAGCCGCCGCTTCTCCTGCCGCATCTACGGGGTGCTCCACGAGGGCGGCAAGGTGCTGCTCACCCGCTCGCGTTTCCGCGACCGCGAGTTCGTCAACTTCCCGGGCGGAGGCGTGGAGGTCGAGGAAGCGCCGATGGACGCGCTCCACCGGGAGTTCTTCGAGGAGACCGGCTTGAGCGTGCGTCATACCCGCTGCCTGCATTCCAGCGAGGGCGCTCACCTGTCCACCCAGGCGCCGCTGCAGATCGTGTCGGCCTACTGGCTCGTCGAACGCGCCGGCGGCGAGCTGCGCCTATCGGGCAACGGCGACGACGTGTTGTCCCTCTTCTGGGCCGACCCGCGCGACCTGCCCCGCGCCGAGATGTTCCCCGCCGACCTCGAGTTCGCCGACCGCCTGCCCGCCCTCTTGAAGTGAGCCGGTTCCGGGGGTATGCTGTCGGCGTGAGGCTGCTGTTGCTCCTGTTGGCGGCGAGCGCGCAGGCCGGCCCGGTGGGCCGCTCCGGGCCCGTCGCCGCGCCGACCGGTTTCCCGGGCGCGTTCGTGGGGAGCGTCGCGTTGTCCCTCCAGTCCCAGCCCCTGTACGGCTCCATGCTGCTCGACTCCATGGACCTGCACCTGCGCTCCGTGGCCGTGATGCGCTCGCCGGCGGCCGTGAAGGATTACCTCGTCACGGCGGTCGCCGGCACCGTGGCCGAGCCGCGCGACGCCGCGGCCCGCCTGCGCGAGAGCCTGGGCCGCGAGCCCATGCCCGCCCCGCGCGCGGCGGCCCTGCTGCTGGCCAACGCCTTGGCGCGCCCCGACCAGTTCGAGGAGATCGCCCACGGCCTGGAGACCCAGCGCGCCGGTTTGGGTCGGCACATGGCGCGCCTGCTCGCCGAGGCCCGCGGCGAAGGCGACCGCCGCCTCATCGCCCGGCTCAACGCCGTCGGCTCGAGCCTCAAGCCCCGCTCCGAGACCTCCATCTACGACCGCGCCGGCCAGCTCCAGTCCCTCTTCGACGGCTCGCCCGCCTTCGGCCTGGCCGACGCGGGCGGCGTCGTCGCCGTGCCGGAGGGCTACACGGGTTACGGCCCCGACGGCCGCCCCCGCCGTTCCGGCCTGTCGCCGGCGCCCAAGCTCGACATCCTCGTCCCCTGACTACCCGCCCGCCCGCCATCTGTGGTAGAATGTCCCTCACGGGCCTGTAGCTCAGCTGGGAGAGCGCCTGCATGGCATGCAGGAGGTCAGCGGTTCGATCCCGCTCAGGTCCACCACTCGCCCCTTGGATTTTCCGCAACGGCCAGCGCGACGGCCACGACAGGGGCGAGTGGTTTTCTTTTTTGAGCCCCCATCACCCCCGGCCCCTCTTCCCTCAAGGGAAGAGGGGTTCGGTTGGGCACGGCGACCACGCGCCTCGGGCCACGCGGGCTTGCGTGCGCCGCAGGCACGGGGTATAGTCAGGTCGTGAGCCTTCTTCCTCTGCTGCTCGCGGCTCTCTCGTGGGGGGCGTCGTCGCCCCGGGAGGAGGCGCGCGTGTTGTTCCAGGCGGGGCTGCGCGCCCACGCGGACGGCGACGCGAAAGGCGCGCTCAAGAAGTGGCGGCGCTGCCTCGAGGTGGCGCCGCCGCGCTCGCCGGAGCGCGGCGATTGCGCGCTGTTCGAGGACATGCACGGCCGCTCCCGGGCGCAGGACGCCGATGACGCCCATCCTCGCGCGCGGCGGGCCCATCGCGCCGGGCTCGTCGCGTACCGAGCGGGCGACACGGCGCAGGCCGGGCGCTTGTGGCGCGCTTGCCTGGCCAACGCCCCGGCGGGCAGCGCCGTGGTGCAGGACTGCCTCACCTCCCTGGAGCTCGTCAAGGCGCCGTCCGCCCCGGCGCCGACCGTCCGGGCTCCGCGCGCGCGGTCGGAGGACGCGGCGCGCCGGGTCTACATGGAGGGGATGGTCCTGTTCCAGAAGGGCGACGAGGCGGGAGCGGAGCGGGCCTGGAACGAGTGCCTGGAACTGGCGCCGCCGCGCGGGCCCACCGAGCTCGACTGCCGGGCCGGACTGGGCTTCCTCGCCTCGCGGCGCGGGCGTTAAGCCGCGGCGAGCGCGGGGTAGTCGGTATAGCCCGCCGGGCCCGGCGCGTAGAAAGTCGCGGGGTCGGGGGCGTTGAGGGGCGCGTCCTCGGCGAAGCGGCGCGGCAGGTCCGGGTTGGCGATGAAGAGTCTGCCGAAGGCCACGGCGTCGGCCTCGCCAGCGGCGAGCACGGCCTGCGCGCCCGCCTTGTCGAACTTCTCGTTGGCGATGTAGGCGCCGCCGAAGGCCTTCTTGAGAGCCGGTCCCAGGCGCGTCGCGCCCTCGACGGACTCGCGCGCGCACAGGAAGGCCAATCGCCGCTTCCCCAATTCGCGGGCGACGAAACCGAAGGTGCCCGCGAGGTCCGAGTCGCCCATGGAGTGCGCGTCCCCGCGGGGGGCCAGGTGCATGCCCACGCGGTCGGCGCCCCACACCGAGACGGCGGCGTCGGCGACTTCGAGCATGAGGCGCGCGCGGTTCTCGACGGGGCCGCCGTAGGCGTCGTCGCGCTTGTTGCTGCCGTCCTGCAGGAACTGGTCGAGCAGGTAGCCGTTGGCGCCGTGGATCTCGACGCCGTCGAAGCCCGCGGCCAGCGCGTTCTGCGCGCCGCGGCGGAAGTCCGCGACGATGCCGGGCAGCTCGTCGAGGCGCAGCGCGCGGGGGACCTCGTAGCGGGCCTTGGGGCGCACCAGGCTGACGAACCCTTGGGGCGCCAGCGCGCTCGGCGCCACCGGGAGCTCGCCGCCCAGGTAAGACGGGTGCGAGACGCGCCCCACGTGCCAGAGCTGGAGCAGGATGCGCCCGCCCGCCGCGTGCACGGCCCGGGTCACGCCCTTCCAACCCTCGACCTGCTCGGCCGACCAGATGCCGGGCGTGTCCGGGTAACCCGCGCCCTGGGGAGAGACGATGGTGGCTTCCGAGATGATGAGCCCCGCCGAGGCGCGTTGGGCGTAGTATTCGGCCATCAGCGCGTTGGGCACGCGCGAAGCGCCGCTGCGGCAGCGCGTCAGGGGGGACATGACCACGCGGTTGGGGAGCTGCCAGGCGCCGATGCGGACCGGGTCGAGCAAGGAGGGCATGGGTGATTATAGCGGAGAGGTCCGCAGCAGCGCGAGCACGGCCGCGCCCGCGAGCAGCGCCGCGCCCAGCACCGAAGACGCCAGCAGGCCCATGCGGCCGCGCGCGATGGCGGCGGCCATCGCCATCTTGGACGCGGTGTTGGCGCCGGCCGCGGCCAGGATGGCGTTGGCGGCCGCGTCCGAGGAGAGCGCGCCGTCGAGGGCCAGGCGCGACATGGACAGGGTGACGGCGTCCACGTCCATGACGCCGGCCGTCAGCGCCGTGGCGTAGACGCCGCTCTCGCCGAAGAGGTGGTGCAGAGCGACGCCGGCGAAGGTCACGAGCGCCAACGCGCCGCCGAAGAACAACGCGCCGGACAGCTCCAGGGGGTTCTTGAAGGCGGGCGGCTCGCCGTGCCCGTCGGACTCGGCGCCCAACATGAGCAGGGCCGTGCCGAGCAGGCCGACGCAGGCCATCACCGCGATGGGAGGCGCGAGGAGGGGGAGCAGCCCGTGGTTGACCGCGGCGGTCTCGAGCAGGATGCGCGGGAACATGATGGTGGAGGCCACGACGATGCCGGCCGCGTGCAGGCGCGTGGCGCGCGGCTGCCGGGCGTTGAGCCGCGAGAGCGCGAGGGTCACCGCGGTCGAGGAGACCAGCCCGCCCAACACGCTCGTGGCCAGCAGCCCGCCGCGCGAGCCGAGCAGCTTGACGGCGATGTAGCCGGCGAAGGAGATGCCCGCGATGAGCACCACCATCCACCAGATGTGGTAGGGGTTGAGCGCCTCCCACGGCCCGAAGCCGCGGTCCGGCAGGTTGGGCAGCACCGCGACCGAGATGATGAGGAACTTGAGCACCGCCTCCAGCTCCGCGCGGCCGATGCGCTCCAGCCAGTGGTGCAGCACGGGCTTGAAGCCCAGCAGCGCGGTGGTCACCACGGCGGCGAACACGGCTTCCTTCTCCAGCCCCACGACGGCCATGGCCCCCAGCGCGAAGGTGACCAGCCCCGCGACCTCGGTGGTCACGCCCAGTCCCTGCTTGCGCTCGCTGGTGGCGCGGTAGCCCAGGGCGAGCAGGGCCGCCAGGGCGAGGAAGGCGGCCACCAGGGCCGCGACGCCGAGCGTCGCCGCCAGCGCCCCCCAGATGCCGCCCAACAGGCCGATGAGGCCGAAGGTGCGCAGACCGGCGACGCGGCCGCCGTCCGGGGCCTCGCGCGCCTTCCACCCCCGCTCCAGGCCGATGAGCAGGCCGATGCCGAGCGCGAGCGCCAGGCGCAGGAGCGTCATCGCCGCTTCTTCTCGGCGACCCCGGCCTTGCGGAACTCCAGCCCGTGCGAGCCGGCCTCCGCCTCGACCGCGTCGCCCTCCTTGACCTCGCCCGAGAGGAGGAGCTTGGCCAGCGGGTCCACGATCAGCCGCGCGATGGCGCGCTTGAGCGGGCGCGCCCCGTAGGCGGGGTCGTGTCCCTCGCGCGCGACGAGGTCCTTGGCCGCGTCGGTGACCGTCAGCGTCACGCGGCGCTCGCGCAGCCGCTTGAGCACGGCCTCGAGCTGGATGTCCACGACCTTGCGCAGCTGCGCCGCCTCGAGCGGCGCGAACTCGATGAGCTCGTCGATGCGGTTGAGGAACTCGGGGCGGAAGCGGCTCTTGAGCTCCTCCGGCTTGGCGTTGGAGGTCATGAGCAGGACCGCGTTGTTGAAGTGCACGGTGCGCCCCTGGCCGTCCGTCAGCCGCCCGTCGTCCATGACCTGGAGCAGGACGTTGAACACGTCGGGGTGAGCCTTCTCGATCTCGTCGAGGAGGATGACGCAGTAGGGGCGGCGGCGCACGGCTTCGGTGAGCTGGCCGCCCTCCTCGAAGCCCACGTAGCCGGGAGGCGCGCCGATGAGGCGGGCCACCGCGTGTTTCTCCATGTACTCGCTCATGTCGATGCGCACCATCGCCTTGTCCGAGTCGAAGAGGAACTCCGCCAGCGAGCGCGCCAGCTCGGTTTTGCCCACGCCCGTGGGGCCCATGAGCAGGAACACGCCCGTGGGGCGGTTGGGGTCGGACAGGCCCGAGCGCGAGCGGCGCACGGCCTCGGACACGGCTTTGACCGCCGCGTCCTGGCCCACGATGCGGCGGTGCAGCTCGTCCTCCATGCGCAGGAGTTTCTTGGACTCGGCCTCGAGCATACGCTCGACGGGCACGCCCGTCCAACGGCTGACCACGCCGGCGATGTCCTCCTCGCCGACCTCCTCTTTGAGGAGGCTGCGCTCCTTCTGCAGCGCCGCCAGCTCGGCGCGCGTGCGCGCCTGCGCCTTCTCCGCCTCCGGCACGCGCCCGAAGCGGATCTCCGCGGCTTTGGCCAGGTCGCCGGCGCGTTCGGCCGACTTCTCCTCCGCCTTGAGCTCCTCGACCTGCTCCACCGAGCGGCGCAGGGCGAGCAGGAGCGCTTTCTCCTTCTCCCAGTGCCCGCGCAGGTCGGACGCGGAGCCTTTCAACGCCTTGAGCTCCTTCTCCAGCGCCTTCAAGCGTTCGGCGGAGCGCGGGTCCGACTCCTTGCGCAGGGCCGTGCCCTCGATCTCCAGGCGCCGGATGTCGCGTTCGGCCTGGTCGAGCTCCTGGGGCAGCGAGTCGATCTCCATGCGCAGGCGCGAGGCGGCCTCGTCCACGAGGTCGATGGCTTTGTCGGGCAGCTGGCGGTCGGGCAGGTAACGCGCCGACAGCGTCGCCGCGGCCACGAGCGCGCCGTCGCGGATGCGCACGCCGTGGTGGACCTCGTAGCGTTCTTTAAGGCCACGCAGGATGGCCACCGTGTCCTCGACCGTGGGCTCGCCGACGTGCACGGGCTGGAAGCGGCGCTCGAGCGCGGCGTCCTTCTCGATGCCCTTCTTGTACTCGTCGAGCGTGGTCGCGCCCACGCAGCGCAGCTCGCCGCGCGCGAGCATCGGCTTGAGCAGGTTGGCGGCGTCCATCGCGCCTTCGGCCGCGCCCGCGCCGACCAAGGTGTGCAGCTCGTCGATGAAGAGGATGACCCGCCCGCCCTGGGCGGAGACCTCCTTGAGCACGGCTTTGAGGCGCTCCTCGAACTCGCCGCGGAACTTGGCGCCCGCGATGAGCGCGCCCAGGTCCAGCGCGATGACGAGTTTGTCCTTGATGCCCTCGGGCACGTCGCCGGAGGCCACGCGCTGCGCCAGCCCCTCGACGATGGCGGTTTTGCCCACGCCGGGCGCGCCGATGAGCACGGGGTTGTTCTTGGTGCGCCGGGCCAGAACCTGGATGACGCGGCGGATCTCCCCGTCGCGGCCGATGACCGGGTCGAGTTTGCCCTGGCGGGCGGCCGCGGTCAGGTCCCGGCCGTATTTCTCGAGGGCCTGGTAGGTGCCCTCGGGGTCCTCGGAGCTGGCGCCCGAGGCGCCGCGCACCTGCGGAAGGGCCGCGAGCAGGCGTTCGGGCGTCGTGCCCAAGGGGCGCGCGAGCGCGACGAGAAGATGCTCCACGGAGACGAACTCGTCCTTGAGGGCGCCGGCGCGCTCCCGCGCGTCGTCGAGGGCGCGCGCGAGCGCGTCGGCGACGTAGAGGCTTCCGCCGGTGGAGCGGGGCTTCTTGGCGAGGGCCTTCTCGAGGGACGCCCGGGCCGCGGCGAGGTCGAGCCCGGCGGCGCCGAGCAGCGCCGGAGCCAGACCGCCTTCCTGCGCCAACAGGGCGGCCAGCAGATGTTCCTCGGACAACTCCTGGTGGCCGCGCTTGCGGGCGAGCGCCTGCGCGTCCTCCAGGGCCTGGCGGGCTTTGACCGTCCAGCGTTCGAGGTTCATGCCTTTATCCTAGCAACGAAACCTCCCGCGCGTTAACCCCTCGTTCAGCGGATGTTTCGGTGCGCGCGGCGGGGCCGCGGGGTATCCTGAGCGGGCAAGGAGAACACCATGAACGAGACCCGGTTCGGACAATTGACGAAGGAGATGGTCGCCGAGGAGCTGCGCCGCCTGGGAGACCCCTGCGCGGCCGCCGCCTTGGTCGTCGGTAAGACGCTCGCCGCCGCGTTGGACGGCCCCGCGAGCCTGGGGCAGACCTCGCCCGAGCAGGTCATCGAGGACGCCGTCAAAGGCGCCATGACCGCCCTCCTCCTGGCCGACCAGAGTCTGACGCGTGGCGCCATCTTGGCCCTGGAGGCCGTCGCCGAGGCGGCCGGCGAGCGTCACATCGACCCCACGACCGCGATGCTCGCCGCTCTGCGCGGCATCGCGGACCTGCGCCGTTTCGTCGAGCCGGACCGCATGGACGGCATCCGCCTCGAGATCGAGGCGCACTACCACGGCGCCGGCGAGGCGTTCGCCCAGTACCTGCGCGAGCCGCTGCAGGTCCGCTGAGCCGCCGCGGCGCCCGCGCGCAAAAGCCCGCGCGGATTGCTAGGATGGGGCCGTGATGGCGCTCATCGCGGTGCTCGCCCTCGTGCCGGACGCCGTGCTCGACCTGCGCTACGCCACGGCGGACAACTTCGTCGGCCGCCCGCTCTACCCCGTCGCGGCGGCGCTGTTGCGGCGCCCCGCGGCCGAGCGCCTGGCCAAGGCCGCGGCCATCCTCCGCGCGGACGGCCTGCGGCTCGTCGTTTACGACGCCTACAGGCCGCTGTCGGCGCAGAGGGCGATGTGGGCGGCCAAGCCCGACGCCCGCTTCGTCGCGGATCCGAAGAAAGGCTCCTCTCACAACCGCGGAGGCGCCGTGGACGCCGGCCTGGCCGACGCGCGGGGGCGCCCGCTGCCCATGCCCACCGACTTCGACGACTTCGGCCCGAAGGCGGCGCACGGGGCCAAGGGCGTGTCGCCCGCGGCCGCGCGCAACGCGGCGCGCCTGAAGGCCGCCATGGAGGCGGCCGGCTTCGTCTCCTACGCGGCGGAGTGGTGGCACTACCGGGACCCGGACGCGACCGCCTGGCCGCTGCTCGACGAGCCGCTCACGGAGGTCGCCCCATGAAGAAGCTGCTGCTGCTCGCCGTCGCCGTCTTCGCCGGCTCCGCCATGCTCGGGAGCGTCGCCCTGGGCCGCGTGCTGGCGGGCGCCATCGAGACGGCGGGGTCCGCCGCGCTCGGCGTGCCGGTCTCGGTCGGGCTGGTCACGCTCTCGCCGTTGTCCGGCCGCGGCACGGTCCGCCGCCTCGTCGTCGGCAACCCGCCCGGCTTCTCCGGCCCCTACGCGTTCAAGGCCGACGCCATCGAGGTGACCGTGCGCCCCGCCTCGTTGTTCGGCGATGCCGTCGTGGTGGAGAGCGTCGTCGTGCGCGCGCCCTCGGTGCGCGTGGAGGGGGACAACCTCGCGCGCTTGAAGGCGAAGGCGTCCTCCGGTGGCGGCGACGGCGGCGGGCGCTCGGTGCGCATCAAGCGGCTCGAGGTGCTCGACGGCAGCGTCGCGCTGCCCGGCGGGCTCACGGCCCCGCTGCCCGACATACGCCTCAAGGAAGTGGGAGGCCGCAGCGCGCTGCAGCAGGTGCTCGGCTCCCTCTCCGCGCGCGGGCTGGGCTCGAGCGCGCTCGACGGCGTCGGGGGGCTGCTCAAGAAGCTGCGATGAAGGTCCCCGACTACCACCCCATCGAGGCCGGCCGCCGGCTCGAATACGAGCTGCGCCGCGCGGGCGGCGTCTGGACCCTCGTCGTGGACTGCCTGGAGGCGACGAGGCAGGGCGACCGCGTCGCGGGCAAGCTGCGCCGGACCTGGCGCGGGCCGGACGGGGAGCAGACCTCGACGGAGACCGTGGAGCGGCGGCCGGACGGCGTCTACCACGCCGGCCGCCTCGTCCTGCCCCACCCGCCGGTGCGCGGGCGCTCCTGGGACCACCCGCCGCGCCAGTACCGCCTGGAGGGCCTCGACGGCGCGGTGGAGGTCCCGGCCGGCGCCTACAAAGGCTGCGCGCGCGTCTCCTACCTCATCGCGGGGGGCGACGCGGGCAGCGGCGAGCGCCTGTACGCCCCGGGCGTCGGGCTCGTGCACGAGGCCTGCCGCGAGGAAGCCGACCCTTACGAGACCCGCCTGCTCCGAATAGGTAGAATCCCGGCGTGAGCGAGACCCTCATCCCCGCGCCCGCGCGCGACGACGCGCCCGAGGAGATCGCGGCCAAGGCCGCGCAGGCGCGCCGCGCCGCGGCGACCTGGCGGCGGCTCAACGTGTCGCAGCGCGTCGCGGCCCTGCGCAAGGCTTGGCGCGAGCTCGCCGCCCGGCGCGAAGAGCTGGCGCGCGTCATACACGAGGAGACGGGAAAGCCCCTCGCCGAGGCCGAGCTCATGGAGATCGGCACCACGGGCATGCTCGTCTCGCACTTCGCGGCCAACGCCAACCGTCTCTTCGAGGACACCCCCGCGCCCAAGCCCTGGTTCCTGCTCAACAAGCGCGCCTACGCGCGGCGGGTCCCGTGGGGCGTGGTCGGCGTGGTCTCCCCGTGGAACATGCCTTTCCTCATCCCGTTCGCCGACGCCTTCGCGGCCATGCTCGCGGGCAACGCCGTCCTGCTCAAGCCCTCGGAGTGGACCACGCGCACCGCGCTCTGGACGGAGTCGGCGCTGGCCGCCACCGGGCTGTTCCCCGAGGGCCTGCTCACCGTGGCGCGCGGCGGCCCGGCGGCGGGCGAGCGCGTGCTCGACGCCAGCGACATGGTCGTGTTCACGGGCTCGACCAAGGCGGGCCGCGAGGTGGCGGCGCGCGCCGCGCGCGACCTCAAGCCCTGCCTGCTCGAGTTGGGGGGCAAACACCCGATGATCGTGCTCGCCGACGCGCCCCTGGAGCGCGCGGCCGCGGCCGCCGTCTGGGGCGGCTTCTCCAACGCCGGCCAGTTGTGCATCGGCGTCGAGAGGGTCTTCGTGGAAGGGCCGCTCTTCGACAAGTTCGTCGAGTCGGTCCGCCGGCGCATGGCCGTCCTGCGCGTCTCCGCCGACGGCCTGGGAGACATGGGCCGCCTCACCGTCCCGTTCCAGTTCGACCGGGTCCAGGCCCAGCTCGACGACGCGCGGGCCAAGGGCGCTCGCGTCATCGGCGGCGAGGTGCTCGACCGCGCGGGCCTGCTCATGGCCCCCGCGTTGGTGCTCGACCCGGCGCCCGGCATGCGGGTGTGCTCCGAGGAGATCTTCGGGCCCGTGCTCGCGGTCACGCGCGTCGGGCGCGCCGAGGAGGCCGTCGCCGCGGCCAACGAGGGCCCGTGGGGCCTGGCCGCCAGCGTCTGGACCGCGGACCACGAGCGCGGCGAGGCCTTGGGCGCGGCCCTGCAGTGCGGCCTCGTCGGCGTCAACGAGCCCTCCACGCACTACGCGCTGGGCTCGCTGCCGTTCGGCGGCTTCAAGTCCAGCGGGCTCGGCCGCCGCCACGGCGACGAGGGCCTGCGGGCCTTCACCCAGCCGCAGTCCGTCATCGTGCACGAGTGGCCGCCCGAGACCGCCGACCCTTGGTGGTTCCCTTACGACGCCGTGAAGTCGGCCTGGCTGCGCCGCCTCACCGGCCTGTGATACTCGGGCTGCACCTGCCCGTGCGCGGGGGCTACGCCGCGGTGCTCGAGGCCGCGCGGGCGCACGGCGTCGCCGCCGTCCAGCTCCTGCCCTACGCGCGGCACCACGAGCCGACGCCCGAGGAGCTGGCCGCCTTCAAGGACGGACGCGCGGCGCTCGCGCGCGTCCTCGTGCATTCCCGCTTCGTGCCCAGCCTCGCGTCCTCCGACCCCGAGCGGCGCGGGCGCTCCGTGCGCCACCTCGCGCGCGAGCTGGAGCTGGCCGCGGCCCTCGGCGCCGACGCCTTCGTGCTGCACGCGGGCGCTTATTCGCCCGGCGAAGACGCCGGCGGCGGCGTGAAGCTCTTCGCCGAGTCGGTCAAGGCGGCCGGCGGCCGCGTGCGCGTCCTCCTGGAGAACGTCCCGGGCGGCGGTCGCCGCATGGGCGGCACGCTCGAGGAGCTGGCCCGCCTGCGCGAGGCCCTGCCGGGCGCGGGCGTGTGCCTCGACACCGCCCACGCCCACGCCGCGGGCTACGACCTCAGCGGCGCCGAGGGCGTCTACAAGTTCATCGCGCGGGCCCACCGCCTGTTGGGGACCGTGGACGCCTTCCACGTCAACGACACGCGCGCCCCGTTGGGCTCGCACCTCGAGGACCACCGCCACCTGGGCGCGGGCCGACTGGGGGAAGGCCTGGCCGCGCTGCTGTCGCGCCCCGAGTTCGCCGGCGTGCCCGGCATCCTGGAGCCGCCCCGCGGCGACTTCGCCGCCGACGCCGCCGCCCTGACCCTGGCGCGCGCCCTCATAACAAAGGGGACAGGCACCTAAGTTATAGCGGGTCGCCCGTTCGCGCTAAAGGGTGAGCCGCAGACCCTCGCGGGCCAGGAGGACCTTCAGGGGGTAACCCTTGGCCTTCACGCGGTCATCGGCGTCTCGGGCCATCTTGTCGAGGACGTCGTCGCCGTAGGCGTCGTCCTGGTGCATCAAGACGAGCTGCTTGATCTTGTTCTTCCCGGCGAAGTCCACGGCGGCGAGGAAGGAGGAGTGGCCCTTGTTGCGGTTGGCCCGGTAATCCTCCTCCGTGTAGCGGCCGTCGTGGAAGAGGACGTCGCAGCCGCGCACCAAGCCGCCGAGTTTCTCGTCGTAGTCCTGAAGGGCGGTGCCGTATTCCCCGTATATCTCGCTGGCGGGGCAGTAGGCGATCTTGCGGCCCTCGGTCTGCAGGATGAAGCCGAGCGTCGTGCCCGGGTGGTTGGCGTAGAAGGCGGTCAGGCGCACGCCGGGCAGGATCTCGTAGGTCTGCTCCATCAACTCGTAGAGCTCGAGCGTGGCCTTCGGGGTCTCGGCGCCGAAGGCCGGCTCGAGCACGGCGCGCAAGGCGTCCTCGAGCGGCTTGTCCGGGTCGGAGGCGCCGCTGATGTGGAGGGTGAAGTCGGGGTCGCGCAGGCCGGAGAACACGGGCAGGCCCTCGACACGGTCGGCCGCGAACCCGGTGAGGAACAGCCAGGCCTCCCGGCGTTTCTTGGCGCGCGCGACCTCGTTGCCCAGGGCGGCGATGCCGGTGCCGGCGTCGAAGACGAAGAGGTGCGCGGGGGTCTCGACCGACACGCAGGGCGTGTTCTTGCCGAACTTGGAGGAAGCCGGAGAGCCGGCGCCGGCCTTGGAGCGGAAGCCCCAGATGGCGGCCTTGAGCTCGGCGCGGGCCTCCACGGGCGGCAGGACGGGACGCGGCTGCTTCTCGGGGGACATGCCCTGGCCGGCGAGGATCTCGGTGACCTTCTTGGCGAAGACCTCGACGTCGTAGGGCTTCTCGATGAACAGCTCGGCGCCGTACTGCAGGGCGCGGACCTTGTCGGGCTCGAAGGACTTGCCGGAGACGACGATGGCTTTGATGGCGGCGGTCTCCGGGTCGCTCTTGAGGCGGTGCAGCAGGGTCAAGCCGTCTATGCCGGGCATGAGGATGTCGAGGATGACCAGCGCCGGCTTGTTCTCCTTGATGACGCCCTCGGCCTTGAGGCTGTCGGACACCCATAACGCGGTGAAGCCCGCGTCCTGCAGGAGCTCGAGCGTGAGGCTCCCCACGATGGGGTCGTCGTCCACGACGATGATCTGAGCGGCCATCTCGCGGGGATTGTATAATATCGGTGTTTCCAGGATATTATGCGAATACAAGCGGGCCAGCACCGCGGCCGGTGGTTCAAGAGCGTGGACAAGGAGCTGCCGGTCAAGCCCATCTCCGCGCGCATCAAGAAGTCCGTCTTCGACATCCTGCGGCCCCGGCTGGGCGGCGCGTTCCTGGACCTCTACGCCGGCACGGGCGCGGTCGGCCTGGAGGCGCTTTCCCGCGGCGCCGAGTTCGCGTTCTTCGTGGACAAGGACAAACGCTGCCTCGCGGTCATCGATGAGAACCTGAAGCGCCTCGGCTTCGAGGCCAAGGGCCGCACCGCTTGGGGCGACATCCTGGCCGACCTCTCCTGGGTCGGCTACCGCTCCGGCCGCGACAGATACGACGTCGTCTATCTCGGCCCGCCCTATCGCACCGACGACGACACCCCGCTGCACTTCTCGACGCCGTCGTTGGCGCGGGTAGCCGAGGCCGGCCTGCTGGCGGACGGCGGCTGGGCGCTGGTCCAGCATCACGTCAAAGAGAAGGTGGAGGCGCCCGCCGGTCTGGAGCATTTCCGGCAGGAGAAATACGGCGACACCTTCGTGGATTTCTACCGGAAGGCCGCGGCAGCGCCCTGATGGAGATCTCTTTCACGCGCTGGCGGGTCTACCGCGAGTGTCCGTGGAAGTACAAGCTCCTCTTCCTCGACGGGCGGCGCATCCCGCCCACGCCGAAAGGCTCTTTCGGCGTCTCGCTGCACCGGGCCCTCGAGGCGTGGACCATGGGCGGCGACGACTCGCTCGACGCGCTGCTGGAGGCGTTGGACGCGCACTGGCAGGATTACGGCTACGGCGACGAGGCCGAGGAGGCCCGCTGGCGCTCCAAGGCCGAGCGCGTGCTGACTCGTTTCCAGGCCGAGGCCGTCTCGCGCCGCTCGCGCGTCGTCGCCTCCGAGAAGGAGTTCGTCTGGCGCCTGGGCGACCATCAGGTGCGCGGCATGATCGACCGGGTGGACCAGCGCCCCGACGGCGCGTACGAGGTCGTGGACTACAAGACCGGACCCGACGCGCCGACGGCGGAGCAGGTCGCCGCGGACCCGCAGCTGCGCTTCTACGCGTTGGGCGCGCGACGCGGCCTGGGCATCGCCCCCGCCTTCGTGACGGTCGAGGCGGTGACGGCGGGCGCGACCGTGACCGCGGCCTACGACGGGGAGGGCGAGGAGGCGTTGGCGGCCGACGTGGCGGCGGCCGCGGCCGCCATCGAGGCGGGCCGGTTCACCCCCGAGATGAGCTTCTGTCCGCGCTGCGACTTCCGTCGCGACTGCGTGTTCTCCAGCGCGAAGAACGCGCCTTAGCGCCTAGGCCCGGACGTCGCCGTGGCGCCGCCGCGGCGCGTTCTTGAGCGAGGTCGTGTCGCTCACCCGGTTCTTCCCGTCGTGTTTGGCCTGGTAGAGGTTCATGTCCGCCCGGTGGAACAGGTCGGAGGGAGTCTCCTCGTGCCGGCCGTCGAAGGTCGCCACGCCGATGCTCACCGTGGTCAGGAAGCCGTTCTTGGCCACCCCCGCGCGCACGCGGCCGGCCACGTGCAGCGCGGTGGCGGCGTCGGCGCCGGGCATGATGACGACGAACTCGTCGCCGCCGTAGCGGCCCACCACGTCCTCCGAGCGCACGTGCGCGGCGATGGTCTCGCAGGTCTCCTTGATGACGCGGTCGCCGAAGAGATGCCCGTGGCTGTCGTTGACGCGCTTGAAATCGTCGATGTCGAGCACCATCACGGAGACCGGGGCGTGCGTGGTCAGCGCCTGTTGTATCTCGAGCTCGAGCGCCTCGTGCAGGTAGCCGTGGGTGTAGGCGCCGGTCAGGCCGTCGGTGACGGATTTGAGATGCAGCTCTTCGACGCGCAGGGAGAGCTGGCGGCTGCGGATGCGCTCGGCCTCGCTGCGCAGGCCGATGGCGTAGCCGAAGACCATGAACGCGGTCACCGTGCCCACGCCCATGTAGGCGTAGAACAGGAAGTTGTACGACAGCTCGTGGCGCATCCAGAGCACGCGCATCACCGGGTCGGCCAGCCAGTAGCGCAGGACGAACGCGCCGACGGGCGACCCCAGGCCGAGCACGAAGCCCGCGGCCGGGTAGAGGTAGTGATGGGGGACGCCGCGCCAGAACGGGCGGTGCTCGTCGTGGTCCTTGCGCCGGCGTCGCGGGGCGGACATCCCCACCAGTCTAGCATTCGAGCCGAGAAAGGGGACAGCAACTGAGAAAGGGGACAGGTACCTAACTCAGTTTTTAAGCGCCTCCGGCGCATAAAAACTGAGTTAGGTACCTGTCCCCTTTCTCAGTTCTCCTCAGAAGAAGAACATGGCCCGGACGTTGCCGCCGTCCCAGGGTTTGTTCGGGGTGTCGAGGTCGAAGGAGCCGTTGAGGCCGATGCGGCCGCGGCCGCCGAAGGACCACTCGACGGCGAGGTTGGTCTTGGCCTCGGCCACGAGGCGCGCGCGGTCCTCGCCCAGGGACAGGAAGGGCGCGACCTCGCCGGTCAGGCCGGGCCGCAGCTCGCGGCGCGCGCGCAGCCAGGGCTGGACTTCCCAACGCTTGTAGCGGGCGAGCTCGGTCCAGGCGGAGCGGTGGAAGAAGCCGAGCCCGGGCTCCCAGCTCCCCCACAGCGCGGACGCCGTCACGCCGTGCACGCGGCGCTCGCTGTGGTAGGCGTCGTCGCTCTTGCGCTGATGCTCGTAGGCGTATTCCACGCGCGGCGCGAGGTCGCCGGAGCCCTCCCAGCCGCTCCAGGCGCGCGAGCGCCGGTAGCCGAAGACCTTGTTCTGCGCCGGGATGCGCCGCCGGGTCGGTTGGTCGAACTCCGCCGCGGCCCAGGCGCGCCCGCCCGGGACCGGCGCGGCCAGCAGCAGCTCGTCGGTATAGGGCTTGCGGTCGTAGCGTTCGGTCGTCGAGCCGCGCGAGTTGAAGTTGAAGTCCACCGCGTTGCGCCGCGCCCGCGCCTCCCAACCGCCGCCGCGCCAGCGCAGGCCGGCGCCGATGTCGGCGTCCTCCTTGCGGAAGGAGGTCTCGCCGAACAGCTCCGCGGAGAACCCGCGCCCGAGGTCCTGCTCGAGCTCCAGCCAGTGGTGCGTCTCCTGGCGGTCCTTGTCGGAGAGCTCGGTGAAGCGGAAGCGGAACTCCAGTCCCGCCGTGAGCCGCCGGACGAACTTCAGCCCCTGGTCGGTGTAGAGGTCGCAGCAGTCCAGGCTCGCCCCGTTGACGCGGTAGCCGCTCGTGGACGCGTCCCAGGCGCGTTCCCAGTCGCGCGGCAGCGAGAAGGAGCGCAGGTCGAGGAAATACTCCGAGTCGAAGAGCGGCTCGGTGTCCACCCGGTCCATGACCGAGCGCACGAAAGCCGCGCGCGCGGGCGCGGCCAGCGCCGCGAGAAGGGCGAGGGCGGCTAGAGCTCTTCGGGGTTGAGAGACCAAAGCAGACGCGGCTTGGCGCCGATCTCCAGGGCGACGACTCCGCCCGGGCGGATGTCGAGGACGCCTGAGCCGAGCAGGGCCGCGAGCTCGCCGAGCTGGGGCTGATGCCCGATGGCCAGCACGGACTCCGTCCGGCCGGCGCGCTCGTGAAGGTGCTCGAGGACCTGGTCGGGCGGCAAGGTGTTGTCCAACGGGGTGAAGACCTGGGGCGCGGCGCCCTTGAGCGCCGCGGCCGCCAGCGCGGCGGTCTGCTCCGCGCGCCTGAGGGGGGAATGCAGGATGAGCGCGGGGGCGCCCTCGCGGCGGGCGAGCTCGGCGGCCATGCGCGGCACGTCGCGGCAGCCCTTGTCGGACAGCGGCCGCAGGGCGTCGGTGCCCACGCCGGCCTCGCCGGGCGTGAGGGCGTGGCCGTGGCGCATCAGGAAGAGCCGTTTCATGGGCGGGCAGGATACCAAATCACAGGAAGTAATCGAACGAGGAGAAGAACTCCTCGAGCAGGCGGTCCTTCCAGGGGCGGCGGCGCCAGTCGGCGAGGGTGAGCTCGCGCGAGCCCGCGATGCCCCGCTCGAAGGCGTCGGCGAGGCGGCCCGCGAAGTCCGCGTCGAGCGCGTGCAGGTTCACCTCGAGGTTGTGCAGCAGGCTGCGGTGGTCGAGGTTGTAGGAGCCGACCGAGCACCACTGCCGGTCCACGCACACCGCCTTGGCGTGCATCATGGGGCCCTGCCACTCGAAGATGCGCACGCCGCGCGCCAGCAGCGAGGCGTAGGTCGCCCGGCCCGCGTGCCACACGGAGCGGATGTCGGAAGCGCCCGGGACGAGGACGCGCACGCTCACCCCGCGCCGCGCGGCCTTGGCCAGCGAGCGGCGCACGCGCCAGTCGGGCACGAAGTAGGAGTTGGCGATGTCGACGCGCTCGCGCGAGGCCCGCAGGGCGTTGGCGTAGGACTCGCGGATGACGAAGCGGTTGAGCAGCTCGCCGTTGGCCTCGATCTTCACGCGCGCGCCGCCGGGCGCGGGGCCGGGGTGCCCGGGGGAGTCGAACCAGCGCCCGGTCTGCTTGAACCACACGGAGCGGAACAGCCGGTCCGCGTCGTAGGCGGCCGGGCCCTCCACGCGGGCGTGCGCGTCGGGCCAGCCCAGGCCGCCCTCGTCCACGGGCGCGTGCATCGCGGAGACGTTCATGCCGCCGATGAAGGCGACCTTGCCGTCGCAGACCAGCAGCTTGCGGTGGTCGCGCCGGTTCCAGGCCCAACGCGGGCGCCACGGCGCCACCGGGTGGTACTCGAGCGCCTGGCCGCCCGCGTTGCGCAAGCGGGTGACGAAGGTCTCGTCGATGTCGATGCTGCCCACGGAATCGTAGATGAGCCGCACGCGCACGCCGGCGCGGGCGCGCGCGACGAGCAGGTCCGCGAACCGGCGCCCCACGGCGTCGGGGCTGAAGATGTAGGTCTCCAGGTTGACGCTCTGCGTCGCGGCCTCGATGGCGGCTTCCATGGCGGGGAAGAGGTCGCGTCCCCTCACGAACAGCGAGAGCGTGTTGCCGCCGACGTATTCGTCGAGGTCCCAGGTGAAGTCGCCCGAGCCGGTCTTGGACCGGCGCAGCAACGAGGCGGCCTTGGGGAGCCCGGGCAGGCGCATGGGGGATATCATATACTCTCGGCCGTGACCCGCGCTCTGCTCCTGTCGGTGTTGGCCGTTCCCGCCGGTGCGTGGGACCTCGGCAACGGGGCCGGCGTCGAGGAGCGCCGCCGCGAGCTGCAGATGGCCTGGCGCTCCTACAACGCGACGATGGTGGACCAAGACATCGTCAAGCGCTCCTTCCAGGAAGAGGAGCCCGACTGGGTGCGAGACGAGAAGACCAAGATGACCCCGCCGGAGCGCCCCTTCGGCCGTCTCCAGGGCTTCGTCTACCGCCGCGACGACGTGCGCTTCAAGATGGTCGGCCGCCACGGCCCGCTCAAGGAGACCGCGCCCAAACGCGAGGCGCAGGCGGCGCGGTTGAAGGCGCTGCGCGCCGCCGAGGGCGCCGCCGTCGAGGAGCTGTGGGCGGCCATGAAGAAGTCCGGCGACGAAGCGCTGACGCTGGAGTCCTCGCTGCCGGCGCGCGACGCCTACGCGACGCAGTCGGACAGCACCTCCCCGGCGCGCGTGATCTGGTACCCGCTCGACTTCTACCGCGACCAGGGCGAACGCGCCGAGTTCTACTACCTGCTGTACGCCGACAAGCCGCGCTCCGCCGCGGGCGAGTTCATGCCCGCCGTCGAGCGGAGGAAGCGCCCCGCGCGGCGCTTCGGACGCTGATGGCCGGCAAAGCCCACTTCGAGAAGCTCCAGGCCCTGCTCGAGATCGAGCGCGAGGCCGAGAAGCAGGAGAACCTGCGCGAGCTGCACAAGTTCCCCGTCGCCCAGCGCGAGGCGCTGGGCAAAACCGTGACGGGGCTGCACGCCGGCGAGGCCGAGACGGGGCTGGGCGGGATGAGCCTGCTGCCGCTGACCCTCAAGCCGCGCGGCGAGGACCTCTCGCCCTTCCACGCGATGAACGCGGGCGACAACGTCCTGCTGACCTTGCCGCCCGGCTCCAGCTACAAGTCGGTGGAGGGCACTCTCTACAAGGTCAAGGAGTACGAGGTCGTCGTCGCGCTCAACGCCGCGCCGCCCGACTTCATCCACCGCGGCGTCTGCCAACTCGACCTGCTGGGCTCCGACGCCACCTACAAACGCATGCGCAAGGCGCTGGCCACGGTCGCCGAATCCAAGCGCTCGCGCCTCGCGACCCTGCGCGAGGTGTTCCTGGGCGAGGAGAAGCCGGCGCGCGGCCGCGCGCCCAAGGTCGTCTGGTCCAACAAGGACTTGAACGAGTACCAGCAGGACGCGGTCAAGAGCGCGTTGGCCGCCGAGGACGTCGCGCTCGTGCACGGGCCGCCCGGCACCGGCAAGACCACGGTCCTCGTCGAGATCATCCGCCAGCACTGCGGCCGCGGCGAGCGCGTGCTGGCCACCGCGCCCTCCAACATCGCGGTGGACAACATGCTCGAGAAGCTGCTGCCCACGGGCCTGCGCGTGGTGCGCCTGGGGCACCCCGCGCGCACGCTCGAGAGCCTGCGCCACGGCAACCTCGCCCACCAGCTCGAGCAGGACCCCGCCTACGAGGAGGTCAAGGAGCTCGACGCGCAGCGCGAGCGCTTCATCCGCAAGGAGAGCCACTTCGGCCGCGGGATGCGCCAGCTCGGTTATGACGAGCGGCAGAAACGCGAGCGCGAGATCGGCCGCCTCTGGCGCGCCGCGCGCGACCTCGAGGAGGAGATCTCGCGGCGCATCGTGGCCTCCGCCCAGGTCGTGTTGGGCACGCACGCGGGCCTGTCCAAACGCTTCGTCAAAGGCGACTTCGACCTCGTCGCCATGGACGAGGCCTCTCAGGCCACCGAGCCGTTGTCCTGGGTGCCGTTGTGCCTGGCGCGCAAGGCCGTCTTCGCCGGCGACTCCAACCAGCTGCCGCCCACCATCTATTCGAAGGAGGCGGCGCAGCAGGGCCTGCAGACGACCCTCTTCGACCGCTTGAAGGAGGTCCTGCCCGCCAGCGCGCAGACCCTCCTGCGCGTGCAGTACCGCATGCACGAGGACATCATGCGTTTCTCCTCGGACCGCTTCTACGAGGGCAAACTCATCGCGCACGAGTCCGTCGCGCGCCACACGGCCGCCGAGCTCGAGGGAGTGTCCCCGACGGACCTCACCTCGCGGCCCGTGACCTTCGTGGACACCGCGGGCGCGGGCTTCGACGAGTCGTGGAACGAGCTGCTCGAGAGCCGCGAGAACAAGGGCGAGGCCGACCTGGCCGTGAGGCTCTACCAGCAGCTGCGCGAGGCGGGCCTGAAGACCTCGCAGGTCGCCCTGCTCACGCCCTACGTCGCCCAGGCGCGCGTGCTCAAGGGGCTGCTGCGCCACGAGGCGGGCCTGGAGATCGGCTCGGTGGACGGCTTCCAGGGCCGCGAGAAGGAGGCGGTCATCGTCTCGCTCGTGCGCTCCAACGAGGCCGGCCAGGTGGGCTTCCTGTCGGACCTGCGGCGCCTCAACGTGGCGCTCACCCGCGCGCGGCGCCTGCTCATCGTCATCGGCGACTCCGTCACCATCTCCCGCCACGCCGACTACGAGGCCTTCATCGCCCACGCCGACAAGCTCGACAGCCACCGCTCGGCTTACGAGTGGATCGGCGGCTGACGCCCGCTCAGGAGCCGGCGGACGGCGGCCGTCGCCCGCCGGCGGCGGCGCGCACGAGCGTCAGCTCGGGCATGAAGCGGTCGCGCGCGGCGATGAAAGCGGCGCGGCGCGCGCGCGGCACGGAGCGCGCGAACGGCAGGTCCAACGCGAGGTAGTCCGCCCAACGCCCGTTCTTCTCGATCTGGAAGTGGAGATGCGGCCCGGTGGCCAACCCCGTCGCGCCGACGAAGCCGATGACCTTGCCCTGCTCGACGCGCGCGCCTCGGCGCAGGCCCGGGGCGAAGCAGGAGAGGTGGGCGTAGAGAGTGCTGTAGACGGCGTCATGACGGATCTTCACCACGTTGCCGAAGCCTCGCTCGCGGCTCGCCTGCGTGACGACGCCGTCGGCCACCGCCGAGACCGGCGTGCCGGTCGGCGCGGCGTAATCGGTCCCGTGATGGGGGCGGTTCACGCGCAGGATGGGGTGGCGCCGCCTCGGATTGAAGCGCGACGAGACGCGCGCGAACCGCAGCGGCGCGCGCAGGAACATGCGCTTGAGGGACTCGCCCGACGCGTCGTAATAGTCGCCGTCGAACAACACGGCGGTCCGCGGGCCCGTCGCGCGCCCCTCGTACGCGCCGGCCTGCAGCACGCGCTCCAACACGCGCCCGGCGGCGACGCGCTCGCTCCACGCGAGGGCGAAATGGTCGCCGTCGCGCGACTCGGTGAGGAAGTCCACGGTCCATTGGAAGGTCTCGGCGAAGCCGAGGATGGCCTCGGCGGGCACGCCGGCGGCCGCCATCGACGCCCAGAGGCTGCCGCGCACCTTCCCGGAGGCGACGCGCTCGACGCTGGCGACGGGGTCCAGGCGCAGGACGCTGCGCAGGCCGCCGCCGTCCGCCGGCGTCACGACGACCCGCCGCCGGCCCGAGACGAGCGTCAAGTGGCGCAGGCGGCCGTCGTCGCCGCGCTCGAGGCGGAAGCCCGTCCTCGGGTCGAGCCGCCGCGCGGCCACCGCGGCGGCCGCGGCCGCCCCGAGCGCCGACGCCTCGCGGGCGCCGCAGCCCGCCGCGCGCAGCGCCGCGATGAGGGTGCGCTCCCCGAGCCGGCCTTCCACGGCGTCGGGACGCAGGCGCGGCGGCGGCAGGCGGGAGTCGGCGCGCAGGCCGTCGAGGACCGCGTGGCCGCTCCAGACGACGAGCGCGGCGCCGCCGTACAGCGCCGCGCGGCGCATGAGGTCATTCATGGCGTTTGGCGCCGCCGGGGCGGACGGCCACGGCGGCCCGGACCTTGCTGACCGCGCGGCGGTTCCTCTCCCAACACGCGTCCGTCGCCTCGGCGCATTCCCCGCTCTCCTCGCCGAGCGAGCGCGTCGCCACGCGCGAGCCCGCAACGCCGAGGGCCAGGTAGTAGTCCCGGACGGCCTTGGCCCGCTTCTGCCCGAGCGCGAGGTTGTAGGCGACCGTGCCGCGCTCGTCGCAGTGCCCTTCGACGAGCACCTCCCAGCTGCGGTTGGCGCCGATGACGGCGGCGTTCTTCTTGAGCGTCCGCCTCGCCTCGGGCGTCAGCTCGTCGCGGTCATAAGGGAAGCGGACCGTCGCGAGCTCCGGGGTCGCGACGAACGCGGCGCCCTTTATCCGCGGTTCGTCCGCGCCGGCGGCGCGCGCGGCGGGCCGCTCTCCGGCGTCTTTTCGTCGCGCCGAGCACGCGCACAGCAGCAGGAGGGTCGTCGACAGCAGCAGTCTCGGGGTGGCTCGGTTCATGGGCGTCAGTGTAGCGGCGTTTAATAAATACAAAAAGCGCATATAACAGCTAATTAGCATTTACAATATAAATATAAAGTCCGTTCGCGAGGAGGGAACTTTCCGGCCCCCTCGGTCGTATGGTAGGTGACGGCACCTTACGACGCATGGAGGGGAACATGGACATGCCCAGACTGGACGCGCGCGTGCGGCTCTACGACGACGCTTCGGGCCGCGCCACCAAGCTGCTCGCCTTCGCCGAGCTGACCATCGCGGAGGCCTTCGTCATCAAAGGCATCCGCGTGCTCAAGCGGGAGGACCCGCCCGACGACGAGCCGTTCGTGGTCTTCCCGGCCGAGAAGGGCAAGGGCGCGGCCGCCGACCGCTGGTACGACGTCGCGCACCCCGTGACGGTCGAGGCCCGCGCGGCGGCCAGCGCGCTCATCCTCGAGCGCTGGAAGCAGGCGGGCGGCCTCGCCAAGGCCGCGGCGTAGCCCCGGGGCGGGCGCGCCGCCGAGACAAGGCGGCGCGCCCGCTGGCTAGGCCTTGCCGGCCGCTTCGCGGCGGTGCTGCCAGAACTCGTAGACCACGGGCAGGACCGACAGGACGATGACGACGACGATGACCTGGTGGATGCGGCGCTCGATGTCGGGCACGAGCGACGCCAGGAAGTAGCCGCCCAGGACCGTGGAGTAGACCCACAACACGCCGCCGGCGATGTTGTAGGTCACGAAGGTCTTGTAGTCCATCATGGCCGCGCCGGCCACCGTGGGGGCGAAGGTGCGCACGATGGGCACGAAGCGGGCGAGCACGATGGTCTTGGCCCCGTACTTCTGGTAGAAGTCGTGCGCCTTCTTGAGGTGCGCGCGCTTGAAGAACATCGTGTCGGGCCGGTTGTAGAGCGCCTCGCCCGCCTTGTAGCCGATCATGTAGCCGACCTGGTCGCCGACGATGGCGCACAACGGCACGACGGTCAGCAGCGCCGGCAGCGACAGGTGCCCGGTCTTGGCGAAGATGCCCGCGGTGACGAGCAGGGAGTCTCCGGGCAGGAAGAAGCCCGCCAGCAGGCCGGTCTCGGCGAACACGATGGCCGATATCATGCTCAGGCCGCCGACGGAGATGATGGCCCGGACGTCGTGGACCTTCTTGAGCAGCGCGAGCAGTTCTTCCATGGGGCGAGAGGATAGCAAATGACCGTGGAGGGGGGCGTCAAAAGGGATATAATCCCACTGCTATTCCTATAAAGGCCCCCGAGACGCTCGACCTCTCCGACCTGCGGCAAGCGGTGACCGTGGGCGGTGTCTGCGCCCCGGCCCTGCTGCCGGAGGGCCTCGGCGACCCCGGCTTCCGCCGCGAGCACCGCGTGCGCTACGCCTACGCCACCGGGGCCATGGCCAACGGCATCGCTTCCGAGGCCTTGGTCGAGGCCGGCGCCAAGGCCGGCCTTCTGTCCTTCTTCGGCGCGGCGGGGCTCTCGCCCGCGCGCGTGGAGCAGGCCATCGACCGGCTGCGCGGCTCCTTGGGCGACACGCCCCACGGCTTCAACTTCATCCACTCGCCCAGCGAGCCGGCGCTCGAAGGCTCGTTGTGCGACCTCTATCTGCGCAAGGGCGCGCGCCTCGTCGAGGCCTCCGCCTTCCTCGACCTCACGCCCGCCATCGTGCGCTACCGCCTGACCGGCGTCCGGCGTGCGCCCGATGGCTCGGTGGAAGCCCCGAACAAGGTCGTGGCCAAGGTCTCGCGCGTCGAGGTGGCCGCCAAGTTCCTCGCGCCCGCGCCCGAGGCCATGCGCCGCGACCTCGTCGCCGCCGGCCTGCTCACCCCGCAGGAAGCCGAGCTCGGCGCCGAGGTGCCGATGGCCCAGGACCTGACCGTCGAGGCCGACTCGGGCGGGCACACCGACAACCGCCCGCTCGTCGCGATGTTCCCCGCGATGCTCGCCTTGCGCGACCGCCTGCAGGCCCAGCACCGCTTCGCCTCCGCCCCGCGCGTGGGCGCCGCCGGCGGCATCGCCACGCCCGAAGGCGTGGCCGCGGCCTTCATGTTGGGCGCGGCCTACGTCATGACCGGCTCCATCAACCAGGCCTGCGTGGAGTCGGGCACCTGCGACAAGGTCCGCGAGATGCTCGCGCAGGCCGGCCAAGCCGACTGCGTCATGGCGCCCGCCGCCGACATGTTCGAGATGGGCGTGAAGGTCCAGGTGCTCAAACGCGGCACGATGTTCGCCCAGCGCGGGGCCAAGCTCTACGAGGTGTGGCGCTCCGCCGACTCGCTCGAGGCCGTCCCGCCCGCCGCGCGCGCCGCCATCGAGCGCGACATGCTCAAGACCACGCTCGAGGCCGCGTGGGAGAGCACCAAGTCCTATTTCCTCCAGCGCGACCCGTCGCAGGTCGAGCGCGCCGAGCGCGAGCCCAAACACAAGCTCGCCCTCGTGTTCCGCTCGTATCTGGGCCAGGCCTCCCGCTGGGCCAACGCCGGCGTGCCCGACCGCGTGCTCGACTACCAGGTCTGGTGCGGCCCGGCCATGGGCGCTTTCAACGAGTGGGCCAAGGGCTCGTTCCTCGAGAAGCCCGCCGAGCGCCGCGTCGCGCTGGTCGCCCGCAACCTGCTCTACGGCGCGGCCGTGCTCACCCGCGCGCATTTCCTCCGTTGCCAGGGCGTCGCCCTGGCCCCTGAAACGACTCGCGTCGCGCCGCTCACGGCCGACGAACTGGCCCGCCGTCTCGATTAGAGAGAACATGCCCAAGAAAGACTCCGTCCCCGCGTTCACTCCCCTGGCCGTCATCGGCATCGGCGGCGTCTTCCCGAAGGCCGGCACCATCCGTCAGTTCTGGGCCAATATCAAGAACAAGGTGGACGCCATCCAGGACGTGCCCGCGACCCACTGGAGCAAGGACGACTACTACGACGCGACCAAGAAGGGCGTGGACACGGTGTACGCGTGCAAAGGCGGCTTCCTCGACCAGTACGACTTCGACCCGTCAGAGTTCGGCCTGGCGCCCAACACGCTGGAGGCCACCGACCCGGCCCAGCTCTTCGGCCTGGTCGCCGCCAAGATGGCCCTGGCCGACGCGGGTTATCCCGTGGACAAGGAGACCTGGGACCGCTCGCGCGTCTCCACCATCCTGGGCGTGACCGGCACGCTCGAGATCGTCATCCCGCTGGGCGCTCGCCTATCGCACCCGCAATGGCGCAAGGCCTTGGACGAGGCGGGCGTGCCCAAGGCGCAGGCCGAGGAGGTCGTCGCGCGCATGGCCGACTCCTACGTGCCATGGCAGGAGGCGTCCTTCCCCGGCCTTCTCGGCAACGTGGTGTCCGGGCGCATCGCCAACCGCTTCAACCTCGGCGGCACCAACTGCACCGTGGACGCGGCCTGCGGGTCCTCTCTCTCCGCCCTGCACATGGCGTCCCTCGAGCTGCAGGCCGGCCGCGCGAAGATGGTCGTCACCGGCGGCGTGGACACCTTCAACGACATCTTCATGTACACCTGCTTCACCAAGACCCCGGCGCTCTCTCCCGGCGGCCACGCCAAGCCCTTCGACGCCAAGGCCGACGGCACGACGCTCGGCGAGGGCGTCGGCATGGTGGTGCTCAAGCGCCTCGACGAGGCCCAGGCCGACGGCGACCGCGTCATCGCGGTGCTGCGCGGCATCGGCTCCTCCTCCGACGGCCGCGGCAAGTCCATCTACGCGCCCTCGGCCGGCGGACAGACGCGCGCGCTCGAAGAGGCGTACCGCGTCTCCGGCGTCTCGCCCGACACCGTCGAGCTCGTCGAGGCGCACGGCACCGGAACGGCCGTGGGCGACGGCATCGAGGTCGAGGCCCTCGCGGGCGTCTACAACAAGACCGGACGCAAGGGCCGCTGGGTCGCGCTCGGCTCGGTCAAGTCCATGGTCGGCCACACCAAGGCCGCCGCCGGCGCCGCCGCCTTCGTGAAGGCCGCGATGGCTTTGCGCCACAAGACCTTCCCGCCGACTTTGAAGGTGACCGAGCCCCACCCCGTGCTGGCCAAGGATGACACGCCCTTCTACCTCTCGCTCGAGAAGCGCCCCTGGATGGCGCCCGAAGGGCACCCGCGCCGCGCCGCCTGCTCGGCGCTGGGCTTCGGCGGCACCAACTTCCACGCCGTGCTGGAAGAGGCGTCTTCCGCCAAGACCGAGACGGACTGGGACGGTGAACACGAGATCTTCGCGTCGTCGGGCGACTCGTCTTCCGGTCTCGCCTCGTTGGCCGCCGCGAAGAACTGGGATGAGGTCCGCCTGGCGTGCCACGCCTCCCGGCGGTCGTTCGATGGATCCGCTTCCAAGCGTCTGGTGATCGTCCTCGAGCGCGGCTGCGACTGGAAGGCCGTCGCCGAGAAGGCCAAGGCCCTCAAGACCTCGCCGCTCGACGGCATCTACTGCGGCGAGGGCAAGCCCGGCAAGCTCGCCGTGCTTTTCCCCGGACAAGGCTCCCAATACGTCGGGATGTCCCGCGACCTGGTCTGCGCCTTCCCCGAGGCCTTCGACGCCCTGGCCGAGGCCGACGCCGCCTTCGACGACGGCCGTCTCTCCGACCTCATGTTCCCGCGCCCCGTGCTCAAGCCCGAGGAGAAGGAAGCCCAGGAGAAGGCCCTGCGCGACACCTCCGTCGCCCAGCCCGCTCTCGGCGCGGCCGCCCTGTCGGCGTGGCGCGTGCTCTCGCGCTTCGGCGTGAAGGCCGACGCCGCCGCCGGCCACAGCTACGGCGAGCTCGTCGCCCTGCACGCCGCCGGCCGCTTCGACGCGGAGACGCTCCACGTGCTCTCGCGCCTGCGCGGCAAGCTCATGAAGGGCGACGGCTCGGACAAGGGCTCGATGCTGGCCGTGGTCGCGTCCTTCGACGCCGTGGAGAAAGCCGTCGCGGAAGAGGGCCTGGACCTCGTCATCGCCAACCGCAACGCCCCGACCCAGAACGTCTTGTCGGGCGCGACTCCCGAGATCGAGAAGGCGCAGGAACGCCTGACCAAGCGGGGCCTCAAGTGCGTGCGCCTGCCCGTGGCCGCCGCCTTCCACAGCGCCTTGGTCGAGCCCGCGCTCAAGCCTTTCGGCGCGGCCCTCGAGAAGGTCGCCTTCTCCAAGCCCTCCATCCCCGTCTACGCCAACAGCACGGGCGCGCCCTATCCCGACGCGCCCAAGGCGTCCCGCGAGCTGCTGGCCGGCCAGTTGGGCAAGCCGGTCGAATTCGTCAAGCTCGTCTCGAACATGGCCGCCGACGGCGTCACCACCTTCGTCGAGTGCGGCTCGGGGGGGCGGCTCACCGGGTTGGTCTCTCAGATCGTCCCGGGCGCGCAGGCCGTCGCCGTCGACGCCTCCAACGGCAAGAAGAACGGCATCGCCGACCTCGCCAAGACCCTCGCCCAGCTGGCCGCGCTCGGCCACGCCGTGGACCTCAAGGACTGGCAGGGCGGCGACGCCGGCGTCAAGGACGCCCGGCCCAAGCCCAAACTCTCCGTCGCGCTGACCGGCGCCACCTACCGTTCCACCCCCAAGAAGCAGTTCGAGAAGAAGTCTCCCGCCGCCGCGCCCGCCGCGCCGGCATCCGTCGCTCCCACGACCATGACCAACACCGACCCGTCCTTGCTCGGCCAGGCCCTCGCCGCCGCGCAGTCCAGCATCGAGGCGCTCAACCGCCTCCAGGAGCAGACCGCCGCGCTCCACCTCCAGTTCCTCCAGTCGCAGGAGGCTTCCCAGCGCCACATCCAGACCTTGGTCGAGCAGCAGCAGGCCGTCGTCGCCCGCCTCGCCGGCGGCGCGCCGCTGCCCGTCGCGCCGATGCCGGCCTATGTCCCGCCGGCGCCCGTCTCGCTGCCCGTCGCCGCGCCCAGGCCCGCCCCCGTCGCGGCGCCTGCCCCCGCGCCCGCGGCCGGCGTCCTTCCCGTCTTGCTCGCCATCGTTTCGGAGAAGACCGGTTATCCCGCCGAGACCCTCAACGCCGACATGGACCTGGAAGGCGACCTCGGCATCGACTCCATCAAACGCGTGGAGATCCTCTCCGCCGTGCGCGAGAAGCTGCCCGGCGCGCCGCAGGTCAAGCCCGAGCACCTCGGCACCTTGCGCACGCTGCGCTCCATCGCCGACTATCTGTCGAACGGGATGGCGGCGCCCGCCGCCGCGCCCGCCGTCGCGCCTGCCGTCGTCGCTCCCGCGGCCGCGCCGTCGGCCGGCGTCCTGCCCGTCTTGCTCGGCATCGTGGCCGAGAAGACCGGCTACCCCGCCGACACGCTCAACCCCGACATGGATCTGGAGGGGGACCTCGGCATCGATTCCATCAAACGCGTGGAGATCCTCTCCGCGGTGCGCGAGAAGCTGCCCGGCGCGCCGCAGGTCAAACCCGAGCACCTCGGCACGCTGCGCACGCTGCGCTCCATCGCGGACTATCTGTCTCAGGGAATGGCTCCTTCTGCTCCGACCGACGCGTCGCCCGCCTCGACTGTGGCCGGCCGCAGTCAGGCAGAGACCGCTCCCGCGATCGCGGTGCTGCCCGTCCTGCTCGGCATCGTGGCCGAGAAGACCGGCTACCCCGCCGACACGCTCAACCCCGACATGGACCTCGAGGGCGACCTCGGCATCGACTCCATCAAACGCGTCGAGATCCTCTCCGCCGTGCGCGAGAAGCTCCCCGCCGCCCCGCAGGTCAAGCCCGAGCACCTGGGCACCCTGCGCACTTTGCGCTCCATCGCCGACTACCTGTTAACGAAAGGGACAGGCACTATTGTTAACACCGCACAGTTAACAGAAGTACCTGGTACTTTTGTTAACTCCGGGCGATTGACGCGGATGGTGCCTGTGTTGGCGCCGGTGGGGCCGCGGGACGCGTTCCCGCTCAAGGGCGTGGTCATCGCGGTGACGAAGGACTCGGGTCTCGACCAGGCGCTGGCGGCCGAGCTCAAGGGCAGGGGCCTCGACGCGACGGTGGTCGCGCTGGACCGCCCTGAGGACCTGCCCGCGGACCTCGGCGCGCTGCTCATCATCGCGCCGGCGCGCGCCGCGGGGCCGGGGTGCCCGTGGACCGCGGAGTCCGAGGTCTGGCTCAAAAAAGCGTTCCTGCTCGCGCAGGCGGCCGGACGCTCGTTCGCCGCGCGCAAGACGCGCGGCCTCTTGGCGACCGTGACCCGCCTCGACGGCGGGCTCGGCCTGCTCGGCGGCGGGGCCGGCGACCCGTCTTTCGGCGGCCTCGCCGGCCTGGTCAAGACCGCCGCGCGCGAGTGGCCCGGCGTCGTGTGCCGAGCCCTGGACGTGGACCCGGCGCTGCCGCTGCCGACCGCGGCCGCGCTGCTCGCCAAGGAGCTGGGCTACGAGGCGCCGGTCGAAGCGGGCCTCGCCGCTTCCGGCGTGAAAACCGTCGTCCTCGAAGAGCGCCCGGCCGTCGCCGTCTCCGGGGAGCCGCTGGCGCCCGGCGACGTCGTCATCGTCACCGGCGGCGCTCGCGGCGTGACCGCGGAATGCGCCGTCGCGCTCGCCGCCGAGTTCAAGCCGAACCTCGTGCTCGTGGGCCGCTCGCCTCTGCCCGGGAGCGAGGACGCCGCCTACGCCTCGGCCAAGACGGAAGGGGAGCTGCGCTCAGCCGTCGCCGCGCGCGAGAAGGGCCTGGCGCCCAAGGCCATCGGCGAGAAGGCCAAGGAACTGCTCGCCGCGCGCGAGATCCGCTCCACGCTCGCGCGCTTGAAGGAACTCGGCTGCGAGGCGCGTTACCGCGCCTGCGACGCCCGCGACGCCGCGGCCGTCAAAGCCCTCGTCGCCGAAGTCGGCCCCGTGGCCGGCCTCGTGCACGGCGCCGGCGTGTTGGCCGACAAGGCCCTGCTCGAGAAGACGCCCGCCATGCTCGACGCGGTGCTCGACGCCAAGCTCGGGGGCCTGCGCCACTTCCTCGACGCCGTGGAGCTGCCCAAGCTCAAGGTCCTCGCGCTGTTCTCCTCGTCCACCGCGCGCTTCGGCCGCGTCGGCCAATCCGACTACGCCGTGGCCAACGAAGCCCTCAACAAGGCGGCCCAGCTCCTGGCCAAGCGCCTCCCGTCGTGCCGCGTCGCGTCCTTGGGCTGGGGCCCGTGGGACGGCGGCATGGTGGACAAGAACCTCAAGGCCCTGTTCGCCTCCGAGGGAGTCGGCGTCATCGGCCTCCAGGACGGCGGCGCGCACCTCGTCGCCGAACTGCGCGGCCCCGCGCCGGAGACCGTGGTCATCGCCGAGCTGCCCGGCAAGGCCGAGGACCTGCCCGTGGTCTTCGAGCGCGCGCTCACCTTGGAGGACGCGCCCGTCCTCAACGACCACGCCTTCGCGGGCCGCGCCGTCCTCCCGCTCGCGTTGTCGGCGGAGTGGCTGGCGCACGCCGCGCTGCACGCCAACCCCGGCCTCTCGTTCCTCGGCTTCGACGACCTGCGCGTCGTCAAAGGCGTGTTCGTCTCGTCGGGCAAGGCCACGGCCGTGACCGTGCGCGCCGGCGCCGCCCGCAAGCAGGGCGAGGAGTCCGTCGTGCCCGCGGAGATCCGCGGCGCCGACGGCGCCCTGCAGGTCTCGGCGCGCGTCGTCCTCGGCGCGCGCCGCCCCAAGGCGCCCGCCGCGGCCCTCGAGCCGTCGGGACCCGCGTACAAGGGCGGCGTCGCCCGCGCCTACGGCGAGGTCCTGTTCCACGGCGGCGCCCTGCGCGTCATCAAGGCCGTGCCCGCCATGGGGCCGGACGGCTTCTGCGTCGAGGCCGCCGCGGCTCCCGCTCCGTCGGCCTGGACCGCGCGTCCGCCCCGCGACCGCTGGCTCTCCGACCCCGGCGTCCTCGACGCCGCCTTCCAGGCCATGATCCTGTGGAGCGTCGAGTCCGCGGGCGCGCCCTGCCTGCCCAGCTTCGTCGCCCGCTACCGCCAGTTCGCCGACCGTTTCCCGGAGACCGGCGCGCGCGTCGTCGCCAAGACCTCTCGACGCGGCGACGGCGTCGCTTGCGCCGACCTCGAGTTCACCGACGAGCGCGGCGCGCTCGTCGCGCGCCTCGAGGGCCACGAGTCCACGGTGGACGCGGGGCTCGCCGCCGCGTTCCGCCGCAACACCGCCGGAGTCTGACGCCTGGAGGAGAACATGAAGAACCTCGCCCTCGCCGCGCTCGCCGCCGCCCTCGCCGTCGCGGCCTGCAAGAAGCCGCTGCCGCCCGAGCCGCGCCCCGACTACGACGGGGCCAAGTCGCACTCCGACCGAGCCCACGGCTCGCTCGACAAGGAGTCGGCGGACTGATGCCCCGGCTGCGTCTCCTGCTCGCTCTCTCGCCCGCGCTGCTCGCCGCCGGCTGCGGCGGCGGCGCCAAGCCGGTCAAGGCCGGGGCCGACGGCGCCGCCGTGGACGCGGTGAAGGCGCGCGCCCAGGATTCGCACGAGTCCCTCGACCGCGGCGGCGCGCCGGCGCCGCGGCGCGACGCCGTCGTGAAGGGCGAGACGGTCGCCGTGAAGGCGGGGCTCGAGAAGGCGTCCGCCGAGGTCGAGCGCGGCCAGGCCGACGAGCGCTCGGGCAAGGTGCTCGGCAAGGACCCCGAGGGCTGCACCTGGATCGAGGGCGTGGCCTCCGTCGCGGTGGGCGAGCAGGACACGCGCCATCAGGCGCGCGCCATGGCCATCGAGCAGGCGCGGGCCGGCGCCATCCAGGACTTCGCGGGCGTGGACGTGAAGTCGAAGTTCATGGACTTCCAGCAGGAGGGCCTTCGCGGCGAGTCGCGCCTGACCGAGAGCCTGCTGCAGACCACGCGCAACGGGCGCATCCTCAAGGAGGAGGTGCTCGAGGAAGGCTACCGGGACGCGCCGGGCTGCCCGTCCTGCCGCTACCGCGCGCGCCTGAAGGCCTGCGTGCTCGCCAAGGCCGAGGCCGGCGACAAGGACTTCATGGTCGAGCTCCAGCTCAACCGCGTGCGTTTCGTCCACGGCGACGAGGCGAAGGTCACCCTGACGGCCACGCGCGACTGCTGGGTCTATCTCTACGACGTCTATGATCTCGGCTCGACGCCCAAGACCGCCCTCATCGCGCCCAACGAGCTGCTGCGCGAGGTGAAGCTCGCCGCCGGCGTGCCCTGGGAATACCCCGACGCCGCGGCCAAGAAACTCGGCATCGCGGCGCTGCACGCCGAGCTGGTCGACCCCGACAAGGACGCGGTCTCCGCCGAGACCATCCGCGTCGTGGCGTCGAAGACGCCGCTGAAATCCGAGGTCTACGACCCGACCGACGGAGGCTGGCTGGGCGTCCTGAGGCGGCTCAACCGCGCGCGCGCGGAATGGGCCGAGGACGCCGAGGCCTTCACCATCTACAAACGGTGAGCGCGCGACCCGAACCCATCGCCATCGTCGGCGCCGGAGGCCTCTTCCCGGACGCTCCGACGCCGGAAGCCTTCTGGGCGAACCTCGCCGCGGGCCGCTGCGCCGCCCGCGAGGTCCCGGCGGGGCGCTGGCGCGTCGAGCCCGAGACGCCGGGCCTCTCGCGGCGCGCCTGCTTCGTCGAGGGCTTCACGCTCGACACGGCGGGCCTCGCGCTCGACCGCGACTGGGTCCTGTCCTTGGACCCCGCCTTCCACTTCGCTCTGCACGCCGCGCGCGCGGCGGCCGAGGACGCGCGTCTCTCGCCGGGCCTGAAGTCCCGCACCGGCGTCATCCTGGGCCAGCTGGTGCTGCCCACCGACGGGGCGTCGGCCTGGGCGCGCGAGCTGCTGCGGCCCAGCTTCGAGCGCGACGCGCTGGGACGGCCGCCGCGCGGCGCGGCCGCGGCCAAGGGCGCCGACGACGCGCGCCTGGCGGGCCTGCCCGCGGGCGTCGTGGCCCGGGCGCTGGGACTGGGCGGCGGGCGCCACGCGCTCGACGCGGCCTGCGCGTCCTCGCTGTACGCGCTGAAGCTGGCGGCCGAGGAGCTGCGGGCCGGCCGCGCCGACGCCATGCTCGCGGGCGGGATGTCCCGCCCGCAGAGCCTCTACACCCAGATGGGCTTCGCGGCGCTGCGCGCGCTCTCGCCGGGCGGCACGCCGGCGCCCTTCGACGCGAAGGCCGACGGGCTCGTGGTGGGCGAAGGCGCGGGCGTGTTCGTCCTCAAGCGCCTCAGCGACGCCCAACGCGACGGGGACCGCGTGCGCGCCGTCCTGCTGGGCGGAGGCCTCTCGAACGACGTCGGCGGCTCCTTGCTCGCGCCCAACACGCCCGGCCAGCTGCGCGCGATGCGCGCCGCCTACCAGGAGGCGGGCCTGGCGCCTTCCCAGGTGGATTTCGTCGAGTGCCACGCCACCGGCACGCCGACCGGCGACCCCGTCGAGGTGGCGAGCCTCAAGGCGTTGTGGGGGGAGCGCGGTTGGACGCCCGGGCAGTGCGGCCTGGGTTCGGTCAAATCCAACGTCGGCCACATGCTCACGGCCGCGGGCGCGGCCGGCCTCATGAAGGTCCTGCTGGCCCTGGAGCGGCGCGAGCTGCCGCCCACCGCGAACTTCCGCACGCCCAACCCGGCCGCGGGCCTGGACGGCTCGCCGTTCCGCGTGGTCAAGGAGCTCGAGGACTGGCGGCGCCGCGACGAGCGCACGCCGCGCCGCGCCGCGCTCTCGGGGTTCGGCTTCGGCGGCATCAACGCGCACCTCGTGGTCGAGGAAGCCCCGGAGCGCCGCGTGCGGGCCTCGTCCGCGGCGGGACGCTCGCCCGCGAACGCCGTGCCCGTCGCCATCGTCGGCATGGACGCCCGCTTCGGCACGCTGACCGGCCTGCGTCCTTACCAGGAGGCCGTCCTCGGCGGAGGCGCCGCGGAGCCCGTCTATGCCGAGGAGCGTTGGTACGGACTCGACGCGCCCGCCGGCTTCAAGGGGCGCTTCCTTAAAGCCGTCGGAGCCGACGCCGCTTCCTGGCGCATCCCGCCCAAGGAGCTCGAGGAGATGCTGCCGCAGCAGCACCTCGCGCTGCAGACCGCGGCCGCGGCCATCGCCGACGCCGGGCTGTCCGAGGACGGCCGCGACCGCGTGGGCGTGTTCCTGGGCGTGGCCTTCGACCTCGGCGTCACCCACTACGACTTCCGCTGGTCGCAGGAGCCCGCGGCCCGCGACGCGGCCGGGCCGGCCCTCACCGCCAACCGCGTCATGGGCGGCCTGGCCTCGGTCGCGGCCTCGCGCGTGGCGCGCGAGTTCCGCCTGGGCGGGCCCAGCTTCACGCTGTCGGCCGAGGAGAACTCGGGGCTCAAGGCCGTCGAGGCCGCGGTGCGCGCGCTCCAGCGCGGCGAGGTGGACGCCGCGCTGGCCGCCGCCGCCGACGCCTGCGGCGACGCCCGCGCGCTCGCGGCCGCCCACGCGGTCAAGCCCTTCACCGCTTCCGGGGCGCCGCGCCCGTTCGACGCCTCGGCCGACGGCTCGACGCCGGGCGAAGGCGCGGCCTGCGTCGTGCTCAAGCGCCTCGACGACGCGCTGAAGGCCGGCGACCGCGTGTACGCCGTCATCAAGGGCGTGGGGAGCGCGGGCGGCGACCTGGTCGCGCCCGGAGCCGACGCCGTCGCCGAGGCCCTGCGCCGGGCCTACGCCGAGGCGCAGGTCGACCCCAGCACGGTCGGCCTGCTGGAGTGCCACGGCTCGGGCGACCCGCGCGAGGACGCGTCCGAGGCCTCCGCCCTGGTCGAGGTCTTCGGGCAGGCGGAGGCCGAGCTGCCGGCGGCGTTGTCGTCCTCGAAGGCCGTCATCGGCCATGCCGGGGCCGCCGCCGGCCTGGCCGGACTCGTCAAGGCCGCGCTCGCCGTCTATCAGGAGATCCTGCCGCCCGGTCCCGAGCTCTCCGCGCCCGTCGCCCCGCTGGGCAAGGCGGCCAGCCGTTTCCACGCGCCGCGCCGCGCGCAGCATTGGCTGCGCAACCGCGCCGAAGGCCCGCGCCGCGCGGGCGTCACCAGCCTGGGCGTGGACGGCGGCGTCGTGCACGCCGTGCTCGAGCAGCACGAACACGCGGCCGACCCGCGCGTCGAGGACGAGCGCCGCCAGCCCCTGGGAGCGCGTCGCGAAGCCCTGTTCGTCGTCGAAGCCGACGCGCCGGAGGCGCTGCGCGGCGGGTTGGCCGCGCTCGCGTCCTGGGTCTCCTCCCAGGACCCCGCCGACGGCGTCGAGGCGACGGCGCGCCGCTGGTGGATGAAGACCGGCCGCCGGCCCGAGGCGAAGCTCGCCTGCGCGCTCGTGGCCCGCGATTGGAAGGAGCTCCTCGCCCTGGCGCGGCAGGCGTCCGACTCGCTGGCCGCCAACCCCGAGCGTCCCGTGGCCGGCGACCGCATCCACCTCACCACGCGGCCCGCCCTCGGCGGCGAGGTGGCCTTCGTGTTCCCCGGCTCCGGCAACCACTACCTCGGCATGACGACGGGTTTCGGCGTGCAATGGCCCGAGGTCCTGCGCCGCCACGACCGCGAGAACGGCCGTCTGCGCGACCAGCTCGTGCCCGCCCGCGTGACGCCGTGGAGCCTGACCTGGCCGGAGGGGTGGGAGGCCCGCGCCGAACGCGCGCTCAACGACGACTATCACGCCCTCATCTTCGCCTCGGTGGCCCACGGCGCGGCCACGAGCGACCTGCTGAGGTCCTTCGGCGTGGAGCCCACGGCGCTCATCGGCTATTCTCTCGGGGAAACGGCGTCGTTGTTCGCGACCAGAGCTTGGACGGCGCGCGACGAGATGCTCCGGCGCATGAAGGGGTCGAGCCTGTTCGTCTCCGACCTGGCGGGGCCCTGCGAGGCCGCGCGGCAGTTCTGGCATCTGCCGGCCGAGGAGAAGATGGACTGGGTGCTCGGCGTCATCGACCGGCCCGCCGACGCCGTGCACAAGGCCGCCAAAGGCGCGGAGCGCGCGGCCCTGCTCATCGTCAACACGCCCTTCGAGTGCGTGGTCGGCGGCTACCGTCAGGCCGTCGAGAAGCTGGTCGAGGGCCTGGGCTGCATGTACCTGCCGCTGCAGGGCGTGTCGACGGTGCACTTCCCGGGCGCCAAACTCGTCGAGAAGCAGTACCGCGAGCTGCACCTGTTCCCCACGAACCCGCCCGCGGGCCTGCGTTACTACTCCGGGGCCTTCGGGCAGTCCTACCTGCCGACGCGCGAGACCGCGGCGGAGTCCATCACCACCCAGGCCATCCGCTCCGTGGACTTCTCCGCCTTGGTCAAACGCGCCTACGAGGACGGCGTGCGCACCTTCATCGAGCTGGGCCCGCAGGGCTCGTGCACCCGCATGATCGGCAAGATACTCGGGCCGCTCCCGCACGCCGCCCGCGCCATCGACGCGCGTGGGCAGGACGAGGTCTCGACCACGCTCAAGCTCCTGGCCTTCCTCGTCGCCGAGCGCGTGCCCGTGGACTTGAAGCCGCTCTACGGCCTGCCCACCCGCTGCGTCGGCCATCAGCCCCCGCCCGCCC